>CAJTRU010000050.1 GCA_910579085.1 uncultured Lachnospiraceae bacterium | reverse complement strand
CGTGGGTTAACGTAGCGGAAGCGTGCCCCTGTATGGAATATTGTGGCTCTGGCATTAAAAACCGTCCGTAAACCTATACAAAACACCAATAAAAGATAACTGGAAATTATCCCCTCTGTTTAATGCAAACTTTTCCCTTCGTAAAAGTTATTGAAGCAGTCTTCCCTGTTCCTTACGTATTCCCGGAACCCCTCTATATGTATATAACGTGCCCCAGCATAGGTATAACTGTTAAGCCTCCTGTTGAAAGCATCGTCTGAATGTGCACTTACCAGGATGCCTGTTTCATCAAAACCGGTTACTATCAAAGTATGGTAATATCTGTCCATATTGTTTTTCAGTTGTATTGCATCCCCGATTTCCAGCCCGTCTATACTGGTTTCATAGCCAAAAGGGCCATTTTGCTGGTTTGTAACCATAAAGTCGTAAAAAAATGATACACCTGTCCATGAAGGTGAACGGTCATTAACATCTGTATAATACCAGCCATTTGATTTGCTGTAATTCATTTCACAGCATCCAGCATAAATACACTGTGATACAAAACTTGTACAGTCACCCCCAATGCCTGTAAAATTATAAAATAACGGGTTTCTTTCAAATGCCCATCGTGCGGCGTATACATATGCAAATTGCCTGTTGTATGGTTTTACTGTAAGCATAAATTTACCTCATGGCAAAAACTAAGTTGTATTATTATATTAAACAAAAAACAGATTTGTTACTGTTAAAACAGGCGTTATAATGTACTTTTTTTATTTTGGTGGAAAATAAAACAGGTTGTATTATTTGTATAAGTAAGTTATACTGTCCTTATAGTACCTGTGGCGTATATTTTGCTTCACAGTGCTTATTTGCATTGGTAACAGGTTTTTATGCCAGTTATTAGTGCCTGGTTTACTTTTAAGAATTACGATATGAAGAAAGGAAGGTAAATTATGAGAAAAAAATTGTTAGCTGTTATACTGGCAGCTTCACTAGCAGCGGGAAGTGCTGCACATGTACCAGTATTCAATGATAATACAGTTATGGCAGAGGCTGCAAAGAAGAAAGCCAAAACACCATCTGTTAAGAAAATCCGCAAGGCAATAACAGACCTGCTTGGTGAGAATTATCTTGCAAATATGTCTTTGACAAAGGATGAGATAAAGGAGAGGTTTGGATTACAGCCTTCATGGTACACAGATGTTATTGCAGAAATTCCTATGATGACTGCACATGTTGATACTCTTGTAATTGCAAAGGCAAAGAATAAAAACACAAAGAAGAAGATTAAAAAGCAGTTGACAGATTACAGGAATATTCTTATTAATGATACACTCCAGTATCCTATGAATTTATTAAAAATACAGGCATCAAAAGTATATGTAAAAAATGATTATGTGTTTTTCCTTCTGCTTGGGCATGTTGACAGCAGCTCAGAAGAGACATCTACAGAGGAACAGATTATAGAGGAATATAAAGCAGAAATAAAGAAAATTACAGATACTATTAATTCATTGTTTAAAAAATAAACGGGGGACACTTATATGGTATTTAGCAGCCTGCTTTTTTTATTCCGCTTTCTGCCATGTGTCCTGGTTATTTATTTTATAGCACCAGGCTGTTTTAAGAATACTTGGAAGAACCTGGTGCTGTTTCTTGCCAGTCTTGTATTTTATGCATGGGGAGAACCTGTATATATTGTTTTAATGCTGTTTTCAACAATAGTTGATTATGTAAACGGAGGCATGGCTGGATATTTTATAAACAAGAATAAAAGAAATGCAGCAAAGTTTTTTGTATTTTTATCAGCAGTTATAAATCTGTCACTTCTTGGAGTATTTAAGTATGCTGGTTTTGTAACAGGGCTTTGGAATGATATAAGCGGTATGGATATTAAGGTAAAGGAACTTGCATTGCCAATAGGAATATCATTTTATACATTCCAGACCATGTCATATACAATAGATATTTACAGGGGAGAGGCAAAACCTGAAAAAAATATAATAAATTTTGGTGCATATGTTGCAATGTTTCCACAGCTTATAGCAGGACCAGTTGTAAGGTTTAGGGATATTTCTGTCCTGTTAAGGGAGAGGAGTACATCATTAGACAATTTATCTTATGGTGCAGCCAGGTTTGCAGCCGGTCTTGGTAAAAAGGTAATACTTGCAAACCAGGCGGGGGAAATTTTTAAAACAGTGACAGCTTCTACGGCTGGAAGCCTTACTACATTATCTGCATGGTTTGGGATTTTAATGTTCTCGTTCCAGATATATTTTGATTTTTCGGGATACTCAGATATGGCTATAGGGCTTATGTCAATATTTGGGTTTAGAATTCCAGAGAATTTTGATTATCCTTATATGTCTAAAAGCATTACGGAATTCTGGCGCAGGTGGCATATTTCACTTGGAACATGGTTTAAGGAATATGTTTATATTCCATTAGGCGGAAGCAGGAAAGGCCTGCCAAGGACTTTTTTGAACATTTTTACCGTATGGTTTTTAACAGGTTTATGGCATGGGGCAAGCCTGAATTTTATAGCATGGGGAATGTATTTCTGCTTTTTCCTTTTAATAGAAAAGCTTGGCTTTTTAAAGATACTTGGCAGAATTCCAGCAGTCTTTGGCCATATATATGCAATACTTGTGGTCTATGTGGGATGGCTGCTTTTTGCATGGGAAGATATAACACAGCACAGGGTATTTCTAAAAGCAATGGCAGGTATGGGAGAAGCAGGGTTAAACAGCAATGCCACAATGTATCTGGTGGTAAGTAATATTGTACTTCTTATTTTTTTAATAATTGGAAGCACAAATATCCCAGCCAGGGCAGGGGCATGGGCCTGCAACAGGAATGAAACCTGTAAAGGGGTTTTCCAGGCGGTTTTTGTAGCTGTAGTCTTTATTATATCAGTTTCATATCTGGTAAATGGGACATATAACCCATTTTTATATTTCAGGTTTTAAAGTGCAGGATATAACATGTAAATTTATATAATTATCTGTGCCAGTGCTGCTGGCATGGTTTTTGTAATGAAAAAAAGAGGAAAGGATAAAACCAGGAATACAGGCTGTTGCCTGGGGTTGGTGCAAAGTATGAAACGTTTGTCCAGGGTTTTGCCAGTGACAGTATTTTTCCTTATGCTTGTGGCAGGGATGGCGGCTGGTATTTTACAGAAGGATAAAACATATTCTTCTGCTGAAAACAGGACATTGCAGTTGTTTCCTAAGTTTACTGTAAAAAGGGTTCTGAATGGGAAGTTCCAGAAGAAGTATGAAAAATATTTAAGTGACCAGTTTCCTGGAAGAGATTCATGGGTAAAGCTCCAAACAGCTACAGAAAGGGCGTTTGGAAAAACTGAGTCCAATGGTGTATATTTTGGTAAAGACGGGTATCTTTTAGAGAAATATGCAGAAAAAGACATTGATAATAGAATGGCAGATAAGAATATAAAGGTACTTGGCAAATTTGTGAAAGAGGCTTCAAAAGTTTCAGATGTAAAAGTTATGATGGCTCCATCTAAAACGTTTACGCTTGAAAGCTACCTGCCAGTTTTTGCAGAAACTTATAATGAAAATATATTTTATGATAAACTTGAAAAGAAACTTCCAGATAATGTCCTTATAGATATTTACAGTATTTTAAGTAAACATGTAGATGAAAACATATTTTACAGGACAGACCACCACTGGACAACACAAGGCGCATGGTATGCCTATAGTGCTTATAACCAGGCATGTGGCAAGGATGACAGTGTTGCAGAGGCAAAGAAAAAGTTAAAAAAAGTTTCTGGGGATTTTCTTGGTACTACATTTTCAAAGGTAAATATGTATTCACAGAAAGATGAAATAAGTATTTATGAGCCAGAAAACGAAATGGAAGTTGTATATAATATGGGCGAAAAAACAGAAAATACATTTTACCAGACAAAATTTTTAAAGAAGAAAGATAAATACAGCATGTTTTTTGGAGGAAACCAGGCAGTCCTTGAAATATCAGGTGGTGTTAAAAATAATAAGACGCTGTTTATTGTAAAAGATTCTTTTGCCAACTGCATAATTCCATTTTTGGCAGAAGATTACGAAAAGGTGGTTGTAGCAGATATGCGCCATCTGAATATAGGCATGACAATGCTTTTAAGGAATTATAAGCCAACAGATGTGCTTGTGCTTTACAATACAATACAGTTTATGCAGGACAGGGAGTTTGCATTAAAACTGTAATAAAATAATGTTAAGAGAGGAAGAACTTAAATAATGGATAATACCAGAATTATTAAAAGGGTTTTATACCTGTTTGTAACAGCAGTATTTGCAGGGTTTATTTTTGCAGGAAGTGCCTGCCAGGCAAAACAGGAGTTTATCGTGGGCTTTGATGCAGAGTTCCCGCCATATGGTTATATGGATGAGAACGGGGATTATACGGGCTTTGATTTGGACCTGGCGGAGGAAGTATGTAAACGCAGGGGCTGGTCTTTAGTAAAACGCCCTATTAAATGGGACTTTAAAGATTCAGAACTTGCTTCTGGTTCTATTTCATGTCTATGGAACGGTTTTACAATGAATGGCAGGGAAAGTGAATATACATGGTCAACGCCATATGTTGATAATTCACAGGTAGTAATTACCAGCAGTAGTTCTGGAATTAAGGAACTTAAGGATTTATCTGGAAAAATCCTGGCAGTACAGGCTGATTCATCAGCACTTGCTGCACTGGAAGGGGAAAATGCCACAGATGAAAACAAAGCACTTGCAAAATCATTAAAAGAATTACAACAGGTAGATGATTATAATGCTGCTTTTATGAACCTTGAGAGCGGCATGGTTGATGCAATTGCAATGGACATAGGTGTTGCATCATACCAGCTTTCATCAAAAGGTGATAAGTTTATAATGCTTGATGAGAGGCTTGCAACAGAAAAGTATGGAATAGGCTTTAAATCTGGCAATACAGGGCTTAGGGATGAAGTGCAGCTTACATTGTTTGAAATGCTTAAGGATGGTACTTTTGAAAGCATTGCCCAAAAATGGGGGCTTGCGGACAGTGTATGCCTAAGCCTTGAAGATACTACATATATAGATGGCAGCAAAGTACCTGCCAATGCTGGGGACAGCCAGGAAAATATAAATAATACAGACAACACAGATGTCCAGCAGGAAGATGAAACAGACGCACAGGATAACAATGTTGTAAAGGCTGGTGTCCCAAAGGCTAAGAAAATGGGTATTTCACAGATTATTAAACAGCTTTCATCTGGCCTTGCTGCTACAGTTGCGATATTTGTACTTACAATCTTATTTTCAATGCCGCTTGGGCTTGTTATTGCAGCAGCAAGGATGTCAAAATTTAAAATAATACAATGGATAGCAAAGATATATATTTCCATTATGAGAGGGACACCTCTTATGCTCCAGCTTATTGTTGTATTTTTTGCTCCATTTTACATATTTGAAGTTTCAACACCTTATTCCTACCGTTTCTATGCTGTAATTATTGGATTTTCATTAAACTATGCTGCATATTTTGCTGAGATATACCGTTCAGGAATACAAAGTATCCCACAAGGGCAGAGGGAAGCGGCGCAGATTATGGGGTATAACAGAAGCCAGACATTTTTCAGGATAATATTCCCGCAAATGGTTAAACGTGTGCTGCCTCCTGTAACTAATGAAGTTATAACACTTGTAAAAGATACATCACTTGCATTTGCGCTTTCCTATGCAGAAATGTTTACAAAGGCAAAACAGATTGCAGCCGCACAGACATCATTAGTCCCTCTGTTTGTGGCAGGAGTATTTTATTATATATTTAACTTTATTGTTGCATTTATAATGGAGAGGATTGAGAAACGCCTTGATTATTACAAATAGATGGAGGATTTATAATGAGTGTCTTAGAAATGAATAATATTAAAAAGAGCTTTGGAAGCAAGGTTGTACTTGAAGATATAACTTTAAAAGTAGGAAAAGGAGAGGTGGTTTCAATTATAGGGCCGTCAGGCTCGGGCAAATCAACACTTTTAAGGTGTGCAACATTTCTTGAACGTATTGATAATGGCGAAATTTCGTATATAGATAAAAAAATTGTAAATAAAGGTGCAGTATATCCGCCTAAAAAGGAGTTACAGCAGGCATGTGCCAACTTTGGCCTTGTGTTCCAGAATTTTAACCTGTTTCCACATTTTTCTGTAATGAAGAATATTTCTGATGCACCAATAGTAATACAGAAAAGGGATAAAGAAGAAGTTTACAGGGAAACAAGGGAACTCCTTAAAAAAGTTGGGATTGAAGATAAAGAAAATGCATACCCATGTGAGCTTTCAGGCGGACAGCAGCAGCGTGTAGCCATTGCGCGTGCACTTGCACTCCATCCGCAGATGCTTTATTTTGATGAGCCTACATCAGCACTTGACCCTGAGATTACAGCGGAGATATTACGTGTGTTAAAAAGCCTTGCCGCAGAGAAAATGACAATGGTAATAGTTACACATGAAATTGACTTTGCAAGGGCAGTTTCAGACAGGGTAATATTTATGGATGGCGGTGTAATAATTGAAGAAGGAAAGCCTGAATATGTAATAGACAACCCAGAAAATGAACGTACGAAGGCATTTTTAAAGAAACTCCATGTATAACATAAAAACTGCCCACAACACCTTGGGGCTGGCAGGATTAAATAATTAGTAAAATTACCATTTACTTGAAATAAATTATAAGGTTTTAACTGAAAGGACATTAAATGAAAATAACAATTATACATGGACAGAGCCATAAGGGTTCAACTTACCATATTGCAAAAATGCTTTCAGCAAAAATAGGAGGAGATGTTACAGAGTTTTTTCTGCCACGGGATTTTAATTCCTTTTGTACTGGCTGTACATCATGTTTTGAAAAATCAGAAAAACTGTGCCCGCACTACAAGGAGCTTGAACCACTTACAAAAGCAATAGACAATGCAGATGTAATTATTCTGGCAAGCCCTGTTTATGTATATCATGCGGCTGGTGCTATGAAAGTTTTTTTAGACCATTATGGTTACAGGTGGATGGTACACCGTCCTGAGGAGAAAATGTTTTCTAAACAGGCAGTGTGCATTTCAACTGCTGCTGGTGCAGGGATGAAAAGCACAAATAAGGATATGGCAGATAGTATGTTTTTCTGGGGCATTGGAAAAACATATAAATATGGTGTAGCAGTTATGGAAATTTCATGGGACAGGGTCAAGGACAAAATAAAAGCACGTATTGATAAAAGGACATCCGCCCTGGCAGTTAAAATCCAGAAGAAACAAAATCATATAAAACCAGCATTTAAGACAAAGATATTTTTTAATATAATGCGCATTGCACAGAAAAATGGCTTTAATAAAGCAGATGCGGACTACTGGCGAAAGAAAGGCTGGACAGGAAAAAAACGTCCATGGAAGCAATAGTAATAAAAAAGTGATATATTTATCTTATATCTATTGACATTCCGCCTCCCTATGTGATATATTTATCTTATAAAGAGATAAATATATCACATAGGGAGGCGGAATTATGAAGAATAATAAAAAACTAATAATTTTCTTTGGTGTGTTTTGTGTTTTACTTACAATAGCATCTTTCCTGTACACAGCAGTTTTTAACGATAAAAGGTTTATTGCACCAATGGATATGTCAGATTATGTTTTCAGGGTTAAGGACTTGCCTGTAATTATTTCTTGTGTGCTTTTGGCTTTATATGTATTGTATATTTTTTTACTGATAATAAAATCAGCCATTACAAATAAGAACAGGGAAGAAGATACAGAATTTACCAGGACAGTAAATCCAAAGTATGGCTATTGTGGTTTGTTTGGATTATTTGGGTTTATGGGATTTTGGACTTATAATTTGGATAAGACGGTTTTTCCGTTTGTGTTCTTTATGTTTTTTGGATTTTTCGGTTTTTTCTATGAGGGTAAAATGTCAAATACCTTAATAGACGAAAGATATAAGGAAAACAGGATAAAAGCGCAGATGGCAGCAGATAAAATAGCAATGTCAGTTATTTTTATTGCGGTCCTGTTTCTGGGACAGGGAAAACTTATGGGAAACCTGGAATATACATTAATTGCTTTTGTAATTGTTGTAGCACTTTCAATAGCACTTAAAATGTTTCTTGGAATGTATCTTCTGTACCATTATGATAATGATGGCAGTGACGGATTATTTGATGAAAGTGGGGAATAAAAGTGCCAGATTTTGAATGTAGATTAAAAAAATACAGGCAGATAAAAGACCTGACACAAGAACAGCTGGCAGTACAAGTTGGAGTGCGCCGGGAAACAATAATGCGCCTTGAAAAAGCACAGTATAATCCCTCGCTTAAACTTGCGGTCGATATTTCAAGGGCAGTAGGTGCACCTATAGAAGAGATTTTTATTTTTAAATAAAGACCATTGCTTTTGTATGTGTTCTGCTATGCCAGCCCATACAACGGCACATAAAATCTGGAAAAACCAGATTTAAATGCCGGTGGTGCTAAAGTGCACCTGTCATGAAAGAATATCCAGCATGGACACGTAAAACCTGCTGTTTCCTGTGTCCGCCATTCAATTTCAATTATATATTTAGTAATTCAGTAATATTGGAGAAATTGATAAGTAAATCATCATAAATATTAACTTTAATTGTGGAATAAAAGGAGTATTGGACATTAAGTATGTTTTTCTCAAAATAGTTAATTGTAACTATTTTGCGCTTTGGGTATGCAATCCAGTATTCACGCACTCCATAATTTTTGTAGTAGTAAAGTTTACGGATATAGTCATCTGATGGGTTTTCTGGGGAAACAATTTCAATAATAAAATCAGGTGCACCATTACACCTTTTTCCGTCTAGTTTATTTTTATCACAGATAACCATTATATCAGGCTGGACAATTACCAGAGGTGTATCAGACAGCTTTACATCAAATGGAGCGCTAAAAATACTGCACTCACCTTTTTTGCGGAGAATATAGTTGTTTATAACTGTAGAAAGCTGCATAGAAATTGACTGGTGTATCTGTGAAGGGCTTGCCATATCGTAAGCAATACCATCAAAGACTTCTGTTCTTTTTTCTGCTGGCAGAGCCTCATATTGCTCAAGTGTTATTGTTTCTGGCTGTGGTGGTAATGCTGATGGCATAATATACACTTCCTTTTTTTGTTATGAAAACTATTTTTCTGGTATTTTGCCAGCAGGCAGCAGGTTTCTTGTGTTCCATCTAATATTATTCCATGACAGGGGCACTTCAGTCCCGCCAGCATTTAAGTCCATATATCCCAGAGGAAACGTAAGTTTCCTCTGGGATATATGGACTTTATGTGCTGCTGCGTGGGCTGACGTAGTGGGAACGTGCCCTGGAATGGAATAATTTAGTGGAACATGGAAACCTTGCGTCCGTCATCCACACACCAACAAAAGATACCTGAAAATTATCCTGCATCCAATTTATTTTACAGGTACTGCATTTTCATACCTCCATTGTCTTGGGGGTTTCCCATACACATTTTTAAATGCGCGTGAAAAGTGAAGCTGGTTTGGGTAGCCAACTGCATTTCCTATATCAGCTACCTGCAAGTCTGTCAGTTTTAGTAATTCTGCTGCTTTTGTCATGCGGTATGAAATTAAAAATTCCTGTGGTGTTTTTCCGATATTTTCATGGAATATCTTGCCAAAGTAACTTCTGTTCAGTCCACAGAATTTTGCAATATCTTCTATTGTGATTTCATTCTGGAAGTTTTGTTCTATATATGAAATTGCTTCTTTAATATAAAAATCTCTTAATGTATTTCCTTTTGTTATCTGTGTGGAATTAGAAGAGCGTAGTAATGCATCAATAAAAATATAGAGATGTCCTATTAAATGGAATGGCGAAGCATCTTTATGGTTTATAATATACAGCATTTCTTCTTTCATGGTCTGTGCAATATCTTTGTATCTTGCCTTATATACAGGATTATTTATATTAAGCCCTGCCATTTCAATAGTCTGCTTTACACGCAGGCCGTCAAATTCAATCCAGGCATATTCCCAGGGTATCCTGCTGTCTGCTATATATGTGCATATCTGCTGTGGGAAAAGCATAAACCCTTGTCCGCTTTTAATGGAGTACTGGACTGACTCGCCGCTGGAATTCATTGCCATTAATAAACCTGTGCCAGATATGACATAATGAAATAAGAAGTGGTTTCTGGCAGCAGGGCCAAAGGAGTGTGAAGGGTCACACTGTTCCCAGCCAAACTGGTATAATCCCATATCAATAAAGTTTTCACTTGGAAATACTGAAAAAATAACTTCGCTCATTATAAAATCCCCTTTTGCCAATTTCATTTTTATTACAAATATACCAAAATGCTATGTGTTTTTCAATATATATTCTAAAAACAGCATTTTGGTATAAAAGTACAATAAACACGCTATTTTAGATAGCATAATGGTATGATACAATTTTATTATCAAAAACGAAAGGAGAAGTCACTATGAAAGGAAGGAGACTTGCAAGACTACTATTTATTGGCTGTATGCTAGTATGTATTATTTCTTTACAGGGGTGCGGTTCTAAAGGAAATGGTTCTGTAACAGAAATAGAAATCGTGCAATACAAGCCAGAAGCTTCCAACTATTTTAAAATGGTTGAGGAAGAATTTAATAAGACACATGATGACATACATCTGACAATTAATTCACCTAATGATGCCGCTGCAATTTTAAGGACAAGGTTTATAAGGGAGGATTATCCTGACATTGTTGGTATTGGTGGTGATATAGAGTATTCTTATTATGTGGATGCACAGATACTGGCAGATATTTCTGGTTATGAAGGTTTAAATAATATCAAGCAGGTTTACAGGGATATTGATGAGTCGCTGGAACTTGTGCCAACAGAAGGCACATTTGCCATACCATATATGGCAAATGCAGCAGGTATTCTTTACAACAGGGATTTATTTGAAGAGAACGGGTGGAAAATCCCAAATAACTGGAATGAATTTATAACACTTTGCAAAGATATTAAAGCAAAGGGGATACTGCCATTCTATTTCGGGTTTAAAGACACATGGAGCTGTCTTGCACCTTGGAATGCAATAGCAGTCGGCCTTACAGAGCCAGATACTGTTAAAAAGGTAAACAGGGGTGAAACTACTTTTGCAACAGAGTATGCAGAAGTTGCAAAGAAGTATTTAAGTTTACTGGAGTATGGGCCTGAGTCACCATTTGCATACAGTTATAATGATGCATGTACAGCATTTGCAAGAGGGGAGTCCGCAATGTACCCTATCGGAAGTTATGCTGTGCCACAGATACTTTCTGTAAACCCTGATTTGAATATTGATTCATTTGTAATGCCTGCAAGTGACAGTTCTGACGGCAATACACTTAATTCAGGAATTGACCTCCAGTTCTGCGTTACAGAGGCATGTGAGAATAAGGAAGCTGCTTATGAAGTTTTGAATTTCCTGTTTGAAGATGAAAATATCCAGCAGTATGTTGATGCACAAAATGCAATTCCGTGCAAAGAAGGGGATTTTAAACTTGCATCAATGCTTGACGGAATGACAGAATATATTGAGGCAGGCAAGATGGCAGATTTCCATGACCATTATTATCCATCTGAAATGTCAGTGGATGCACTGCTCCAGACATTCCTTATTGACCAGGATGTAAATGGTTTCTTAGAAACATTTGACAAAAACTGGCAGCGTTATAACCGTGATATTATACGTAAAGTCCAGGAATATGAGCAAAGTAATAATAAATAGGAGGGATTAAAATGAAAAACGACAGGAAGCGTACTTATCTGCTAATTACTATTCCTATATTAGCATTATTTATTACATTTAATACAATCCCGCTGCTTAGAGGTGTGGTTTACAGTTTTACTAATTTCAGGGGATTTGGAAATTATGAATGGGTGGGTTTTAGGAATTATATTGATTTATTTACTGATGCAAGGGTAGGAAGTTCATATATTTTTACTATTAAACTTGCAATTGTTACAACAATAGTTGTTAATGTGCTTAGTATTCTTCTTGCACTGGCATTAAACAGCAAAATACGTGCAAAAGGATTTTTCCGTGGAGCATATTTCCTTCCTAATGTACTTGGTGCACTGGTTGTTGGTTATATTTTTAACTACTTCTTTACATACCTTGTTCCAGCATTAGCTGAAATGACAGGTATTGGGGCATTAAAGACCAGTATACTTGCAGGCAAGAATACAGCATGGATAGGTATAATGGTGGTATGTGCCTGGCAGGCAGTTGCAATGAACACTATTATTTATATATCAGGTTTACAGACTGTTCCAGAAGATGTATATGAAGCTGGTTCACTTGACGGGGCAACAGGCTGGAAAAAGTTCTGGAAGCTTACATTCCCATTAATTGTACCATTTTTCAGCATTAACATGGTGCTTTGTGTTAAGAACTTCTTAATGGTATTTGACCAGATTATGGCATTGACTAAGGGCGGCCCTGCACAGAGTACAGAGTCAATTTCATACCTTATATATAATAATGGTATGAAAGGCGGGCAGTTTGGTTTCCAGAGTGCCAATGCTGTAATGTTCTTTATAGTAATTGTAGTTATCTCTGTAGCGCAGATGAAATTTTCTGGTAAGAAGGAGGAGCAGTTATGATGAAACAAAAATTAAATCCAGCCTGGCTTCCTATGGTACTTTTAATCCTTGGGCTGTCAACTATTGCTTTTCCATTGTATATGACTATTGTAATTGCTTTTAAGCAGCCTTCAGAAATGTCAAATACAATAAGCGGTATACTGTCACTGCCTGAGCACTGGAGTTTTGATAACTTCAGGGAAGCAATGGAAGTTACAGACTTCTGGAGTTCACTTGGATACAGTCTTTTAATTACACTTGTTACAGTTGTATTATCTATATTGGTACATTCAATGATTGGGTATGTACTTGGAAGAAATAAAAACCACAATAAATTTTATGGCTTTGTATACCTTTTTATTGTAAGCGGTATGTTTGTGCCATTTGCAATACTTATGATGCCTCTTGCAAAAGAGACAGCAGAGCTTGGGCTTGCAAACTGGTTTGGCGTTATATTGCTTTATGTAGTATTTTATATGCCAATGAACATAATGCTTTATTCAGGGTATCTTGTAAATATACCTATAGCACTTGAAGAGGCAGCAAGGGTGGATGGTGCATCTACATGGAGGACATACTGGAAAGTTATATTCCCTCTTATGAAACCAATGCATGCGACAGTTGCAGTAATAACAGCATTGGCTGTATGGAACGATGTAATGACACCACTTGTTATTATGGCAGGTTCAGGTGTAAATACACTTCCACTTGCACAGATGAATTTCCAGTCACAGTTTGGTACTAACTACAACCTTGCATTTGCATCATACTTATTATCATTAATACCAATACTTATATTTTATATAATTTGCCAGAAACAGATTATTAATGGTGTTGTTAATGGCGCAGTAAAATAAATACAGGCAGAGAGGTATTGTTATGGCAGTTATTTATAACCAGGAAAAAAGGATTTTCAGCTTACAGACAAAAAATACAACTTACCAGATGAAGGCAGACCAGCTTGGATATTTATTACATTTGTATTATGGAAAAAGAGTAAGCCAGGACATGGATTATCTGGTTACTTATGCAGACAGGGGATTTTCTGGAAACCCGGCAGAAATGGCAGATAACCGCACATATTCTTTAGATACATTACCACAGGAATACCCAGTCCTTGGGACTGGGGATAACCGTAGTACAGCACTCATAATCCGCAATGCGGGTTATGGTGAGTGCTGCGATTTAAGATATGTATCACATAAAATTATAAAAGGAAAATATGCTTTAAAAGGGCTTCCGGCTGTATATGCAGATGAAGGCCAGGCAGAAACTCTTTCAATTATACTTGAAGATAAACTAAGCGGGGCATGTGTAGAACTTCTTTATGGCGTGCTGGAAGAAGAGGATATTATTACAAGGAGTGTTGTAATTACTAATAATGGCAGAGAGCAGTTTGTAGTAGAAAAGGCAGCATCTGCATGTCTTGATTTTCTGCCAGGTGATTATGATTTTATACATTTTCACGGAAGGCATACAATGGAACGCAATATGGAGCGCGTTCCAGTTTCGTATACAGAAACCAGGATTGGAAGCCGGAGGGGAGCGTCAAGCCACCAGCATAACCCAGGTGTAATACTGGCAGAACATGGCACAACAGAGGACTATGGAAAATGTTATGGCATGTTATTTGTGTATAGTGGCAACTTCCAGTGTGAGGCAGGCAAAGACCAGTTTGGACAGACCAGGCTTATAATGGGGCTGCAAAATGAACATTTTTATTATCCTTTAGAAAAAGGGCAGTCACTTATTGTCCCAGAAACAATTTTATGTTATTCAGAAAATGGGTTCTCAGACCTGTCACTAAAGTACCATAACTGTATACGCAGCCATATTTGCCGTGGCAAATATAAGAATGAGTGCCGTCCAGTGCTGATTAATAGCTGGGAGGCTGCTTATTTTGATTTTGATGGCAATACTATAATAAACCTTGCAAAAGAAGCTGCTTCCCTTGGCATAGGGCTGGTTGTTATGGACGATGGCTGGTTTGGTAACAGGGACAGTGACAATTCAGGGCTTGGTGACTGGATTGTAAATGAGGAAAAACTTGGCTGTACGCTTGGTGAATTAGTAGAAAATGTAAATAAGCAGAATGTGAAGTTTGGCATATGGCTTGAGCCGGAAATGGTTTCAGAAGACAGCAGGCTTTACAGGGAGCATCCGGATTTTGTAATGCAGATACCTGGAAAGCAGCCATTACGTTCAAGAAACCAGCTTGTGCTTGATTTCTCAAGGGCAGATGTGCGGGAATATATATTTAACCAGGTTTGTGCGGTGTTAGACCAGGCAAATATTGAATATATAAAATGGGATATGAACCGCAACCTTTCAGAACTTTATTCCAGCCAGAGTTTTCCTGGCTGTGTGGCATATAATTATGTGCTTGGTGTGTATGATTTCCTGGAAAAACTGCTGGAACGCTACTCGGATATACTTATAGAGGGCTGCTGTGGCGGCGGTGGAAGGTTTGATGCAGGCATGTTATATTATACACCACAAATCTGGTGCAGTGATAATACAGATGCTATAGACCGTCTGAAGATACAATATGGTACATCATTTTTCTACCCGGCGTCTGTTTCAGGTTCGCATGTATCAGCAGTACCAAACCACCAGACAGGGCGTATTACAAGCCTGGAAACAAGAGGGGTTGTTGCAATGTCAGGCATATTCGGGTATGAACTTGACCCTGCGAAGATGTCAGAGGAAGAGAAGGAAAAGACAAGAGAACAGATAAAAACGTATAAAAAATATGCAGGTTTAATCCAGTCAGGAGATTATTACCGCCTGTCAGACCCGTTCAAGGATGTATTTACTGCATGGGAAAATATTTCAAAAGACAGGGAACAAGTGTTATTAAGTGTTGTAGTTAATGAAATCCACGGAAATATGCCTGTTTCTTATGTGAAGCTAAAAGGGCTTGATGGAAATGCTGTATATAAGGATGAGGAGAGCGGCTTATGTTACCAGGGTGCAGCGCTTATGGAAGCGGGCATACCTGTTATTTCCAGCCTGGGTGAATATAATTCATACCAGGTGGCTTTAATAAAGAAGAAAGGATAAGGTACAGGCATTTCTGCTTAGTGCCAGGTGCGTGTATGAACCAGGATTATAAACAAGTTAGTCTTAATATGGGAGTATGTGAGAAATTAAAAAGTATTTTTCCCTGGCAGCCAGCGGAAGTAACAGGTGTTATTCCGCAGGGTGATATGCCAGGAGACCAGGCACAAGGTTTTGGGGACCTTGGGCCTAAAGCAGAAACTGTTTTTAAGGAATTAACAGGACTTTTGCAAGAAACTGTTACTACAAATCCATATGAAAGAGCTGTAGTTTCTGTATGCGGCGGTTCAGGCACTGGCAAAACAGGAATTGCATCACTGTTATCTTATTATCTGGCACAGAACGGAATTGGCAGTTATACACTTTCAGGTGATAATTACCCTTACCGCATACCAGTTTATAATGATGCAGAACGCCTTATGGTATTCCGCAGGGCAGCGCTGCAGGGAATGGTGGAAGCAGGAGAATATACAAAAGACAGGTTTAAGCAGGTACAGATATGGCAGGAGCATGATGTGGATGCAGATACCAGCTATATTGAAAGAAACCCGTGGTTTGCTTCTTACATAGAAGCAGGAAGAGAAGCATTAAGGCATTATCTTGGCACAGACCAGGAAATTGCATTTGATGAGGTTAATTCAATTATAAGAGCCTTTAAGGATGGTGCTTCTGCAATCTGGCTTAAGAAAATGGGGCGTACCAGTAGTGAATGCTGGTATGACCAAATTAATTTCAGTAATATAAATGTACTTGTTATAGAGTGGACACATGGCAATAGCGATTACCTTGAAGGCATAGATATACCTGTATTCCTGAACAGTACACCAGAGGAAACCCTGGAACACAGGAGAAAACGTGGCAGGGATTCAGGGGTAGACAGCCCGTTTACAACTATGGTTCTTGATATTGAGCAGAAACTGCTTCACAGCCAGGCACACAAGGCAAAAATCATTCTTTCCAAGGCAGGGGAAATATTGTCATATAAGGAGTATATGGAATTAATGGAAAAAGGACAGGAAGGGGGAATCAAAAATGAGTGACGGGCCAATGCTTAATGCCTATCCCGACAGTATAGGAGGAAAGCTGGGTGACATAGTAGCTGTTCTTAAAAAGCCAGAATTTAAAGATGTGTTTGAGTCATTTTATATACTGCCAAGTCT
Source organism: uncultured Lachnospiraceae bacterium (assembly GCA_910579085.1). Taxonomy (GTDB): domain Bacteria; phylum Bacillota; class Clostridia; order Lachnospirales; family Lachnospiraceae; genus Butyribacter. The sequence continues at coordinate 10,749 of CAJTRU010000050.1, read as the reverse complement.
CTATCATTCAGACTTAGACAGGGGATTTTCTGTAATCGATTATGATATTAATGAAGAAATGGCAGAAAGAACAGACCTGGAAGAAATAAAAAAGCTTGGAATTAGCTTAAAACTTGATTTTATTTTAAACCATTTGTCTGTGCTTTCTGCACAGTTCCAGGATATAACAAGGAATGGTGGAAATTCACAATATAAAGACTTTTTTATTAACTGGAACAAATTCTGGGAAGGCTGTGGGGAAATGTCAGATAAAGGCTATATTATCCCACGTGAAGACTTGATAAAAGACATGTTTTTCCGCAAGCCAGGGCTTCCTATACTTATGGTAAGGTTTCCAGATGGGACAGAAGTGCCATACTGGAATACATTTTACCAGGAAATACAATATAAACATATTGATATACAGGAATTAATACAAAAAACGGGACTGGAAACAGAACAGGCAAAACAGATTGCAAGTATAGTAAACAAACAGATTGAAGCAGGGGAAAAACCAGGCAGCCTGTCCTTCGGGGAATATGAAGGGTACAAAGAAATAGTGGAGGAAATGCTGGAGAGTGGCAGAAGCTACCTTGGACAGATGGACTTAAATATAAAGTCACCACTTGTATGGGAGCACTATAAGGAAACTTTAAAGAAACTTGCAGGATATGGCGCTAAAATTGTGCGTCTGGATGCCTTTGCATATGCTCCAAAAGAACCAGGAAGCAAGAATTTCTTAAATGCGCCTGGGACATGGGAACTATTAGAGCAGGTAAAAGAACTTGCAGACCAGCATAATATTATGCTTCTCCCAGAAATACATGCAAGTTATGGGGAAAAAATATATGAAACCCTTGCAGATAAAGGTTATATGTCATATGATTTCTTCCTTCCAGGGCTTGTAATTTATGCAATAGAGCATAAAAATGGTGATGTGCTTGCCAGATGGGCAGCAGAATTAACCAGTAAAAAAATACGTACAGTTAATATGCTTGGATGCCATGATGGTATACCACTGCTGGATTTAAAAGGCTTTCTTCCAGACGCAGACATTGAAGGACTGATAAATATTCTTACAGAGCGTGGTGGTTATGTTAAAAACCTGCATGGGCAGAAAAATATGTACTACCAGGTAAATGCAACTTATTACAGTGCACTTGGTGAAGACAGCCAGAAAATGCTTTTTGCAAGGGCTTTACAGATATTTATGCCAGGTAAGCCACAGGTCTGGTATCTTGATTTATTTGCAGGGAAAAATGATTATAAAGCTGTAGAAATGGCTGGTTCTGGCGGGCATAAAGAAATAAACCGCACAAATATTACAAAAGAACAGGCAGAAGAAGCATTGGAACGGGATATTGTAAAAAAACAGCTTGAACTGCTGCATTTCAGGAATACATGCCAGGCATTTGGCTTTGATGCAGAACTGGAAATAAATGCAAACGGAAGCTGCCTGGAATTCAAGTGGAGTAAAAACGGGGCGGAAGCAGTATTAAAAGCGGATTTTGAAACATACCAGTATGGGGTAACTTCCAGGTAAAAAATATAATTAGGATAATAACAGCCTTGCCAGGTTATGGCAGGGCTGTTATTATATTTCTGGTGTTTTTAATGATTTTATAATTGTTATAATATCATATTTATGCTATTGTATCTAATAGGGACAGTTAAGTTTAAATATTATAGGAGAATGGTATTTATGATTAAGAAAAATGTAATAGGGATATGTGTGACTAGTATACATAAACCTTCTGTACATAAGGTTTTGTCAGCCCTTTCAGAAGAGGCAGGAAAACGTGGTTATTATATACATATATTTGCAACTCTTTCAGATTTATACCACCATACAAAAAATGATTTTGCCCAGAAGCGTATTTTTGACCTGGTGGATTATAACAGGATATGCTGTCTGGTCATGTTTACTGAAATGATAAAAAACACATCTGTCCAGAAAGAGCTTGCCAGGCGTGCTACAGATGCAGGTGTGCCAGTAATATGTATTAAACAGCCGCTTGAAGGCTGCTGCAATATTAAATATAATTCAGAAGCAGCGCTAGGGGAGATTATACGCCATTTAATTACAGTACATGGATGCAGGAATATTAATTTTATGGCAGGAACACGTGGCAATGAAGTTTCAGAAGCAAGAATTAATATATACAAGGATGTACTTAGTGAATTTAATATACCAGTTGAGGAGGACAGGATTGGCTATGGTGATTTCTGGACAGAACCAGCCGCCAGGGAAACAGCAAGGTTTTTAAAAGACAGGGACAGGCTTCCGGATGCTATTGTGTGTGCTAATGATGCTATGGCAATTGCCACTTGCAGCTATCTGCTAAAAAATAATATAAAAGTCCCAGAAGATATTATTGTTACGGGTCTAGGAGGCATACTTGAAAGGGAGTACCATATACCATTGCTTACAAGTGCAATATACGGCCCTGTATCCAGCAGCAGTTGTATAATGGATACAATAGAAGAAATAAATGCGGGCGGAAACTGGCGTGGCAGAACAGTAGTTATTCCAACAATACCAGTATTTACGGAGTCTTGTGGATGCATTAAAAGCGACAAGCATAAAAATGACCAGAAACTTGAAAAGCTGTTTATGGCCTCTGAAAATGAACATAATTATAACCATGCAATACATGAGTTTAATTCATTTATTAATGTTGACTGCACGCTTGAAACGCTTGCAAACCTGCTGCCTGGTTATTTATGGGGGCCTGGGATTTCAACATTAAATCTCTTTATAGAGTCAAAGCTTGTGGAGATGTTCTATTATAATTCTGGAATAGATGCAGACAGCCATCTGGTACTTTTAAACCAGATATCAGACAGGGAATGTCTTACGCCATTTGCGCCTGTACAATACAATGGAATATTGTGTAAGGAAAGTGATTTTAACAGGAATTTTACAGATATGCTGTTAATTCCCCTTAATGTAATGGATGAAAACCTTGGAATTATAACAATAGATTACAATGGTACAAGTATTTGCTATGAGTGCCTTTATGAATTTATAATAACGCTTGACAATATACTTGGTACTATTAAAAGCAGGATGGAGCTTATAAGTATGCACCAGCAGCTTAATACTTTATCAGAGCAGACAATACAGTCACTTGCTGAAATTGTTGAGGCCAAATCAGAGTTTACAGGCTTGCATGTAAAAAGGGTTTCAGAGTATACAAGGGTGCTTGCAGAAGCTATGGGGTATACACCTGATGAAGTTGACACAATACGTGTGGCATCTATGATGCATGATATAGGAAAGATAAATATACCATCTTCAATTCTTGAAAAACCAGGAAAACTTACAGATGATGAATTTGAGGTTATTAAAACACATGTAACAGAAGGGGAGAAACTTCTGCACAATTCACCTGGAAGGATTATGCAAACAGCAAGGATAATTGCACTACAGCACCATGAAAAATGGAACGGCAAAGGGTATCTTGGCATTAAGGGCCATGATATAGCGCTTGAAAGCCGTATTGTTGCACTGGCAGATGTATTTGACGCACTTGTAAGCAAACGTCCTTATAAAACAGCATTTTCTGACAATACAGCATATGACATTATTACAAAGGACAGCGGAAGCCATTTTGACCCTGATGTGGTAGATGCCTTTGTGGACAATTATAATAAGTTTATAAGCATACATGCACAATATACTGATTAAGTATAAAATACTATGAAAGATGTGGTTATCTCTTATGGATAAGAATGATGAAAATTTAGGTGAAGAATTATATAACCTGTTAGCAGAGCTTCTAAACAGAAAAATGAACAGGACGGTGCTTGACAGTATACGGGGTGAATATGGTGTACTGCGCTATCTTCTGTATGTACAGGATAAAACCAGTCCAGGCGTCCTTACAGAGCAGCTTCATGTTGTGCCAGGGCGTATGACAGACATACTTAACAGCCTTGAGTCCAAGGGCTTTATAAAGCGCCAGAAAAGTGATGAGGACAGGCGGCGTGTGGTTGTGTGTATAACAGAAAGCGGCAGGGATGAAGCTTTCCAGAAGATGGAATATATAAGAAATGAATACCAGGGGCTTTTTAAAATACTTGGGCAGAAAGACACAGAAGAACTGATACGGCTGCTAAGGATTGTGCTTTCATACCAGGGAGATGAAATGAAATAATAAAATCCAGGAACGCCTTGGTTTTATAGTGATAAAGAAGTATTACAACAACTGGTCATCAACGCTGGCAAACAAGAGTGTAAAGTAAAATATATGGAGAATGTTATTATTAAGTAATAATGTTCTCCATATTTTATACTATTCTTTTCATTTATTTCACAATATAGATTTCTTAATTAGACACAAAAAGCTGGACATTTTTAATATCCAGGTACACTATTAATTCTTTTGCGGTTATACCAGAATTCTATATATTAAAATATGTCTAGTGGTGATGTTAATATGATGATAAGAAAAAGAGGTGTTTACTTTTATTCCCCTTAAATGTATAATATTCAAATTATTGCCGGATTATGGTAGAATCTTGTTTATGGAGCACATGACAGGATGGCGTCCTCCCAGACTAGAACCGTTTACCGGAATACATAGGAAGGGAGGTGCGTAATATGACAGATGCAGATATGATTTTGATATTTATAGGGATAATTGGTTTAATGATATCCTTTGGCAGTCTTGTTGTTGCATTTCTGGACTTTCTCAATAAAAGGAATAGTAGGAAAAAATAAAATGCCTATCCTGTCTGGTCTACAGAATAGGCAGCGTCCGTAAGGACAAAGCTTTGATTTGGGAGTATCCATCTTTGGAATGGGAAACTATATTGTAAATAATATATAAATACATTAGAATTTATGCTATGCGTTCCTGGATTTTATTATTCTGAAAGCGCTTCCATATATAAATCTATTACAGGGCCTGTTTTTTCTCCACATTCAGGACAGTTAAATGTACCATAAAAGTAAGACAGTTTAGCAGCGTCATTATTATTGCCCAGAAGCTGTAATACATTACTAAGCCAGATATATGTATTATCAAATGATTTTTTGTCCCATTGCCCGGTGGCAGGGCTTGCAGGTGTAATTAATGAATTTAATGCTGGAATTGTATTTTTCATATAATCATTATCCAGTTCAATATCTTCTGTATACAACCCACAGTTTTTACAAGAAATAATGCACTGGTCGAAATTCCCAAGCAGAAGGACAAAGGCGTGTTCCCTTTTGCCGGTAAGGGCCAGAAGTGATATACAAATATAAGTTAAATCAATTGGTTTAAATAAACCTGGCTGTTTAAGCATGTCAAGTTTATCTGACAGGAGTTCTTCAGCCTTTTCCTTAAAGAACAGTATGCTGTCCTGGTAACTTTCTATAACGCTTCCAGGCAGGCTTTCCTTCATCTCCATGTAACATTCTGTATTGTATTCAATATCTGTTGAAACGATTATACCAATATTAATTAAAAATATAACCTGCATTACAAAATCATCTTTCTCATACCAGTAACTAAATGCATTAGCCATGTAGGGAAGTGCAATATAGGATGCAGGGTAGAAACTCATTTGGTGTGACAGTGTGCAGCAGATATTATCAAATGCAATCATATAATCACTTTCAAATGATGTATAAAGGCTTTTTTCACTTTCTGGAACTTCTGGTTCTTTAACTGCCAGTGGTTTAATGTCTTCCAGTATATTTCCGTATGCACCATGAAGTTTGTCCCATAAGTCTGAATTAAAGTCTATAGTTTTAAATTTATTCCCCATATAAATCCTCCATTCTGCCCTGTAAATTTTTGTATAATTATAACATATCTGTACTTCAAAATCTATTGAGTTTTACAACATTGCAATATATAATTATGTGTGTTGTAAATTGTAATTTAACAGAAAGGCCTGTTTATGGAAAAAATACTTATAGTTGAAGATGACAATAATATAAACCAGATGGTATATGAAATGTTTACAAAAGCGGGATACAGTTGTACCAGTGCTTTTTCTGGGACAGAAGCCCTTTTACGTGCTGAAAGCGGGGAGTTCGGGTTAATTATCCTTGACTTAATGCTTCCAGGAATGTCTGGTGATGAAGTTTTAAAAAATATAAGGAAGAAGAGCAGTGTGCCAGTTATTGTCCTTTCGGCAAAAGATGAACTTGATACAAAAGTGGATTTGCTTACTCTTGGGGCTAATGATTATATGACAAAGCCTTTTGAACTTAAAGAGTTAGAAGCAAGGGCACTTGTACAACTGCGTGACAATAAAACTGGACATAATGGTGGCATTATTGAATTTAAACAGCTTAAATATGATATGCAGAAGAAACAGGTGAGCATTAGCGGGGAAAATATACCACTTACCGTGCATGAGTTAAAAATTATGGAACTGCTGCTGCGCCATCCAGGGCAGGTTTTTTCCAAGAATGAAATTTATGAGTATGCATGGGATGATTATTATATAGGTGAAGATAAAACAATAAATGTGCATATCAGCAATATCAGGCAGAAGATTAAAAAGGTTACAGATACTGAATATATAGAAACTGTATGGGGGTTAGGCTTTAAACTTGCATCTTTATAAATATTTCTTTAACTTTTCTTTATACTTTCTTGGCGGTTTCTTATATTTGCTGGTGTATTATGTGTTTATTGAAAGAAAAATAATTTAGTGCACAGGCACGGAAATGAGGAAAGCTATGGAGTATGTATTGAGTACAGAAAATTTATGTAAACAGTATTCAAAGCACCTTGTAGTAGATAATGTAAGCCTTCATATTAAACGTGGTGAAATATATGGCTTTATTGGAAGGAATGGTGCAGGCAAAACAACATTTATGAAGATGGCATGTGGGCTTGCGATGCCAACAAGTGGTACAATTGAGCTGTTTGGTGTAAGAGAAAATGATATTAACATGCACCGGGCAAGGATTGGAAACCTGATTGAAGAACCAGGTATTTTTCCAAACATGAATGGAATTAATAACTTAAAATGCAAGTGTTATGCCCTTGGAATTTATAAAAAAGGATATGCAGAACATCTGATGGAAACTGTAGGGCTTAAAGATGCTGGAAAAAAGAAAGTTAAAAAATATTCACTTGGCATGAAACAGAGGCTTGGCATTGCGATGGCACTTGTTGGAGGACCAGACCTGCTTATACTGGATGAGCCGATTAATGGCCTTGACCCTCAGGGAATTGCAGAAATAAGGGATATGCTTTTTAAATTAAAGACAGAAAAAAATATGACAATTATGGTTTCAAGCCATATTCTTGAAGAACTTTATAAGGTTGCAGATACGTTTGGCATTATCAATAATGGAAAGCTTGTACAGGAACTTTCAAGGGAAGAACTTTCTGCTAAATGTAACGATTATATTGAGATTATTGTTAATGACAGTGCAAAAGCATGTACTAATATTGAAAAACTTGGATTTAGTGATTACAAAGTGATGGCTGATGGTGTTATCCATATTTACAAGGAATTAGACAGGCTTGGGGAGATTAACAGGGAACTTGTGATATCTGGCTGTATAGTAAACTCAATAAAAGTAGTACAGGAGAATTTGGAGAATTATTTCCTTGAATTAACAGGAGGTGTACAAAATGCTTAATCTTATAAGAAGTAATTTATTCAGGATGGTACATACAAAAAGTATAATTGTTGTATTTGCCATATTAATGGGGATGTCGTTAATAAGTGGCAGCTTGTCCGCAGATGAGAGCCGCCAGCTAATAAAACAGATGGAAGAAATGCAGGAAAATGAAAGTAACAGTGATACAGATAGTAAAATATATAGTGAAACTAAAGAAGAACCTGGGGATTTTGGAATTTATGTAAATACTCCTGTAAACAGTGACGGGACATTAAAGGATTATGTTTATGTATATTGTTCAGAATTAAGCAGCGGGCTTCTGGTTTTATTTATACTTATAGGTGCAGTGTTGTTTTTCAGGGCTGATGAAAAGAATGGATTTATTAAAAACATTGCAGGCCAGACAAGGCATAAATACAATATACTGTTTGCCAAACTGGCAGTAATTGGGATTTATACATTTATCTGCATGTTCTGTTATATGTTAACAGGGTATATAGCATTTGTTACGGGGGTTACTGGCAGTGGGGTAAGTTTTGGTATAAAATATCTGCCAGAGGCAATTAAAGTGTTTGCATTGCAGTATCTTCTTTATATGGCATTTATAAGCGGGCTTTTGCTGGTAACAGAATTAACTAAAAGTACAGCTGCAGGTGTAACTATAGGGCTTCTTGGAATAATGGGATTTGGTATGCTTTTTGTAGCAATTGTGCAGAAAATTTTCAATACAGATTTTAATATATCAAAATATTATATAAGTACAAATATATTAAAAGTAAATATGGATGCAGGGGCAGATGTTTTTAAATTTGCACTTGGTACCGGCATAGTATATTTTATTCTATATAATGTTTTAAATGTTTTGTGGTTTTCAAAAAGGGATGTTGTATAAATGGTGGAATAATATGGATATAAAACTTATTGTGGCAGTTGCAGTCCTATGCATATTGCTAGTGGTTGTTATTATAAAATACATTTTATACAGGCGGCAGGTAATAAATATCTGCCGCCAGATGGTATTTATAAAGGAAAATGATACTAACATGATTATCTATAATGATATAATAGAAAAAGAAATTTTAAATCTTACCAGCCTTATAAACCTTATGTGTGAAGAACATAAGGCAAAGGAAAATATTTTGAAAGAAAAAGACAAACGGCTTAAAATAGCAATGGCTGGAATTTCACATGATATAAGGACGCCGCTTACATCACTCAGGGGTTTTTTTGAACTGCTGGAAACTGAGACTGATACAGAGAAGAAGAAAAAATATAGTAAAATAATAGACGGGAAACTTATAGAGCTTACAGAACTTTTAGAAGAGCTTTTTACTTATACAAAACTCCAGAATGAAGACTATGTACTGGAACTTGGCAGATATGATTTTACAAAAATTGTACTTGGTACGCTGTTTTCATTTTATGGTACATTTAAAGATAAAAATATAGAAACGGAACTAGATATATATGAAGAACAAGTAATAGTAACCTGTAATGATGTGGCAGTTAAAAGGATGCTTTCTAATATATTGAAAAATGCAATGCTGCATGGCAGTGGAAAAATTGAAATAATATATAAAACAGAAAATGGCAGAGTGGAATTTTTATGTAAAAACAGTGTTGAAAATCCCTGGGAAATAGATATATCGCAAGTCTTTGACAGGTTTTATAAAGCAGATATGGCCAGGAGCAAAGGTTCAACAGGACTTGGGCTTTCAGTGGCAAAAGAACTGGCAGGCAGGATGGGAGGGGATATAAGTGCCTGTATAAAAGACGGGATGTTTATAATAAAGCTTGTTATGCCTTTATAAATTTATGGCATCCTGGTTTATTTGTATAAATGGTTACATATTATCTTCAAACAATAAAAAGACCTGTCCATCATGGTTGCATATAACTGCATTATCAAATTGTGTAGTACAAATAGCGATATCCACCCCTTCACAATGTGCATAGTTAATACGTTCTTTCATGAAAATTATAATTTCAGTGCATTGTGTAAGAAACAGTCTCTTAACTATACCAGTCGGGTCAAGGTATAATACATAAAATTCCTTATTCTTTTTAAGGAAATTACAGTTATAAATATCTTCATTAACCTCAATCCAGTTATTAAATTTAACACTGTCAATTAATGTAAAGATATTATCCATAAAGGAATTGTCATAAACAGGTACACCAGGGATAATATTATATATTCTTTGCATGGCATTAAAAACCTTTCATTTCTTCTTTTACTGGATATTACTGGCATCTGGCACGCAAAACCTGTCATAATAAATTTATAACAAAAAACAGAATAAGCAGATAACTGCAAATGGTGTGTGGAGATTATTCTGCCAGCCACTTATTAAGCAGTATAGCATTAATTGTTATACAATTATTAATACAAATATATCACTAGTCTTCCGTCCATCTAAACCACCTTCAACACACTATAATTTCCAGTTATTGCTTATTCTGTTTTTATATTATGTTTTTTGTAATTCTGATGGGTACAGCAGGTTTCAAGTGTTCCATCTAATATTATTCCATGACAGGCGCACTTCAGAACCGCCAGTGTTTGTATCCCGTTTTAAATAAAAAAAGGAACAGCAGTTTCTTTTTTATAGAGATACTATGCACTGCTGCGTGTGCTGCCGTAGCGGAATGCGTGCAAAAGCCATGTCTCCGGCATGCTTTTTGTCATGTAATAATTTAGTGGAACACCAGAAACCCTGCGTCCGTCAACCAAAAAACAATAATTAGAAATTATCACTGTTGAGATACAATAGATAGGTAACAAAATAAAAACAAGGATTCACCTTTATATGATATATTGGAATTGTCTAAAAAACCAAACATCAAAACGAAAGGAGAATCCCTGCATGTCAAGTTTATCACATCCTAAATACTACCGTCAACGTATTGTAAAGTATGCACAGAAACACTCCGTAACCAGAACAGCCCTCCGGTACAGGGTGAGCAGGAAAACAGTGTATAAATGGTTTTCAAGGTATGACGGAACGCTTGCAAGTCTGGAAGACAGAAGCCACAGACCAAAGACCAGTCCTCGGAGCCATACGGAAGATGAACTGGGAAAAATGCGCCGCTGGCTGAAGAAGTATAAATGGACAGATTTAATACTGGCATACCAGGAACTTGTTGAAAAGGACGGATATAAACGGAGTTATGGCAGTTTTAAACGG
>CAJTRU010000049.1 GCA_910579085.1 uncultured Lachnospiraceae bacterium | reverse complement strand
CGTGGGTTAACGTAGCGGAAGCGTGCCCCTGTATGGAATATTGTGGCTCTGGCACAGAAACCGTCCGTTATACACAAACACCAGATAACTGGAAATTATCCATCATATATTTTCAGAATACAGTAATTTATGAAATGGACATGGTTTTTTACAACACATCCGTTTATAAAATCCCGGATATATGTTATAATTACCATCCCAGGCATGTAATAAATAAATACAAGGAGAAAGTGCCATTATGGAAGAAATATTAATTATTGAAGATGATGAACTGCTTAATGATGGGCTCTGTTTCCATCTGCAAAAAAACGGCTATAAACCAGTACCTGCATATAATGCCAGCCAGGCATATGATTTGGCATCAGGCAGAAACTGGTCTTTATTTATCCTGGATATAAACCTGCCAGATGGAAACGGGATTGCTTTAGCTATAGAAATAAGAAAGAAAAGTAAAACACCAATTATATTTTTAACAGCCAGGGATTTGGATGAAGATATAATACAGGGGTTTAATGCTGGAGCAGATGATTATATTACCAAGCCATTTAATATAAAAATACTTATGCAGCGTATACAGGCAATCCTAAGACGGTGTGGGCAGCAGGACATAGAAACCTCCACCCTGTTTTCTGGAAACCTTGAAATTAACTTTGAAACAATAGCAGTAAAGAAAAATAACGTTTTACTTTCCCTTACACCTACAGAATTTAAGTTGCTGGCTATTTTTTGCAAAAACCCAGGACAAATCCTTACAAGGCAGGTCTTATTGGAAAAACTATGGGATATAGAAGGAAATTTTGTAGATGAACACACCCTGACTATTAATATAAGCAGGTTAAGGAAAAAAATTGAAGATAATTCTGGTACATATATAAAAACCGTTTATGGAATGGGCTACCAGTGGATGAAAAAAACAACACAGAAATGAGGGAAACAATGAGTAATCTATTATTATTTGTTACAATACAGGTATCTGTACTTTTGGGAAGCTATTTTTATTTCCGGCACAAGTATATACTTCTTGTCCAGTCTGTATGTAACACCCTGGATAATATTATTTCTGGACAAGATACTATAAATGATATGTATCTTGAAACACTTTCATCAAAAACCAGGGCAAAGTTAAATACAATTATAAAAATGACAAATATGTCCAGGGAACAGGCTGTTATGCAAAAAGAGGAAATACAGCAGATAATATCTGATATTTCACACCAGCTTAAAACACCAGTTTCTAATATCTTGATGTATAGCAGCACCCTGGAAGAAAACGGGCTTTCTGACAGTGAAAAGCACCAGTTTTTCCAAATTCTTAAAGAACAAACACAGAAACTTGAATTTTTAGTCCAGTCCTTAATAAAAATGTCACGCCTTGAAAGCCATATGTTAATAATGAAAAGAGAAATATCCCTTATATTCCCAGTTATTTCTAAAGCAGTTTCTTCCATACTTCCATCCGCTGACCAAAAGAACCTGGAAATAGAAGTCCAGTGCCCACAGGAACTTTCCATCTTTTTTGACCCAAAATGGACAGAAGAAGCTATATTTAACGTACTTGATAATGCAGTAAAATATACACCCGCTAATGGCAGGATTATAATTACTGTGGAAGCAATGCAGTTTTATACAAGAATTAAAATTTCAGATACAGGAATTGGAATACATCCAGAACACCAGTGTGATATATTTAAACGTTTTTACAGGGAAAGCAAAGTACACAGAAAGCCAGGTACAGGAACGGGACTTTATATTACCAGGGAAATTTTAGAAAGGCAGGATGGATATATAACTGTAAATTCTGCCCCAGATAAAGGAAGTGCCTTTTCTATTTTTCTGCCTAACAGAAATACAAAATAAAATATTACAAAACTGATACCTTTTATTTCCGTTATGAGATGATTTTGAAATATTACAGTGCTAAGATACTTTATAAACATACATAATAAAACATGCCAGACAGCCCTGTTTTATTATATATGGATAAGAAGCAGGAAATAGTATTTGTGCCGCCTAGAGGCGGAATGGGAGGTTATCATGGATATTTTAAAAGTAAAAGGACTTAAAAAATACTATAATAATGGAGCTGCCATAGTAAAAGCACTGGATGGCATAGACCTTTCAATAGAACAAGGTACTTTTACAGCAATTACTGGCTCTAGTGGAAGCGGCAAATCCACGCTCCTTCATATATTAGGCGGGCTTGACACCCCCACAGAAGGCAGTGTCATACTTGAAGGCAAGGATTTGTCCAAGATGGACAGGGACAGGCTTGCAATACTGCGCCGCCGCCAGATTGGTTTTGTATTCCAGTCCTACAACCTTGTGCCTATGTTAAATGTTTATGAAAATATTATACTGCCATCAGAACTTGACGGAAACCAGCCAGATAAAAACTTTATTATGGAAATAGTCCAAAGGGCTGGACTTGAAAAAAAGATAAAAAACATGCCAAACCAGCTATCTGGCGGCGAGCAGCAGAGAGTTGCAATTGCAAGGGCACTGGCAGCCAGGCCATCTATACTGCTTGCAGATGAACCTACAGGAAATTTAGACAGCCGCACCAGCCAGGATATACTTGGTCTTTTAAAAAGCATGGGGGAACGCTTCCTACAGACTATAATTATGATTACACATAACGAAGAAATTGCCCAGCTTGCCAGAAACATTATACACCTGGAAGATGGAAAAATCTCAGAAAGCAGGTGGTTATAATGGGAATGGACAGTAACCATAACAAAGCAGTTATAAAAAAGCTTGCAATGCGTGACTTAAAGAACAATATGCCAAGAAACATACTTACATGTATAACAATTATGCTTTCAACAACTTTAATATTTGCTTTTATGTTATATATATCAGGGACACAGGAGGAAAAACTTGCATTATTAAAAGATATTTCCCAGGTTTCCTTTAAAAGCATTACATTACAACAAGCAGAAATATTAAGAAAAGATAGCAGAACGGAATGGGAAGGGCTCTCAGTTTTTGCAGGCTCAGCCAAAAACGGAAACACCCGTCTAAAAGTTATATGGCAGGATAAAAATTATATGGAAAGGGATAATATACCTTATTATGGCAGCCTTCCATCAGGCGGAAATGAAATTATGATACCACAGGAATACCTTGAAAGAACTGGCATGGCACAAGCCAGGCCTGGTGACAGCATAACAATTAATTTGGGAGACGGGACTTCCAGAAACTATAAAATTTCTGCTATTTCAACAAAACATTCTAAAGCAGCCAATTCACAAACTATCTACGTTTCACTTCCACTTGCCATGAAACTTACAGGTGTTAAAGGAGAATTTGCTGACGCAGATATTATTATAAATAATGCGTGGAACATGGATACTGGCAAAGTTGAAGAACAGATTATGGAATTAGCAGCAGAAGCTGGCATTAGTGCAGAACAGACAGAGCTTAATTATTCTTTTTTTAACCAGTCATTATTATCAAAACTGGCAGTAAGTGACATAATTACACTTGTACTTGTTATTTTTCTTGTACTAATAGCAGCAATAATTGTTATCTATAATATTTTCTATATTTCCATTACTGGGAAAATACGTGTATATGGCCAGATGCAGACATTAGGAATGACGCAGAAACAGATTAAAACCATGGTTTTATATGAGGGATTATTCCTGTCTGTTACTGGCAGCATTCCAGGGCTTTTAGCAGGTGGCATCTTTGGATATGCCCTTGTACCTGGTGGCTTTAATACCAGAAACTGCATAAATTCTGCTATATCCTGCCTGTTTCTGTCACTACTATTTACAGGCATTTCTGTTATAAAGCCAGGCAGGACTGCTGCATCATTTTCACCTGTTGCAGCAGCCAGTTACACAGGTTATACAAATAAAGAAACATCCAGAAAAAAATATAAATACCACAGGCTTTCGCCTGCCCGCCTTGCAGTAACCAGCCTTAAAAGAAACAGAAAAAAGCACTGGCTGGCAATGTGTTCACTTATTATTCCGGGCATAATGCTTGGGACTATTTCCAGCTATATTGTATCATACGACCCCGCATCAAGTGTAGAATTTTCGTTTCCATCAGGAGAATACCAGATATCCCTGGATACCCCGTCAGGCTTTGGCAATGATACAAGCCTTGAGAGCCGCATGAAAACCCTTTCAGCATTACAGTCAGAAAACCTTATGGCAGAACTTAAAACAGAACTGGAAAATATAAAAGGAGTTACGGAAGTAACCCCATGGAACTATATGGCAGCTGCCTCTATAGCACTGTCTGGCAGCAAAGACTATCCGATGGCAGGATTAAATGGTATAACAAAACAAGATTTCCAGCTCCTAAAAGAAATGGACTATAATGGCCCTGGTACATATAAAGACCTTTTAGAAAAACCAGGACTTATTATAACCAATGAATATATTACCCATCTGCGTGAAAACCCGCTTTCGGCAGGCGACATTGTAGATATAGTTATTTACGATGGGAACGGTGCAAGAAAAGAATACCAGCTTCCAGTTATTGCCACAGTCAAACCCAGCCAGTGGCGCACTAAAAACAGGACAAAACGCCTTCCAGTTTCTATTATAGGAAGCTCTTTTATGATGCCATCTGAAATACTGGACAAATGGACAAGGCTAAATACAGTTTATGGCTATGAAATTACAACAGACCCAGAACTTACCAAAGATGTTGGAACAATATTAGAAGAAACCTATGGAATGGAAGAAAACCTTTATATATCATCTAAGCCAGAACTACGGGCATACTATGAAGATGAATATTTCTCCCAGAAAATTATACTATATGTACTAGCCGTCTTCCTTGTAATATTTGGAATTATTAACCTTGTAAATACAATAATTACAAACCTGTATTCACGCAAAAAAGAACTTGGTATTTTACAAGCAACTGGCATGACAGACATACAGCTTAAAACTATGTTTAAACTGGAAATACTAACTTATACAGGAACATCTGCTATCTGCACCCTTATTTTAGGCAGCCTGCTTGGCTATGCACTTGTTATGGCAGTAATACAGTATGGTACAGATATGGTTTATTCATTTCCATGGCTTCCAGTCTTACTATATATTATTATTATGTTTCTTACACAACAATGTCTTGCAGATTATAGCATAAAACTTTTGCATAAAGAAAACCTTGTAGAAAGAATGAAAAATAATGAATAAAAACATGCACAGGCAAGATACCACTCTTGCCTGTGCACAACATTGGACAGTATAATTTCTTTATTTATTAAACATTATCTTTTCATTATTAAACATTCTTGTAAGTATAAACACCCCTATACCAGCATATACAATATTGCTGGCAACAGATGCTGCCATGCCTGAAGGCAGTATATCAAATGAAAAAATACCTGTCATAGACTGCACACTGTTATAAACCGGAATTAAATAATAAAACAGTTCTGTTTTACTACCATCAACAAACATGCCGCTTAGACTTACCAGCATAACTACAATCATAAGTGGTGTAATATAAGTGCCTGCTTCCTTTGTACTCTTGGCAAATGCCGAAATTATTGATATTAATGTCACAATGAGAAGTGTCGTTGACAGCATAATAAGTGCAAGCATTAAATACTCAGTAATACCATATACATTAGTTTCCATACCTGTATTTTCTACATTTGCAAGTTTAGGCAGTGAAAGCAATGTTCCTATTGTACTTGACATGCCACTTAAAAGTGCAATAATTGACAGTGCTATTATCTTTCCAAGTGCTATATGGCTTCTCTTAGCTGGAGTTACAAGCAATGTTGCTATTGTCCCTCTTTCCTTTTCACCTGAAATTGATTCAGGCCCTATTGCCATACATGCACTAAATACAAACATAAGAAGCAGCATTGGCAGAAGTGATGAAAATACAGACGCCGCTGCATCCTTTTCATTAGCAAGGTCATATTTTACATTTTCATCATGGTTAATATCAAACTTATTAGTCATAGCAGACTCATATGAATCCATCATTTCTGTAAATATCTTATATACAGTCTGTGACTCTGTAGAAGCTGAATTATAATAAACCTGTACTTCAGGAGCTTTATTTCCAGAAGCACTGTCATATGCAGCAATATCATTTTCAAAATTCTCTGGAAAAACTATGTATAAATCCAGTTCATCCTCATTTCTGCTGATTTTCTCTTTCGCCGCTTCACCAGCCTCTGCATCTACATCTTTTATGCCACCAGAAATCCCTGCTCCATCCATTAATGTCCTTATGCTTTCTGGCATATATGTGCTTTCAATTTTATAAACATATTCATCATCAACCGAAACCATACCTGATATAGCATCACCCATAAAAGAGTACATAATAAATATCATAATACCTGGCATGAATATTGTAGTAAATGCCATACGTTTGTCACTAAAAAACCTTTTTAATTCTTTCTTTAATATTGTAATAATTGTATTCTTCATATATTATCCCCCTTGCCGCTTTAACCGGCACAAACTGGCTTAAACAAAACCCTAAACTTCCTCTCCAACAGTTTCTTTGTAAATATCAAAAAACCTGTCTTCAAGGCTCTGCCCTGCCTTAATATTTTCCAGGGTATCACACATTATCATCTTGCCATTAATAATAATCCCAACCCTGTCACACACCCTTTCAATAAGGCTGAAAATATGTGTTGATACAATTATTGTCTTGCCACGTTCCTTTAATGTCTGTATAAAGTCTGTAACAACCCTTGCTGTAAGTACATCAAGCCCGTTTGTAGGCTCATCAAATATAATTATATCAGGGTCATGTACAATAGACACTGCAAGCGAAACCTTCTGTTTCATTCCTGTAGAAAGGTCTGCCACTTTAACTTCTGCAAATTTCCCTATTCCAAAAAGAGTGAATATTTCGTTTTTCCTTTTCTCCCTTATATCATTTGGCACATTATGCAGTTCTGAGAAAAAGTCATATAAATAATTTGGTGTAAAATATTCCTCAAGTTTCAGTTCACTGGTAAGGAAACCTATCTTCTGTCTTACTTTATCTGCATTATTCACAATACTTGAACCATCAACCAGTGCATCACCGCCATCAGGCTTAATAAGTGTTGCAAGCATCCTTAATGTTGTAGTTTTGCCTGCTCCATTTGGGCCAAGCAGCCCGAAAACCTCTCCTTCATAAGCCTTAAAAGAAATCCCGCCAACAGCAGTTTTGACTTTATCACTTGTATGTTCAATTTTCTGCTGTTTTGATGAAAGCTTAAAAGTTTTATGCAATTTGTCTACAATTAGCAGTTCTTTCATCTTTGTCCTCCCATAATTAAAATTTATATTAAATATAATAACGCCTGGCGTTCTTCTGGTAAACACAGCAGCCCACTATTAAAATACAATTCTGTACGCCCGTTTCACGCCATTTTGATATATATTTAATATGGTTGTATATTATAACACAAATTGTATACAAGTGCACTATAATTATTTTTTAAGATTTTCTATAATTATTTTTTTATGGTTACAGACTAATCCGCTAAAGCAGACATATCCCTGGCTGGCAGACACATGGGAACAGCAGCATTTAAAGTATCTGAAGCAGTTCCAGAAGATTACACACCAATCTTCCCACAAACCCAGGGCTATGATTTGGTACAATTTTTCCTATGTGCTTTTAGTTTTTTCATTGCCCAGTCATAATGGCTTGCTGTAACACTGGCAAAATAAGAACCCAGAGTACTTCCGCCTGCCCATTTATAAACTCCTTTAGAAAACAATTCCTCATTTGAAAAAGTCTCCGCCAGTTTTATTACTTCGTCATGAGATTTCTGGAACATACTCTTTGCGTCCTCTAATGGTGTGGACTGGTGTTTGTCCCAAAATTCCATATTCATATCTCCATATGTTTTCCAATTATAAGGCTCTGGAATAAATGGTTTATGACTGCCATTCTGGTTGGAATATACCCAGTTTAACAAAAGCTGGTGCCATTCATAGAGGTGGATGAAAATATCACGAAGATTTTTATCTCTTTTCCAATGGGCCTCTTTCTTTTTTTCATCATGCGAAAAATCAAAAGAAGTCCCTAATTCTTTTTCTGTTAATCCAGAAACAAGAATGTTTAATTTTTCATAATTAGCGGCTGCGGCTGTTAGTAAATCTGTTTTTGTTGTTGGTCTTCCCATATTTAGTTTCCTCTCTTCTTTATAATAATATGCTGCTATTTCCCCATATCTGTAACTTTGTATCTTAAGATTGTTTTTAAGCTGGCTTTTTCTGTACGGCTGGCATTATTCAAATATATTTCACGGTGTTCCTTTCCCATACGCCTATAACCATGTTCCATACAGTATCTATCCATAATCCCAAATGACACAGGCTCATCATCAAATGCTCCTTTGTGCAATACCTGGATACACCTGCCATCGCAGATTGTTTCAAAAGAAATACCTGTTAGATACGGATTGTATTTCTTGCTACTGGCTGCCTCTAATGCATTATCAAACATTTCTCTGGTGATAAAATCTGGTTGCCGTATCATGATGTGGTATTGCAATTCTTCTTTTACCAGACATTCATTTTCAGAAGCCATGCTCCATATTCCCTCTAAAGGATATACAGTATAATCTGTTATTCTGTTGCTTTTTCCTGCAAGTGCTTTATATGCCATTTTAATTTTATAAGCTACAGAAAACAGAGCAGCAACTTTATCTGAAAAGATTTTATCATTAGGATTTCCACTGCCAGAAAGAATAATATATTTCCAGGCAGGAATATCAATCACACAAGGTTCTGTTTTTACACCATATATTTCTTTCTCCTGCTTTTTCCACTCATATTTCATTTTCAATCCCCGCTTCCTCAAATATAATTTACAGGCAAAGTATATCACACATATACTGACACCCTATGTCAAGGTTTATATTTTTCATAGATTTTCTTTGCCTGCTCTGCCACGATGTTTTTGAGATATGCAGGTTCTACAATATCTACCTGTGTCCCGAATGACAATAAATACCCTATTAGCCATTCATCTTCTGGCATTTCAACAGATACAGTTAAATCGCCATTTTCTTTTTTACTTACCCTCGTCTTGTCAAATTCGTCGTAAACACGGTAGGACATATTTTCTGGGAAATTTAATACGATTGTATTGTAGGATTGCCCCAATGTTCCGTCCAGTTCTGGAAAGGGTCTTTTGCAAAAACTTTCCGTGAGAATTTCCAAATCTATAATACGCGCCATCTTAAAAATACGATAATCCTGTTTTTCTGTACAATATGCTTTTAAATACCACGACATAGACTTATATGACATTTTTAATGGATTGACAATTCTTTCACTAATTATTCCACAAGAATTTGCATAAGTTATTTTTACGCACTTTTGATGAATTACCGCTGATTTTAGCAACTTAAATTTTTCATTGTCAGTTCCTTTGTTGCCCCATCTTGAAAAATCCACTTCAAGCCAGTTTTCTGAACTCATATTAAATATTGCAGAAAGTTTTTGTAATATTGGGTTGTTGCCAATATTGTCCATAGAATTGATACTTTGTAAGGCTGTTAGGATTTCCTGCTTTTCTTCTTCTGACAGCACTACCCTGTCTAAAACAAAACCATTCATTAGATGAATACCACCGTTCCGCCCTGCTTCTGTATAAACAGGAACACCCGCACCACTTAGGGTGTCAATATCCCTGTAAATTGTCCTTACTGACACTTCAAACTTTTCTGCTAATTCTGAAGCCGTAGCCTGTCCTTTATCAAGTAAATGATATACAATTTTAAATAATCTGCTTTCCTGCATTGCCAGTCCCTCCTTCCCACTACCAACTGGGCAGGCATAAATAAAAAGACTGGTAAAAACCAGTCTCTGCTTATTCCATATGATTTATAATTTAATCTGTGCATCCTGTTTTGAACTTGACATCACAAACGTTACCTTGGCAGCCTGCTCAGCTCCAGCTACCTTACGGCACACAGAAGTTCCTACTTAGTGCTGCTAGGTTCCCCTCCTGACACGGTTCATAGGTTTCCATTGCGTAAGACCAGAACGTCAACGCCACTTTCCAAGGGCAGCTCTGCAATTAACAGGCCCTGGACAGGACATCACCCCTGCTATAGCGGATTGCAGGTACAGGGCACCGCTAACTCCCCGGCTAGCACAGAAATTTTAGACAATAAATTTTTCTGCATTTTGTAATTATACATTTAGAAGACGGCAATGTCAAGCACTTAATACATACACACCCACAAATTTCATAAAACAGATGTGCCCTCTTTCTTTTTTTTATTCCGCAGTTCTTTAAAAAACTCTTTCATAAGACGGCTACATTCCTCTTCCAGCACACCTGTTACCTTTTCAGCCTGGTGGTTAAACCTTCTTTCAGACAGCAAATCAGTTATACTTCCTGCACATCCTGCTTTTGGGTTTAAAGCCCCTATCACTACACGTGGTATACGTGCCTGTACTGCTGCCCCTGCACACATAGGACATGGTTCAAGTGTAACATACATTGTACAGCCTTCAAGCCTCCAGTCCCCAAGCTTCTTACACGCCTTTTTTATAGCTGTTATCTCTGCATGTGCAAGTGTGCTGTTTTCAATATTCCTCCGGTTGTAACCCCTTGCTATAATTTTATCCTGGTATACAATTACACAGCCAATAGGGACTTCCCCAATGGCTGCCGCTTTATTTGCCTGTTTTAAAGCTTCTTTCATAAATGTTTTATCAAGTAGATTTTCTTGCATTATTTACTTTTATCTCCATATATATTATTCTAAAATATATTAAATTTATCACATCAGTTATAAATCTGCTGGTATTTTAAACTTACAATAAGTTTACCACTATTAACTGGTATAGTCAAAAGTAAATTTTTTATCTGGAAAGGAAGGCTTCCATATGCTGGCTACATATAATACTAACCGTCTGGTTTTAAACGTCTTAACTCCTTTAAAAGCAGGGCCCGTTTTAAATTTTTATATTAAAAACAAGGATTTCCTTGAACCCCATGAACCTAAACGCGCAAGACTGTTTTATACATATGAATTCCAGCGTGCAAACCTTGCATGTGAATATAATGCTTTTATTAAACAGACAAATATAAGATACTGGATTTCCTTAAATACTAATCCTGATAAATTAATTGGCTCAGTCTGTTTCAGCAATATCCTGAGAGGGGCATTTTGCAGCTGCATGGCAGGTTATAAGCTAGGCAAGGAATACTGTGGCAACGGTTATATGTATGAAACATTATACACACTTATACCTGCAATCTGCAAAGACCTTGCAATGCACCGTATAGAAGCAATGGTTATGCCTGGCAATACACCATCAATCAGCCTGCTTAACAGGCTTCATTTTACAGAGGAGGGTTATCTGCGCTCATTTGCCCAGATAAACGGGGTATGGGAAGACCATATATTATACTCCTATATAAATCCTGGATTTAATTAAACCATTTATTAATTCAGACATTTATTTCTGCAATCCAGTAACCAAATACACCATACATTATTTTTCCAGGCCCTATTGGCTGGAAACTGTGAAAAGAAAATGCTGATGCCCTTTTGCTTTCCTGGTCACTAAATACCCCAGGAACACCCAGTGCATAACAGCCACTGCTTAGCTTTGCAAATATAAGGTGCTTATAACAATAATACCCATGCAGTAAAAACCTGTTATTAGCAAAAGACCAGAGGCGTATAGGCATACAGCCTATATCTTTTGGCTCTATCCTTACACTTTCCTCTATATTTCCCGACCTGAAAGGATACATAACAGGAAAATTCTTAAGGATACGCACGCCGAAGTCCTCATCCTTCTTATTATAATTTTTATAGGGACACGCACTGCACCCATAAACACTCTTTTCCTCTTCAATATCCTGTGTTTTGATATCTGGTTCCTGCTCCTCTTGTCTGGAAGCTGCCTTTATATCATCCTTTACATTATTTTTGCTATTATTAGCACTATTATTGTTATTATCATTATTATTTCCGCTGGTAATTTCCTGGCTTTTGCCTTTAACAGTATTTTCTTTAGTAATATCCTCTTTAACAGCCTCTGGCTTATCCTTATTATCTACAGCCAGTTCCACAGGCATATCTTTACTTTCATTGTTTTTATTACTATTATCCACGTTCCTGCTTGTATCTGGCACTCCGCCACTGTCTTTACTGTCTGCTTTTATTCCTGCTAAGTCTCCACTATCCCCAGCAATATCTTTATCTATATTTTCACTGCCACTCCCAGAAATATTCTTTGCAGTTTCTTTTACAGCCTCTCCTCCGCCTTTACTATGCACATCCCTGTCAAGCATATTTATTTTATTCCCAATATATATGCTTTCATTTGTCCATGTTGTGGCATAATACTCCTTATCATTTATGTATATTACTGCCCCGTCAAAATCACTGGCAGGATGTCCACTTGAACACACATCCTCTGCACTAGTAACTGTTTTAACCTGTAAGCTTCCAGAATGTGCCACAAGCCTCCCTATACTTACATACTCTATTGCAGATGGTTCTTGTTTAAAAAGCCACGCTTCTGGCATAAAGCTGGTTTCCACAGCCCTCATCTGCACTGTTATCCTGCACTGCCTTCCTTTTTGTTCAAGCCTGGCATAACCTATATTCTGCCCTTTTTCACCATTCAAATACTGGTAAAGATACGAAACAATCCGTCTGTACTGGTTCATCAAATCCCTCCATTCCAACCCGTCTTATGGATATTGTTATTAACGGGCATATATGCCCCACACTGCCTTATCAAACTATATTCATACTACAACATTAAATAGAACCAGAAATTTGATTTTTTCTCTTCAAATGTTTATACTATATATGTTAGATTTAACCAATATTTAATTAGGAGGGTTATTTATTATGGATGAAACATGTACACATGACTGTTCAAACTGTAGTGCCAGCTGTGAAAGCAGAGACCCGGAAAGCCTGTTAGAGCCACCTCACAAAGATAGCAGTATCAAAAAGGTTATAGGTGTTATAAGTGGCAAAGGCGGAGTAGGAAAATCTATGGTATCTTCCATGCTTGCTGTAAATTTCCAGAAAAAAGGCTTCCATACTGCTGTTCTTGACGCAGATATTACAGGCCCGTCAATCCCTAAAGCATTTGGTATAACAGAACGTGCAATGGGCGATGAAAATGGTATTTTCCCTGTTACCAGCAAGACAGGCATACAGACAATGTCAGTAAACCTGCTTCTTGAAAACACTACCGACCCTGTTATATGGAGAGGCCCTGTTATCGCAGGTACTGTAAAGCAGTTCTGGCAGGATGTAATATGGAAAGATGTTGACTATATGTTTGTAGATATGCCACCAGGAACAGGTGATGTAGCACTTACTGTATTCCAGTCTATACCTGTAGACGGAATTGTTATTGTCACCTCCCCACAGGAACTCGTTTCCATGATTGTTTCCAAAGCTGTTAAAATGGCACAGATGATGGACGTACCTGTTATTGGCATTATTGAAAACATGAGTTATATAGAATGTCCTTGTTGTGGTGAACACATTGAAATGTTTGGCAAAAGCCATCTTGACGAAGTTGCTGGTGAATATGGCATACCAGTGCTTGGACGCATCCCTATGGCTCCTGCTATTGCTGCTGCAAGTGACGCAGGCAATGTAGAAGAACTGGAATGTAACTGGTTTGGCGATGCAATCGCAGCAATAGAAAATGTATAAATGCCTTCCACTGGCAAAAAAGCCCGTTGCGGCTTTCCTGCAGGAGCATATGCTCCTGTAGGAATAAACAAATACCTGGCAAATTAACTTGCTATTTAAGAAGCAGGTATTTTAAAATACTTATTTAATTGAAGTTAAAACAACACAATAACAAACCGGCCTGGCTGCAAGCAGTTTATTTCTTTTCTATTATATAATTTACACCTATATAATTTATATCCTTTACACACAAGAAATATTGTGAATTTTTAAATAATCTTTGCGAAAAAAATAGTTAAATCCCTTATTAAAAATTACCAGAAATATTATATAATACTTGCTGGGTATTACAATGTTACAAACAATCAGACCATTCAATTACAGCTATAAACTATTTATATCCAAATAAGGTGCTTACTGCACAATAAGGAGAGATAACGTGAATGAATTAAAATGGCATAACAATTATGCTCTGGGTGTGGATTATATTGACAGGGAACACAAGCAGCTCTTTTTAACCATGAATAAGCTGTTTAATATTATTTCAGATGAAGAAAAGAAGCAATGGGGATGCCAGGAAGGTGCTAAATATATAAAAAACCATACAATAGAACATTTTGAACACGAAGAGAAATATATGCTCTCTATTAATTATAAAGACTATGAATTACATAAACGCCTTCATGACGATTTCCGTTACGTAACCCTTCCAGCACTGGAAATGGAACTAGAAAAAACAAACTATTCAACAAATTCTGTACGCCACTTCCTTGGTGTATGCATTGGCTGGATAGTTGCACATACACAGACAGAAGATTTGGCGATTGTTGGAAAAATATCAAGCAAATGGTCTGGAATACCCCATAAAGAGGACATCAGCGTTTTAGAACAAGCTATTGTACAGCTTACTTATGACATGTTCCAGCTAAACGCCCAAAAAATAAGCGGGCATTATGCTGGAGAAGACTTTGGCAAAACAATTTGTAACCGCCTGGTTTACCGCAGCCAGAATGGCGAAAAAAGGGAAATTATATTAGTCTTTGAAGAAAATTTTCTGTTAAAGATTATTGGAAGAATATTAAATACAGACTTCCCAAGAATTGACGACATGATTATAAATATCACACGGTATATTACAAGGCAGCTTTTGGAAAAACTCAGGGAACATATCCCATCTTTAGATTTATACGATATAGAAAAAGAAAACCTTCTCACACATGAGCAGCTTGTTAACTCATTTAAAAAATCAAATCCTTCATGCAGCCTGCTATTTAGTACAAACGATGGATATTTTGCATTTTGCATGTCCAGTTCTGCTTCTATTAAAAAGAAAGACCTGCCATCATTTGCCCATGCAAATGCAATGGAAACAATACATAAGTATATACATAAAAATAAAACTGAAAAACATGCAAAAAATAACGAAACTGCTACAAACACAAAAAATACTGACAAAAAACACAAAATCCTTATAGTAGATGATTCATGTTTTATGCGCACCAGAATGGCTAATATGCTGGCTTCAAACTATGAAATATCAGAAGCAGACTCTAGTGTGTCAGCAATTAAAAAACTTACACTGGATAAGCCAGACTTAATCCTGCTGGATTATGAAATGCCTATATGCAATGGAAAACAAACCCTGGAAATGATACGCTCCGAAAAGGACATTGCTGACATACCAGTTATTTTCCTGACTAGCAGAAGAGACAAAAAAACTGTCCAGGCAGTAATGGAATTAAAACCCGAAAGATATCTTATCAAAACACTTCCAGACGAAAAAATCAAAGAAAATATTGATACATTTTTTAAAAGGAAAAAAATATAAATAACACAACAAAGGGCTGTAAAACCCCAGCCCTTTATTTTTAACCTTTAACCTATACTTAAATGCTTTACTTATAAAATACTGCAACGGCTTCTTTTAATAGTTCTTTAAAAATATTGCATATTTTTTATATGTAAAATTTTATTATAATTTATATAAATTAAAAAGTGTATGGAATAACAAAGAATATAATTCCATACACCTTCATATAAATATGCTATATACAAGGGAATGTTTAAAAATTCATTTCTAGCCACACCCTGGTAAATAATTACAGATACTTTTCTGCATCCTGTTCACTAAGATTAAATTTTTCCATAATTATTTTCTTAATCTCATCATTAGTATTAAAACTGCTAAGAACCTCTACTGCTCCAATAATCTTGCCTTTTTCCAGCCCGCGCTCCATTCCCCGCTGAAGCCCACGTTCCATCCCACGTTCCATTCCACGCTCCATTCCACGTTCTATCCCTCTGGTTTCTGCATCCTTTTCCAGTTCTAGTATCATAGGGCGCATTATTTTTAACAATGTTTCACTCATACCAGCATCTCCTCTCATATCTTCCATTAAACTAATATTTGCATTTAAAGCTACTTCAAGTATTGATTCTACCATTCTTCTGTCAAATTCATTATATATATTTTCAGATTTTTCTATAAGTCTGTCCATATCTGCCTTTTCCATTTTATCTGTAAGTGCCCTAATCCATACATGGTCTTTATGTTCAAGTTCTCCTGTAACTACTATCTGTAACGGAAACAACGATATTCCATGTACATAATATATCCCCTTATAAGGCATAGTTATTTCCACATTATTAGTTTCAAAATACTTAAAAAGTTTCTTAGGTTTTGCCTCCCTTACAAGTGATATTGTAACATCATCTGCCTTTATCCCATCCACTGTTTTCCCATAAGATTTATACAGGCAGGCATAACCTGTTACTTTATAAAAAGTATCAATATCCATTCTATCCCCTGGTGACTTATACTCCATTATATTATGCCCACGGAAAATCTTCCCTATTTCATTATGTATTTCTATATCTGTTTCTTTTTTAATTACAAGCAAATCTACTTCTAACGGTTTTTTATTCAGATTGTATTCATCCTTAAAAACCAGTTTTTCCCTGTCATTCTTTAATTCCATATTCATCGCTGCAACAAATCCAGGATGCCACTGTATCCTTGTATCTTCCATATATTACTCCTTCCTTTTATATTATTATAACATACCATAATATTTTATAACAGCCCTCTATTATAAAAAACATAACCAGCTTGATAATCTGCTGTCTTTCCACAATCAATGTTATAAATTAATAGAAAAACCATTACAAAATCTATCTTTTGATTCTGACACCAGTGTCATACAAATGTAAAACATAAGTATTCTTTATCCTGCTTTAACAGGTATCTTCTTTTACCATTCTTGAATAATTTTATTTTATCTTTTTCACCATTTTGTAATAAATCTATAGAAACCCTGTCTCTGTTAATATATGGAGGTTCACTATTAAATTTCTTTATAAGAAAAACACAATTTTCGTAAAGTTTCCAATACTCTTTTTCTAATATACATAATTTTTCTTTTAAATAACCAATAACCCTGTTTGTTTCTGTATTACACACAAGCCTTATACAAAATAAATCCCCGCCAAATGTAAAACACCAATATTCCCTGTCTGGTGTAGGACAATTGTAATTCATTCTTGTATTTGTATTAAATTAATAGTATATATAAAGTTTATTTAGCACTGTGACATTAACATACAAAACAAAGCATGTAATATACAAATAGTAAACTTACATGCTTTATTCTAAATTATTTTATATCTTTATTAAGCTTAGCCTGGATTTGTTCAATATCTAACATTTCAATATCTAACATTCCAATATCTGAATAATATATATAATATCCATTTGTATCATCAGCGCCTTGGTAAAACTTCATTACAATTTCACCATTTTTTATCCATACAAGTGCAAAGCAACTTTTATCCTCAATCCTATTATCTTTTCCATCATTCAAGCTTTCATATCCAGATGTTATATTATCTTTTGGAAAATCAGGAAATATAAAAGTAACAAAGTAAAACCCATCGTCTAACTTTACTATTCCACCTCCCTTTGATGGAAATACATCTTCTGGCAGTCCATCAACAATATCAACCTCTCCGTCAAGCTTCCAAAAATCTTCTGACTTCCAGTCTTTAGTAACCACCCCGTCTATAACTATATTTCTGGGTTCAATTTTATTTCCGTCCTGGTCAATTCCTTCACACATTTTTGATAAATGTATCTGCCCATAACCTATAATAAAATGCAGCCCTTCCGAATGAAGCCATCTTCGGACTGCCAGAAATGCACTGGCAAATATTAATACACATAAAGCACAAATTACAATTTTTAATATCTTCCCTTTTCCTATATTTTTCATCCATCAACTCCATATATTATTTTACAGTCACTTTTATTTTTTATTTTTGTGTTTTCTAACCAATACTATGCCTTCATCATATGTAAAAATTTCATCCCCATAACTAATTCTTATTACACAATTCCTGATATCAAGTTTTTTTATCTTGTTATTTTCACAATGCAGTTCATATAAATGTCTGTTTTTTGTTATATCCAGGCACTTTAACACATTATTCCTGCAATGAAGATATCCTAAATTTTTTAGTCCTGAAATATTAAGCTTTTTTAATTTATTGTTATCACAATAAAGATACTCAAGTTTCCTTAACCTTTTTAAATCCATGCTTCCTAAATTGCAATTATTGCAGAATAACATAGTTAAATCTTTTAGATTATCCGGTTTTAGTTTTCCCAATGGGTTTCCAGAACAAAACAACCTGTTAAGTTTCCTGTTTCCTAAGAAATCTAAATACCTGATATTATTATTGCGGCAGTCTAATTCTTTAAGGTTTATACATTTTCTTGTATCTATTTTTGTAAGTTTGTTTCCACTACATGAAATTATTGATATATTAGAGTTTTCTCCTATAACCAGTCCATTGTCTTTAAACCTTCAATCCCTGCATGTTACATATTCAAGCTTTTTATTTTTACTTAAATCAATGCTTGTAAATTTAGCCCTGTTAAACTTAAAAATTTTAAGTTCTGTATTTTTTTAAACATCTATTTCGGTCAAATTCATTCCTGCTAAATATAAGTTTTCAATGGCAGGACAGCACTTAATATCTATTCCTTTTAATTTTTTATTGCCGAAAATATCTAAAAAATATAGCTTTTTATTACCAGATAAATCAATGGATTTAATATTGTTCCAGCTTGCATCAAGAACTTCTAAATTCCTGCATCCTTTAACAGAAAGCTTGTCAAGTGCAGCCGGAAGATAAAATTTAACATCATCGCATCCCCTGCAATTAAGCTGTAGCAAAGAAAGGTTTCTGCCAGCATCTATAGATTTAAGTCCAGTGCTAAGACGTATAACCACATATTTCAGTTTGCTAAACGAAGGTAATTTAATATCTCCTGTAAAATTACACTTATACCAGTTTATCTCTTTAAGGTTTCCATTTTTATCCCACTTATATTGTTCATCAAGGGTGCTTTCCTCTATATTTGCAGACAGGGAAGCACCTTTTTCAATCTGCTCATTTACAAACTTCTGGAGTTTTGCCACATCATCTGGATTTTTAGCAGAAGCTTCTGCTGGCTTGGAAAATGCACCAGCAAGAAATACACAAATAACAGGCACTATTAATTTTTTTAGTAAATACAAATTACAAATCTTAATATTTTTATTTTCCCTATATTTTATCATACATCAACCTCATATATTATATACCAGATTCCCAAAACCCTAATTGTTTTTTTAATCTTTCTATACATTACCGCTCCTTTCTATTCATTTTGCGTCTTTTTACCACTACTACACCAGCATCATGTGAAAAAAACTCATCCCCAAAACTAAGATATTTTTTTATTGCACAATTTCTGATATCAAGTTTTTATCTTATTATTTTCACAATGTAATTCACACAAGCGTTTATTTTTTGTTAAATCCAGGCGCTTTAATAAATTATTTCTGCAATAAAGATATTCCAGATATTCCAGTCCTGAAACATCAAGCTTTTTTATATTATTCCTGTCACAATTAAGACTATCCAGTTTCTTTGAATTTTTTAAATCCAGGCTTTTTAATTTGCAGTTACTACAATTTAACTGCATCAGCTTTCTTAAATTACTGGTTTCCAGTTTTTTCAATGTGTTTTTAGAACAGTTTAAATTTATAAGTTTTTTATTTTCTAATAAATTTAAATTTGAAATACTATTATTACTGCAATTTAATGTAACAAGATTTGCACAGCCACTTATATCTAATCCCGTAAGTTTATTTCTTCCACAATTTATTACTGATATGTTTGGATTTTTCCCTATAAGCAGACCATTGTCTTCCAGGCTTCCATTATAACATGATACTTTTTTAAGATTTTTATTTCTTTTTAAATCAATCTTTGTAAATTTAGTTTCATTAAAAATTAATTCTTCCAGTCTTATATTCTTTGAAAAATCCAGTTTGGTAAATTTATTTCCTGATATATCCAATGACTTAATGTAAGTACAATTTTTAAGATTAATCCCTGGTAATTTTTTATTATATGAAACATCCAAATCTATAATCTTTTTATTATTAGAAAGATTTAAACTTCTTAATTTACATCTGCTAAGGTTTAAACTTTCCAGTTTTCTATTATTAGACAAATCAATATGCGTAAGACTATTCCAGTCTGCATACAAAACTTTTAATTTTTTGCATTTTTTAACAGAAAGCTTTTTAAGGGCAGATTTTGTTTTATTCATTTTGAAATGTGTGGGAGTACCACCTACAATATCCAGCCTTATTAATGATGGATTTACTCCAGCATCAAAACATTTAAGTCCAGGGCTTTCATTAATAAACACTGTTTCCAGCTTATTAAATGCAGGAAGTTTTATACTTCCAATAAAATTGCACCCTCTCCAGTCTATCCTTTTAAGGTTTCCGTTATCATCCCATTCATAATGTGTATTATCCCATGTCACATCATATTTAGGAAGCTTTGTACCTTTTTTAAGCTGCGAATTTACAAACTTCTGTAGTTTTGCAACTTCATCTGGATTTTTTCTTGCAGCTTCTGCTGGCTTATTAAACATGCCAGCAAAGCACAAACATACTGCAAATGTATATATGATTTTTAAAATTTTTTTCATAATCCCTTCCCTGTTATTTCTTCACACTCAATGTACAGTATAACTATACCAAAACATACTTATAAACCAAATATACAAAATATAATTTCTATTTTTTATTTCAACCCCTTCATCATATATAAACCCAACCCTTTTTAATTTATCACAGCCACTTATATTTATTTCTAAAATATTGTTACCATTACAATATAATTTTTTAATATTTTTATATCTTCTTAAATCAAATTTTACCCGTTTTACGTTTTTTAACTATTACAACACCTGTATCATGCGAAAAAAATTCATCCCCAAAACTAAGATATTTTTTTATTTCACAATTTCTGATATCAAGTTTTTTTATCTTATTATTTTCACAATGTAATTCACGCAGGCGTTTATTTTCTGTTATATCCAGATGCTTTAATAAATTATTTCTACAATAAAGATATTCTAAATGCTCCAGTCCTGAAATATCCAACCTTTTTATTTTGTTATTGTCACAATGAAGATATTCAAGTTTACCCGTTCCTTTTAAATCCAGCTCCCTTAACTTACAATTATTACACCATAACATCACTAGATTTGCCAGATTACTAAGTTCTAGTTTTCCCAAAGGATTTTTAGAACAAAATAATTCTTCAAGCTTATTATTTTTTGATATGTCCAAATTCGGAATATTGTTATTACTTAAATCTAACTTTTTAAGATTTACGCATTTTGTTACATCTAATTTTGAAAGTTTATTCCCTCTACAACGGACATCTGATATATTGGAATTTTTTCCTATAAGCAGACCATTGCCTCTAAGAGCTCCATTTTTGCATGACAACAACTCAAGCTTTTTATTCTTTCTTAAATCCATACTTGTAAACTTAGCTCTATCAAAATAAAATTCTTTCAGCCTGGTATTCTTTGAAATATCTATTTCTGTAAAACCTGCCCCCGATATATACAGCGTTTCAAGGGCAGGGCAATCCTTAGTATCTATTCCTAATAAATTTTTACTATCTGAAATATCAAGATAAGAAAGTTTTCTATTTTTAGAAATATTTAACTTCCGTAATTTACATCCAGGCAAACCCAGTAGTTCCAAATTCTTATTGCCAGATAAATCAATAGATTTAAAATTATTCCAGCCTGCTTCTAAATACTTTAAATTCTTGCATCCTTTAACTGAAAGCTTGTTAATAGCAGATTTCTGCTTATCCATATCCGATGGAATACTTCCTCTGCAAACCAGGCTTATTAACGACTGGTTTATGCCTGCATCTATAGATTTAAGTCCAGGATTATTGCCTAGTATCATAACGTACTCCAGATTACTAAAAGAAGGCACTTTGATACTGCCAGTAAAATTACAATCTTCCCACCTTATAAATTTAATATTTCCTTTTTCATCCCACTCATATTCTACTCCGTTTATCTGTTCATTTATATCTTTAGAAAGCTTTGCACCTTTTTTTATTTGCTCATTGACAAATTTTTTTAGCTTTGCCACATCATCTGGATTTTTTCTTGTGGCTTCTGCTGGCTTTGAAAATACACCAGCAAAGCACAGACATAACATGAATACATATATTACAGTTTCTTTATTTAACTCTTGTATCATCTAATCTCCCAGGAATACTAATATACTATTTCTTAATAACTACCCCATCATCATATGAAAAAAATTCACTCCCAAACTCCAGGTAATCTTTTATTGCACAATTCCTAATATCAAGTTCTTTTATTTTGTTTTTTTCACAGTGTAACTCAGACATCCAGGCATTACCTGTTAAATCCAGAGATGATAATTTATTATTCCTGCAATAAAGTTTACCCAGTTTTTTAACTTTTGAAATATCAAGTTTTTTTATTTTATTATTATTACAATAAAGTTCCATCAATTCCTTTGTATTTGCTAAATCCAGGCTGCTTAATTTACAATTATTACACTTTAGGTATACTAATTTTTCCAGACTGCCAAGCCCTAATTTTCCTAAAGGGTTTTTAGAACAATCCAGATACATAAGTTCTTTATTTGCTGATAAATCTAAATTTGTAATCTTATTTTTTCTACAGTCTAAAGTATCAAGGCTTACACATTTTTCTATGTTTAATTTTAGAAGTTTATTATTATAACAGTCTAACCGTACAAGACCGGTACACCCCCTTACATCTAACTTTGAAAGTTTATTATTATAGCACATTATCAAAGATATATTAGGATTTTCTCCTAAAAGCAACCCATTATCTTCAAGTTTTCCGTTATAACAATATATTTTTTCAAGTTTTTTACTACTTCTCAAGTCCATCCTTGTAAATTTAGTTTCATTAAATGAAAAACTTTTCAGAAAAATATTTTTTGAAATATCTATCTTTGTAAAACTATTCCCTGATATATCCAGTTCCGCAATAGCAGGACAGCCCTTAATATTTATTCCCGGCAGTTTTTTATTATATGAAATATCCAGGTAAGCCAGTTTCTTATTCTTAGAAATATCTAACTTTTGTAATTTACATCCTCCCAGATATAACAGTTCCAGTTTCTTGTTATTGGAAACATCAATGGATTTTATATTATTCCATCCTGCATATAAATATTTTAAATTTCTGCACTTTCTGACAGAAAGTTTGTTAATAGCAAATTTTACTTTATCCGTTTCAAAATCCGAAGGACTGCATCCTGCACAACGCAAGGTTGTCAATGATGGGTTTTTACCTGCATCTATAGCTTTAAGTGCAGGGTTGCCACTAATAACTACCGTTTCTAGTTTACTAAATGAAGGTAACTTAATCTTTCCAGTAAGATTGCAGTCTGACCAGTATATTTCTTTGAGATGTCCATTTTCATCCCAGCTATATTGTACATTAGTGGTATTTTTTTTTGCATCTTTAGGTAATTTTGCACCTTTTTTAATCTGCGAATTTACAAACTTCTGTAGTTTTACAACTTCATCTGGATTTCTTCCATAAGCTTCTGCTGGTCTTGGAATAATAACCAGGAAAAGCAAACATATTAGATATAATTTTAAAATCTTTAATATTATTGTAACATCTAATTTCAAAATATTATTATTACTGCAGTCCAGTTTTTCTAATTTAGGTAAATTTGAAACACATAATTCTACAATACTATTATTACTGCAGTCCAGTTCCCTTAACTTTGATAAATGTGAAACATCCAGTTTATTCAACTTATTACCATCACATATCAGCCAGCTTAAACTTTTTACTTTTTCCAAATTTAATTCTTCCAGCCCACAGTTACTGCAATTCATATTTATTAAAAGTGGAAGGTCCAGTTCCAGGTTTCCAAGCGGGTTATTATTGCACCTGATACTTGTAATATTAATATTCTGTGAAATATCCAGTCCTGTAATATTATTATTTCCACAAGATAAATAGTCAAGTTTTTTTAAATTTGTAATATCCAGAGCCTGGAGTTTATTATCACCACAATACAGGGTCTTTAAATTATTGCATCCATCCAGGTTAAGTTCTTCAAGCATATTTTCATTACAATACAGTTCGTTAAGCATGGGCTTTTTACCAAGAACAAGGGAAACCCCTTTAAGTTTTGAATTATGGCAGTCCAGATATTCAAGCCTGCTATTTTTACTGACATCCAGCTTTTCAATATCCATATCATGACAATAAAACCTGGCTAATTTTTTAAGATTTGAAACATCTATTTCCTTACATAGCGTTTTTGATATATCTAGTGAGATAATATTATTATTTTTTTTAAGAATAATATTTTCCAGCATATTGCCTGATAATAATAATGTGGCAAGCTTTTTATTTTCTGATAAATCTATTTCCTCAATCTTATTAGAGTCAAACCATAAAACTTCCAGCTCTTTATTTTTTGACAAATCTATTTCTTTAATTTTATTATACCTGGCATCTAATTTTTTAAGTTTCCTGCATCCTGTAACATCCAGCCTGTTAATATGGAATCTTACTATTTTCCCACATCCTATTGAACCGCCAGCACAATTCATTTCCTCCAGGAATGGGTTTCTGCCTGCATCTATACCTTTTAATTTTGGATTAATATATATATTTACTGACTTTAACTTATTAAATGATGGTAATTTTATATTACCTGTAAGTTTGCACCTTCTCCATTTTATTGATTTTAAGTTCCCGCTTTTATCCCATTTATAACATTTATCATTTTCAACATCTTTAGAAAGCTTTGCACCTTTTTTAACCTGTGCATTTACAAATTTCTGTAATCTTGCAACATCATCCGGATTTTTACTAGCAGCTTCTGCTGACCTGGAAAATGCACCAGCAAGAAATACACAAATAACAGGCACTATTAATTTTTTAAACAAATTTTTCATAAAACCTCCTATAATATTTTATAAATAAAATATTTATCAAATATAATTTAACAACAGGGAAATATTTTATATATTTCCCCATTGCTAATATTAAATTAAAAATTATAACTTATTATTCTGTTCTGTCACTAAAAAATTTCTGGACTTCTGCTTTTCTTCCTGACCAGTCACTTCCATCACTATTTTTTGCATATGCAAGGAAATGCTGCATGGTAAATGTTTCATCTTCATGCCCTTCTACATAAGTATGGGCTGGTCTATGAAACTGTAATATTGAAAAACTATGTTCTCCCTTCCACTGTCCCATTATAGCTTCAGCAACTTTTTTAGCAACAGTCCATCTCAAAGCAAATGCTTCTTTTTGTTTTTGTGTATAATTCCCCCCTGTTAAAGTTTGAAAGTCGGCTTGTGTCCCATCATAAGGTATTCCCTGTACACGCCCACGATGTGAATAAGCATCCATAGCGGAATGTACTGCTAACCCTATAATAAAACGTCCCTGGTCATTTCTAAGCTTTTCTTCAGTAACTGTACCAGCAGAATATCCAAGTATATCTGTCCATGTCCCTCCAACTCCACCTTTATTTTCGTTACTAAAGTTATCTATTGCTGCTATATAATTTTTTACATCCTGCACACTCTCTTTTCCATTTGTATTACCTGTACCCAAAGGATGTTTTGTGTCTTCTAATGCCTTTTTAAGCCCATTCATATAAGTATTTCTGGCTAACTGTGCCAGATAAATATAATCACCAATATAATTCCTAAAACCGTTCAATGCCTGCACTCTTTCCAAATTATATTTATATTTATCTGGATAAATAAGCCCCTTTTTAATTACCCTTCTTGCACTGTCAGATAATCCTTCATATCCATCAAAAATGGTTTCATGATATGCTGTTTTCCAGCTTGCTTCCACATCCCCTTCATCATATGTTTTTACTTCCCTTGTATTTACAATTCCTTCTGTATCCTGCTCATGGAACTTCCCGACAAATTCATCATATACAGATATGGCATATGATAAATCTATAATTCCTGCATTTCCTGTACCTACATTCTGGTTTGAAGCAGTATTTAACAAACTGCGTATAAATTCAGGACTTTTGCTTTTATCCATTGACAACAGTACAGAAGCAGCGCCTGTAACTTCTGCGGTTGAAAGGCTTGTGCCGTCCATCAGGTTTACTTCATCCCATATGCCAAGGACAGCTACATTTTCACCTGGTGCAAGGACTTCTACTTCTTCACCATTTGAACTCATACCACTTAATTCTGCATCTGTGCCAGTAGCCCCTACTGCTAATACTTCCGGATATGCAGCCGGGTATTCTACCTGCTTGTCACTTTCCCCTCTGTTTCCAGCAGCAGCTACCATAAGTATTCCCGCATCTTCTGCCGCTTTTACAGCCTGGTGTAAAATTTCAGAGTCTGTTGTAGTTCCAAAACTCATATTAATTATATCAGCATTTTCATCAATACACTTATATATTCCTTCCGCAATACGGCTTACGCTTGCCTTATTGTCTTCGTCAAGCACTTTTACTGAATATATCTGTGCATCTGGATTTACTCCTGTAACACCATCACCATTATCTTTGCCTGCAATAATACTTGCAACCGCTGTACCATGTCCAGAGAAATCTTCAAAAAGCGGTTCTATATTTTCATCCCCTGGAATAAGGTTAATCCTTTTACTGACATCAATATCAGCAGTTGCTACAACACCTGAGTCAAGAACTGCCACTTTAACAGGTTCTTTACCAGCACTATACTCTCCATTATTTGCATTTATAACATCCAGTGACCATTCAATATTCTTTTTATCTTCTTCGCTTATATCTGTATTTTCTGGTTCTCCATCAATATAAAAGCTTCCATCTTCTTCCATATCAGATATATCATGTATATTCTCACCATCTGTACCAACAAATACATCTTCTTTGTCATTTACATTATTGCTTATGGTACTGCCCGTTACAAATACATCCTTTTCAACAGTTTCCACTCCATCATTACTTGCAAGTTCTGCTGCTTCATCCTCTGTCATTTCTACAACCATAATATTTTCATCTTTTAAGACTTTTGTTATACTTTCATCTATAACAGAAGTTTTATATTCCTCTGAAATCTTTTCATATGTATCTGCTGCATCAAGCTTAATAACATATTGTTGTACATCCTCTATCCCACTTACAATATCTGCCTTTGCATTTAATGGATATGTACCTATACCTGCCAGGCCTGTTGAAACTGCCATTACAAGTGCCAGGCTTTTTATTAAATTCCTTTTTCTCATAAATAAATCCTCTCTGCCGTATCTTATACGGTTAAAACAGCAAATAAAAACTATTTATTTGCATTTCCTCCTTTTTACATGTCACAATACTTGCTTCTAATACAAATATTATGTTACAATAAAGCCAGCATTTATAAAAATTTATTTTATCTGGACTGCCAAGACCATGTGAATTTTTATAGATGCTTTTTTCTTGTCCAAATACTGCTAAATTACCTTTTCTCTGCCCTCCTTCCCTGGACTCACAGTCTTATAAAATTCTAATACCCATTCTTAAAGCTGTAAATATCCTTTGTTTATAATATCATATATCATTGTTTTATGTCAACTATAATAATGTATTTTAAATATATATATTCTGCATATGCTATAAACGCATAAATAATTCATACAACTTTATAAAATATACTATGAAGCAAAACGTGGATTATTAACAGTATAAAATATTTATAATTATATATTTAAAAACAATATAACTAAAAGGAAATATAGTATATTAAAAT
>CAJTRU010000048.1 GCA_910579085.1 uncultured Lachnospiraceae bacterium | reverse complement strand
CTAATATATTTGGATGGATTATAATATAAAATTTTTAATAAATGAGGAAATAAAATGAGAAATATTGCAATAATGGATACATCTATAATGTCTTTTAATATAGGTGACCAAATAATAATGGAAAGTGCAAGAAGGGAATTACAACAGATTACAAAAGATGCTTTTGTTGTAAATATGCCAACACAT
Source organism: uncultured Lachnospiraceae bacterium (assembly GCA_910579085.1). Taxonomy (GTDB): domain Bacteria; phylum Bacillota; class Clostridia; order Lachnospirales; family Lachnospiraceae; genus Butyribacter. The sequence continues at coordinate 27,699 of CAJTRU010000048.1, read as the reverse complement.
TCACCTTTATATCATTGGTATGAGTTTAGTGTAAAGTCTGAAGATGGATTTAGAAAAAAATTAAATTCTATAGATTTGAAATTTGTGTGTGGAACAAACTTAATTGAAAAAAACATGATGAAGAGAAAAAATTCTTGGAATATTAATTTACTAGATACTAAATTTTTTAATGGATTTATTTTGGTAGGAGCAGGGACTGATGGATTTGCCCGTATTGCAAATCCATATACAAAAAAATTATATAATAATGCTTTGTCACATAAATTTATACACAGCACACGAGATGAAAAAACTAAAATATTTTTAGAGGACATGGGATTTAAGGCAATAAATACTGGCTGTGTTACTATTTGGCCATTGACAAAAAAACATTGTAGCGAAATTCCCATAAAAAAATCTGATTCTGTTGTATTTACTATTACTGATTATGCACAGGATGCAAGAGCAGATCAATTTATGATAAACATTTTGTGTAAACATTATAGCAATATTTTTTGCTGGTTACAAGGAATAGAAGATGAAGCTTATTTGAAAACATTAAATATAAAATATAAAGATAAAATTAAGTTTATTCCGTCTTCGCTAGAAGCATATAATGATTTTTTGTGTGATAATGACTGTGATTATATTGGTACCAGACTGCATGCAGGAATTAAAGCTATGCAAATGAAAAAACGTACAATTATTGTAGGTGTTGATAATAGAGCCAAGGATATGTTCAACACATATAATATTAATCTTATTGAAAGAAATAATATTGGAAAATTATTTGAATTTATTAATTCAGAGATAGTAACAGAAGTTGCTATAAATGAAAATAGAATTAAAAAATTTTTGAATCAATTTAATATTTGATAGATTATTGAGGTTAGTGTGAAAATATGCCACAAAAAATGAGACATGGAGGATTTCTATGAAAAAAGAATATAAAGGGCTTTTTCACAATATAGGTATTTTTACTTTGGCTAATTTTACATCACGTTTTTTAAATTTTTTAATATTACCTTTATATACATATTATCTGTCAACTGAAGAATATGGAACTATTGATTTAGTTAATACATTAATCCAGCTTTTATTTCCAGTATTCAGTATTACAATAGTTGATGCTGTTTTGAGATATAGCATATCAGATAAAGAGAGTCTAGATGATTGTTTTGGAATTGGGATTAGAATCATTGGAATTGGATGTATTCCTCTTGTAACTGGTGGAATAATAGTTAATTATTTTATTAGAAATAATGTATTTGTTATATGTTTTATATTGATATACATTGTCCAAGCTTTCAATTCTTTATTTTCTGCCTTTGCTAAAGCTATTAATAAAACAAAGCAGATGGCATTAATTACAACAGTTACAAGTCTGGCTATATTAAGTCTTAATGTTCTGTTTGTTGCTTTTTTTAAAAAAGGGATTATTGGTTATTGGATATCAACTATTTTAGGAAATTTTATTGGTATATTTTTATATGTTCCATTATGCAGAATTGATAAGCATTTTCAAACATTAAAAAATCCAGTAAATAAATTACTAGCGAAAAAAATGGTTACTTATTCATTGCCTTTAATTCCAAATGCTTTATTTTGGTGGTTAAATAGTAGTCTTGACAGGTGGACACTTACATTGATAACATCAATGTCCTTAGTTGGGTTATATTCATGTGCAAATAAACTTCCATCTGTTTTGACTACTATAAATACTATATTCAGCCAGGCATGGAACTTATCTTTGTTTCAAAGCAGAAATGATAATGAAAGAAAAGTTTTTTTTGAGGAAACATATCAAATATATAATGAAGTGATGTTTTGTTGCACTATAGGTATTATATGGCTATGTAAATTTGCGGCTACGTTTATGTTCTCAAAAGATTTCTATCAAGCTTGGGTTTATGTGCCAGTTCTTACCTTTGGAGTATATATTAATTCTTTAAATAGTTTTCTGGGTTCTATGTTTACAGCTGGAAATCAAACAAAGATTATTTTTTCTACTACTTTGGTTGGCTCAATAATAAATTTGGTATTAAATTTTCCATTAGTTTTTCTTTGTCAGGGAATGGGTGCTGCAGTTGCAACATTAATAAGCTATGATGTAGTATGGATTATGCGTGTTTATAAAATAAAATGTAAATTTAATATTGATATTAATTGGAAATCAACTATTATTAAAAAAATTATATTATTATGTGAATGTATTATTGTTATTATGGGTACATTATCGATTGTTGTATCAGCGTTTGTTATAAGTTATTGTTCTATATTTTGTATAAAAAATTTAAAATTGCTAATAAAAACAATAAAAAAATAAATGTTTTATTTCTATAGCTACATAAATAAAATGGCGAGTAAAGCAGTAAAGAGGATTAGGATATGAAAAAAGTTTTACATTATGTTTCAATTATGAACAGAGGCGGACAAGAAACATTTATTATGAATGTATTTCATGCTATTAATAGAGAACATGTTTTATTTGATTTTTTATGTACAATAAACCAGCCTGGAGATTATGATGTAGAAATAAATAAATTGAATGGAAAGATTTTTCACCTTAATTTAGGGAAATTCAAAATTGAAGTAATAGACAGGTTTTTGAACCTTCGCAAATTTCTAAATTTGCATAAAAATGAGTATGGGGTATTTCATGTCCATACACAACATGCAATGGATGGATTTTTAAATGCAACTGCTGCTATAAAAGCAGGTATACCAACGGTAATAGTTCATTCACATTCAACCAATACACTTTATCACCCAATTGCACATAAAATATTTAGACCATTACTTAGAAGGTTACCTGTTACTAAATTTGCGTGTTCAGATTTGGCTGGAAAATGGTTATATGGCAGACAGGGAGAATATAAAATAATATGTAATGGAGTAGATATTAAACGGTTTTCTTTTTCAAATGAAATAAGACAGCAGATACGCAGAGAAAACAAATGGGACAACCATAAAGTTATTGGTCACGTAGGAAGTTTTTCTTATCCCAAAAACCATGAATTTATTGTGAAGGTATTTAATGAAATAGCAAAAAAAGATTCTACAGCAATTTTAGTTTTAATTGGAATTGGTGAAATGATAAATGATGTGAAAAAACAAGTAGAAGAATTAGGTATTTCAGATAAGGTACAATTTTTAGGAAAGCGTTCAGATGTTTATAAATTAGACCAGGGTTTTGATTTATTTTTGTTTCCATCAAGATATGAAGGTCTTCCTGTTGTTTTGGTAGAAGCACAATGTACAGGGTTAAAATGTCTGGTTTCTGATACTATAACTTCAGAAATAGATGTTACAGAAAATATTTACAGGGAAAGTCTTATAAATTCTCCAGTCATATGGGCAGATACTGCTATTAAAATTATGGAAGAAAATACTTCCAGAAGGAACATGGCAGATGTAGTTACAAATGCTGGATATAATATTAAGGATACAGCAAAAATATTGACAGAATTCTATTGTAAATGATTTAGGGGGAAATCTACAATGAAGATAGCTATGGTATTTGATGGTTTGCAGGTAGGAGGAATAGAGCGTGTAGGTACTGACTATGCCAGGTTAATGAACCAGTTAGGCCATGAAGTGACAGTATTTAATCTAGTGCCTTCACAAACTGATATGGAAAGAGAACTGCCTGGAAGTTGTAAAGTAGTCCATATAAATTTTCCTAGAAAAATGGCTCCAGAATTGTATTCCAAACTTATAAAACGAAGTTTTGTTTTTAAGTGTGCATATCCTATAGCATATGGAATTATAACAGTTGCAGATACCATCTATAAATTTATTTTATGTAAAAAAAAGAAATTCCAGGAAAGGTATGATATTGTGATTGCCTTTTCTGGGCATTATAATGATTTAACTTTTGTTGCTTTGGATTTTTTAAAAACTAGTAAGAAAATGTGCTGGTTACATGGTGCAATTTATGGTTATGCATTAATATCTGATGGTTTTTTGAATTTATATAATAAAATCAAAAACTTAATTGTACTTGTTGATATTTTCCAGGATGAAGTATTAGTATCCAATAAACAGCTTTCACTTAATATAAACAAAATATACAATCCATCATTTATTGCAGATAAGGCAATTAATAATAATAAAGTAGAGATATTAAAGAAGAAATATGGCTCTTTTTTAATAATGGTAGGACGCATTACAAAAGATAAAGACCAGCTTACCTTAATAAAGGCATTAGAATATATTAGAAGAAAATATAAGTTCAATAAAAAACTAGTTCTTGTTGGTGATGGAGAAAAAAGAGCTGGACTAGAAAAATATGTAAAATCTCATGGCTTGGAAAATACTGTATTTTTTGAAGGTAACCAGAACGATGTACAAAATTATTATAAAGCAGCATATCTTTTTGTTCATTCCAGTCCTCTAGAAGGTCTTCCAACCACTTTAATAGAAGCACTCTATTTTTCTCTTCCTATAGTTGCTACAGACAGCTTACCAGGAGTCAGGGAAATTATTGAAAATAATACATATGGAATTGTTACTCCAGTAGGTGATTGTAATATGATGGGAGAAGCTATTTACAAAATGTATCAGGATAAAGAACTTTACGAAAATTACAAGAAAAAAAGTATTAAGAAATTTAAGGAATTTTCTCCAGAAACAATTAAAGAACAATTAAAATCAATACTTGCAGAGTAAGAGATTACTATGAATATATATGAGGGATATAAGATATTTTTGCTGCTTAATAAATTATCAAGAAAAAGCAGGATAATAAATAAAATTATGGGGAGGTTAACTATGAGATTTATTTCATGTGCCAGTTATTATGGAACTGGTTCTAGTGCGGTGACGGATTTTGTATCTGAATTTGATAGTGTTTATTCTTTTACTAATGAAGAATTTAGATTTATTCAAGATCCGGATGGTATTTCTGACTTAGAATTTAACTTGCTGGAATGTTTTAACAGGCACAATTCTGGACATTCTTTAAAACGTTATAAAAAATTAGTTGATTTTTATTCTGGAAATATTTTTGGGAAAAAATATAGTGCTTTTTTTGGAGATAAGTGGAAGAAATATTCTTATAGTTATATTGATAAACTCGTGGATTTTTCATATCAAGGATGGTGGCAGTATGACCTGTATGACAGAGGAAACTTTTTCTATTTCCGTAAAAGAATATTAAATAAGTTTCTTCATATGACTATTTGGAGAGATAATGTTGACCGGCAGATTAATACCATCAAAAATGAGATAACTTATTGTTCCCATCCAACTGAAAAAAAGTTTCTGTCTTTAACACGCAAATATATAGAATCGTTATTTTCATCTGTCATTCCAGATGATAAGGATATAATAATGGTAGACCAGTTATTACCTCCCATTAATTTGAAAAGATATCTCCGTTACTTTAATGGCAATATCCAAGTGGTAATTGTAGACAGAGATCCAAGAGATATATTTGTACTTGATAAGTATGTCTGGAAAGATGGAATCCTTCCAAATGATGTAGATACATTTTGCAAGTGGTTTTTATATACCCGTTCCCATCGTAAAACAGAAAATCTTGATACTGGACAAATTAAATTTATTAAATTTGAGGATTTAATATATAAGTATGAAGAAACTACATCAAAACTGATAATATGGTTAGGATTGGACAAGAAAGAGCATACAAGAAAAAAAGAAATTTTTAAACCTGATGTTTCAATTAATAACACACAAATATGGAAAAAACATCCAGAAGCAGCAGAAGAGGTTAAAATGATAGAAAGTAAATTACCTGGATATCTTTATGATTTTAAATAACCATTTACTACAGGAGAATTATAATGTTACAAAAAACAGAATTTGAATTTCTATATAAATTGAAACAAAATAAAATGAGAGTATGCACACAAAGGGAAATTTCTGAAAGTATGGGTATTTCTCTTGGAAAAGCTAATAAGCTTATACATGAACTTGCCTCCAGGTGTCTTATAAATTCCCAGGCATCCAGTTATACAATTACAAAAGCCGGAATTGAGGCACTAAAGCCATATAAGGTAAATAATGCAGTTATAATGGCAGCCGGAATGTCAAGAAGGTTTGCGCCACTCTCATATGAGAAGCCAAAAGGATTGTTAACGGTAAAAGGAGAAATCTTGATTGAACGTGAGATAAGGCAGCTACAGAAGGCAGGCATAAAAGATATTACTGTAGTTGTTGGATATATGAAAGAAAAATTCTTTTATCTTGAGGAAAAATTTAATATAAAAATTATTGTCAACGAGGATTATTACAGGTACAACAATACTTCAACGTTAATAAAGGTACTGGACAGGCTTTCAAATACCTATATTTGTTCCAGTGACAATTATTTTGTTGACAACGTTTTTGAAGAGTATGTTTACCAGGCATATTATTCTGCTGTTTATTCAGCTGGGGATACAGATGAATACTGCCTTTCATGTGATGCACATGGAAGAATAAAGTCTGTAACTATTGGTGGCAGTAATTCATGGTATATGCTTGGACATGTATACTTTGACAATATTTTTAGCAAAAAATTTACCAGAATTCTTAAAAAGGAGTATGTAAACCAGAAAACAAGGGAGCATCTCTGGGAAAATCTCTATATGAGATATATTAAAGAACTTGATTTATACATTAAAAAATATGATTCTGGCAAAGTTTTGGAATTTGATTCGCTTGATGAACTCCGTCATTTTGATAAAGAATACATAAATAATGCAGATTCAGGTATTTTAAGGAATATATGCAGGGTTCTGGATTGTGAAATTAAAGATATTGTTAGTATTGTTGCAATTAATGCTGGTATTACAAATACATCATTCAAATTTATGGTAAATGGACAAGAGTATGTATACCGCCATCCTGGAAATGGTACTGAAAAGTATATAAACCGCAATAGTGAAGCTGAGTCAATGAAGATTGCATTCAAGCTGGGACTGGATGATACTTTTATTTATATGGATTCTGCAAAGGGGTGGAAGATATCAAAATACATAGAAGAGGCAAGAGAGCTTGATTATCACAATATTTCTGAGGTATCAGCAGCAGTTTCAATGATGAAGATACTTCATAACCAGAATATTAAGTCAGAGTTTGATTTTGGTTTATGGGATAAAACACAAAAATTTATTGGACAGCTTAAAGCTTTAGGAAAAACAAACTTTGATGGTTTTGATGATTTATTGTCACTAATTACAAAGGTAAATAATGAAATAAAATCAGATGGGTATGGACGCAGATGCTTATGCCACAATGATTGCTATTCACCTAATTTTCTGTTGGATAAAAATAATAAAATGTTTCTGATTGACTGGGAATATTCTGGCAATGATGACCCCGCTAGTGATTTGGGTACTTTTATTTGCTGTTCTGGCTATTCTTATAATGAGTCACTGGAAATTATCAAACTTTATAATCCTAAAATTCTGGATAATGATAAGGAACTTGCCCATTATATTGGATATATTGCTGAAGCATCATATTACTGGTATATCTGGGCACTTTATCAGGAAACCAGGGGTAATTCTGCTGGCAGCTGGTTATATATGTGGTATAAGAATAGCAAAATATATGGTAAAAAAACGCTGGAACTTCTTGGTAAGTGGCAAGAATAATACTTCTATGGAAAATTATCATATCATAATGTTCAAAAAAATTAGAATAAAAAATAAATGTGAACGGAAAGGAAGCCAGAATGGAATCAATTGAAGAATTAATTTATAAAGAAACAAAATCCAGGCTTAAAGAAATGGAAAGTAAAAATTACAAGTTCCCAGACCAGGCTGATAAAGGTGATGCAGTTAAAATAATATCAGCCATAGCAGTTTGTATAATTTTAATTGTTTTATGTATGATGGAGGTGATTGTATAATGGCTGCAAAAACACAAAGAAATGCTGATTATATAAAACAGGAAACTATAACAGGGACTGTTCCTGTACTCACTAACGAAAGACAGTATTCATTCTGGGATTTATTCCTTACAACTGGTGGCTTTTCAATTGCTACATGGTGCTATACACAAGGCGCATATGTAGCACAGTATCTTTCGTTCAGACAGATGTTGGTTAATATCTTTTGCTTTAATATTATCTGGGTGTTTATTGAATGTCTTCCAGTATTATTTGGTGTCCGTTATGGAATTGATTTGTGGGTATGGCTTCGGTCTGTTCTTGGCAAAAAGGGTGTTGCTATACTGGCTACTGTTATAAGCCTTGCCAATTTTGGATGGTATGCGGTTGATTCCCAGCTGTTTGCTTCATCTATGATTAACTTGGCTGGTTTTTTTGGTTTATCGTTAAATATTAGTTTATGGAAACCGTTATTAGGTGTTTTGTGTGTCATAATTGGTACTATTATTGCCTTGGGAGGACCCGATGTAATTAAGTGGACTAACAGGTTTTTAGTAGTAGCACTTCTTGGTGTTGGGGTTATTATTGTTATAATTTGTTTTACAGCTGTTCCTTTAGGGGATATGTTTAAGGTTAAACCAGATACAAGTCTTTATAACACTGCAGCTGGCCGTTTCATGCTTTCAGCCGAAGGAAATGTTGCATTTGCTTTTTCGTGGTCAACGCAGGCTCTTGTTATGCCACGTCTGGCAAAAAGCGAGAAACAGGGTTACTGGGCCACTTCGCTGGCATATGGAGTGGTTGCGCCTTTCTTTGTAGCTGCTGGTGGTGTTATGGCAATAGCTACATTTGTTAAGGCTGGTTATTATGAAAGTGACCCTGCTACAATGCTTGCTATGCTTGCAGGTCCTGGGTTTTCATTATTAAGTTTATTACTGGTTGCATTTGCTAATATTGGTACACAGGGTACAGGTTCTTATGTTAATTGTATGATAGTTAAAAGCGGATTGCCAAAAATCAGTTATAAAGTATTAGTAATTATTTCTATGTTTTATGTCAGTGTTTTAACTGTCTGGGGATGGGTGATGGATAACTTTGGTTCATTTATTTCATTAGCAGCATACATACAGGGACCAATTATAGGTATGGTAGCCGTTGATTATTTTATAGTTAAAAAAAGAAAAATTTCATTGAAATCTTTATATAATATTTACGGGCATAATGCTTATGGATTTACACATGGTTTTAATCTGGTTGGTCTGGCATGTATCATAATTTCCTTTACAACGTGTATTATGTTTATCTACAATCCTCTCAGCGGGGAAATTAAAAGTCCTGTTTTCATCGCTGTTACAGGCAGCGGGTATACAGCAATCTGTGGTGGCCTGCTATATTGGATTGCAAGTATTACACCTCTTCGCAAGTATATGTTACGTGATAGGAATGAGCTGGATATTGTTTAAAAAAACATGATAATGGAGGTATTATTGATGGCTGGAATGTTAAATTTTACAGTTGGTCCGGTGATGTCATGCCAGGAAGTGCTGGATATAGCAAAAATTTCTGTACCATATTTCAGGACACCTGAATTTTCTGGTATGATGCTCCAGAATGAAAGGCTTATGTTAAAGTTTTTAAATGCACCAGATAACAGCAGGTGTGTTTTCCTTACTGCATCTGGGACTGGGGCAATGGAATCTTGTGTGGCTAATATCCTAGATAACAATGATAAAGTTATTGTAATTAATGGTGGCAGCTTTGGACACCGTTTTGTTAAACTCTGTGAAATTTATGGATACAATATGGATGAGATTAAATGTGAATTTGGCAGGCAAATAAAAAAGGAACAGTTAGACAAATTTGCTGGCAGAGGTTATACGGCACTTTTAGTAAATATGAACGAAACATCTTCTGGTGTTCTTTACAATATGTCTCTTATTTCTAGGTTTTGTAAGGAGAATAATATACTTCTTATTGTAGATGCTATCAGTTCATTTATTACAGATGAGATTGATATGGCAGGGCTTGAGGCGGCGGCTGTTATTACTGGTTCACAAAAAGCATTAGCAGTACAGCCGGGGATTGCTGCTATTGCGCTTGCTCCGTCAGCGGTAATCCGTATAGAAAATAATAAAGAAAAGTGTATGTATCTTAGCCTAAAAAGTGCACTTAAGGACATGGAGCGTGGACAGACACCATTTACGCCAGCAGTTACAACACTTATCCAGATTAATAAACGGCTAACTATTATTGAAGAGAATGGCGGGATAAAAGCAGAACGTGGAAGAATAGCAGAACTTGCTTGTTATTTCCGGGAAAAAATAAAAAATTATCCTTTTGAATTAGTTGCAGAGGACAAGTCTAATGCAGTAACCGCACTACATCCTGTTACTTGCGGAGCAAAAAAAATAGTCCGTATTTTAAAGGATGAATATAATATATGGGCTTGTCCTAATGGTGGTGGTTTTGCAGATGAAGTATTCCGTATAGGGCATATAGGCCATCTAACAAAGGAAAATTATAATACATTGTTTTCTGCCTTTGATGATATGAAAAGATGGGGAGTGATTTGATGAACCATAATGGTTTAACCAAAGTGATTACATATGGAACTTATGACATGCTCCATTATGGCCATATCCGGTTATTGGAAAGAGCAAAAAAACTGGGGGATTATCTTATCGTAGCAGTAACATCTGATGATTTTGATAAAGCACGTGGGAAGTTTAATGTCCAGCAGTCTTTACCAGAAAGAATTTCTGCAATCCAGGCAACAGGAATAGCTGATGAAATTATTATTGAAGAATATGAAGGCCAGAAAATTGATGATATAAAAAGATATACAGTAGATATTTTTGCTATTGGTTCTGACTGGACTGGCAGGTTTGATTATCTGGATGAATTTTGTAAGGTGGTTTACCTGGAAAGGACAGAAGGTGTCTCCAGTTCCCAAATCAGGTCTGGTGACAGGAAAATCCGAATGGGGCTGGTTGGTGATACAAGCGAAATATTAATTAAATTTGCAAGGGAATGTACATTTGTGAACGGGATTGATGTTGCAGGTTGTTTTGGCAGGCTGCCTGGATTACAAAAAGAATTTGCAAATATTCATAATTACCAGGATTATGGGGAATTATTAAAAGTGGTTGATGCTGTGTATATTGCTGTTAACCCATATGAAAGGAAAGATTATATAAAACAGGCACTTGAATGTAAAAAACATATTTTATGTGACCCTCCAGTAACAGTAAAGAAATCTGATTGTGAAAGGCTTTTCGGAATGGCTAAAAAGAATGGCTGTATCCTTATGGAGGGTAATAAAACAGCGTATGCACTTGCATTTGAAAGGCTTTTGTTGCTTTTAAAGTCTGGAATTATAGGGGATATTATATCAGTTGAATCTACATCTACAAGCCTTCGGAATTCATTTGGCGGGGCAGACAGCCATATGCAAAAATGGGGCAGTATAACAGAATGGGGACCTTTTGCTATGCTTCCAGTCTTTATGGTTCTTGGCTGTAATTATAAAGAAAAGATTGTACAAAGCAAGATGAGTATAAATGGTTATGATGCATTTACAAAAATTGAATTTATTTATAACAATGCTGTTGGTTCAATTAAGGTAGGTACAGAAGTCAAGGCTGAAGGCGAACTTGTTATTTCTGGCACAAAAGGATATGTGTATGTACCTGCACCATGGTGGAAAATGGATTATTTTGAAGCCAGATTTGAAAACCCAGCAGATAATAAGAGATATTTCTACCAGCTGGAAGGTGAAGGAATACGGTATATGGTTTCAAGTTTTAACAGAACTATAACTGGCAATAGGAATTTTAGCATGATTCCTGAAAAAGTATCTGTTGAAATTTGCAATGTAATTGAGGACTGCCATAATGGCATAGATACAAGATATATTTAATAGAAAAGAATTAACTTGGATTTTCAATTATTCTTGTGGACATGACACAAAAAAACTGTTACAATAAATAGAAAATAATGAAACAATAGATTTTTATAAAATTTGTGAAAGGAAATTAAAGTGGCAGAAAAAGAAAAAAATGTAGAATCATTAAAATATAAGATATGGATTACTGGCACCTTATTTTTAGCAATTATAGTATTTATTTTATTTGCTTCAATTACAATTTATATTGATCCGTTATTTCACTATCATAGTCCATTAAATAAGTATAAATATCCAATTAATAATGAAAGATACCAGAATGATGGCATTACAAGGAATTTTGAATATGAAAGCATTATTACTGGAACCTCTATGACAGAAAATTTTAAAAAATCTGAAGCAGATAAAGTATTTGGCAGTGATTTTATTAAAGTCCCGTTTTCAGGAGGTCATTATAAAGAAATAAATGATAATCTTAAAAGGGCTTATGATTCCGGAAAGAATATTAGATATATTATAAGATGTCTTGATTATAGCCATCTGGTTGAAGATAAAGATGCTTATAGGGAAGATATAGAATATCCGTTTTATCTGTATAATAATAATTTATTTGATGATGTAAATTATGTATTGAATAAATCCATATTATTTGAACAGACACACAGTGTTATAAAACATACAAAAGCTGGTTTTGAAACTACAAGTTTTGATGATTATGCAAACTGGAACGGTTATTATACATTTGGGGCAGAAACAGTTTTAGGCACATATATTTTGGAGGAAATAGCCAGTCCAGCACAGGTGTTTTCAGAAAATGAGCGTAAAATGGTTATTGGAAATATCAGGCAGAATGTAACAAGCCTGGCTGCCTGTCACCCAGAAACAACTTTTTATTACTTCTTTCCACCATATAGTATCTGCTACTGGGATGTTCTAAAAAATACTGGACAGACAGACTGGCGTATTGATGCTGAACAGGCAGCTATTGAGGAAATTTTGAAGTATCCTAATATTAAACTTTATTCATTTTGCAATAACTTTGAACTTGTATGTAACCTGGATAATTACAAAGACCAGGCACATTATGGTGAATGGATAAATTCTTTAATACTGGAATGGATGCATAATGGTGAATATCTTCTGACAAAAGATAATTACAAGGAATATATAAAAACAATAAGAAATTTTTATAATTCTTATGATTATAATTCCCTTCATAAATAAACCAATGGAGGTTTGCCGTGTTATTCAATTCATATGTATTTATATTTCTTTTCCTGCCACTTGCATTAGCAGGATATTATATATTAAATTATCTTAAAAAGTACAAGATTGCTGGTGTATTTTTAACCAGTATGTCATTGTGGTTTTATGGGTATTTTAATAAATCATATCTTTTTATTATATGTGTAAGTATTATTGCCAATTATTTATTATCAGTATTAATGGACCGGGGGGGGGTATTGGCTGGAAAAAGAATTAGAAAAACTATACTTATTCTGGGGATATTTTTTAATATAGCAGTTATATTTTATTTTAAGTACTTTAATTTTTTTATAGAAAATATAAACAATATATTTGAAAGAACGTTTGAACTTAAAAACATAGCTTTGCCACTGGGAATAAGCTTTTTTACATTCCAGCAGGTTTCATACATCGTTGATTCTTACAGGGGAGAAACAAAGAATTATACTTTTGGCGAATATGCACTATTTGTGTCATATTTTCCACAGCTAGTTGCAGGTCCTATAGTGTTGCATAATGAAGTAATTCCACAATTCAGGAACAATAAAAAACGTTTTTTCATACCAATGAATTTTTCAAAAGGGATATATATTTTTTCTGTTGGGCTGTTTAAAAAAGTAATTATTGCAGATACATTTGGAGTTGCAGTTACATATGGTTTTGGAACAATTCCTGCATTAAGCTCACTGGAAGCACTGCTGGTTTCTTTTTCTTATACTTTCCAGCTGTATTTTGATTTCAGTGGGTATTGTGACATGGCATCTGGCATAGGCTATATGTTTAATATTATATTGCCACAGAATTTTAATTCTCCTTATAAAGCAACATCTATAACAGATTTCTGGGGCAGGTGGCATATGTCCCTTACAAGGTTTTTAAGAACTTATATCTATATCCCGCTTGGGGGAAACCGCAAGGGCAAGGCCAGGACATATATTAATATAATGGCGGTTTATCTTGTCAGTGGTATATGGCATGGTGCAAATTGGACATTTATATTATGGGGAGTACTACATGGTTTTTTTAATTGTCTGGACAGGTTCTTTAAAAGCCAGTGGGGGAAGCTTGGAAAAGTAACACAGTGGTTTATTACATTTATGCTGGTAGATATGCTCTGGGTTCTTTTTAGGGCTGAAGATATTCCGTCTGCAAAACTTTTTATAAAAGAGATGTGCAGTTTATCAAGTTTTACAATTAATGGAGATTTATATAACTGTTTTAACCTTGTGGAACTGTCTTACTTGGAAGAGAAAATACCATTTTTAAATTACCTGGCATCACATATTACAGGGCTTAATTTGTGGTTGTTTATTTTTGGTTCATTTTTTGTTGTGTTAAATACTAGAAACAGCAAAGAAAAAGAATTCAAGCCAACAGTTTTAAACTCACTGGCTGTGGTAATATTTTTAGTGTGGTCTGTAGTGTCATTTTCAGGAATATCAACATTCTTGTATTTTGATTTTTGATGATATTAATACTTCTTGAGATGAAAATTTAAATCTGCAAAAAATATATAAAGAATAAAAATATTAAGTAAGACCGTTTGTTGGACCAGACGGTCTTTATTTTTCAGGTCTGCTTTTTTCCTTGAATTTTCCTTTTCCTTGTGTTAGTATGTAGTAGTTGTAAAATTTTTAATTTTTAAATTGGAGGAATTATTTTGAGAAAGTATAACAAATTTTTAGCACTGGTGCTTTGTGCTTCTATGGCGCTTCCTTTTACAGGATGCAGTTCTTCTAAGGACAATAAGGAAAAAGAAAGCACAAGTTCTGAATCAAAGAAAGATGATAATAAGGAAAAAGAGTATGTAAAGGAAGCTGATATATACAAAGACCTTGATTTTTCACAATATGTTACAACAGGGGATTATGCATCAATACAGCTTTCTAAAAAAGATATTGATAATAAAACAGATGAAATGGTGCAAACAAATATTGAAAGGACAGACTCTTATAAAAAGGATAAAAAAAGTAAGATTAAAGAGGGCGACACTGTCAATATTTTTTATGTAGGCAAGATGGATGGCAAGGAATTTGAAGGTGGTTCATGCACCAAGGAAAACACTCCTGATGGCCATAACCTTAAAATTGGCTCAGGTGATTTTATTGAAGGTTTTGAGGACGGCCTTATAGGCAAAAAGCCTGGAAAGACTTATGATGTAAAGTCAAAGTTCCCTGAAGGATACAAGCTTAACCCTGATTATTCAGGGAAAGAAGCAATATTTACAGTAACAGTTAATTATATTCTGGACTGGCCAGAGCTCTCAGACAATTTTGTAGAAAGTAATTTTAAGGATTTTGACAAGGATTATAAAAATACTGCTAAAGATTATACACAGTATATACGTGATAATGTTGTTAAGGATATGGCGTGGGAATCTGTTTATACAAAGTCAGATATAAAGGAGTATCCAGAAGACCTTCTTGAGAGGGTTAAGACACAGTACAGGACACCTATTATTTACTATTTAAAGCAGAATGGCACTAACCTTAAGGACTATCTGGAAATGCAGTCTATGACAGAGGAAGACTTTGAGAAAAATGTAGAAACAAGTGCTAAAAGTGATTTGGGGAAAAGGCTGGTGTTTAATTCAATCGCACAGAAAGAGGGCATTGGGCTTGATAAAGATGCATATAAGGAAGTGCTGGAGTCTTACCTTAAAGAGTATGCTGTAGAAGACCAGGAAGAACTGGATAAGCTTTTTGATGAATATTTTGGTACTAAATCTGAAGATATTATAAATAACGAAATACTATATGAAAGTGTTAATAATTTCCTTACAGGAAAGGTAAAGGAAACAGCCTGAGATATTAGTGATACCAGTTTTGCAGGCTGTTATGGAAAGGACATGGTGGTTAAATGGGTAAACCAGTTGTTGCGGTTGTAGGACGTCCAAATGTTGGCAAATCAACGCTCTTTAATATGATTGCAGGTGAAAGGATTTCTATTGTAAAGGATACGCCAGGTGTTACAAGAGACCGTATTTATGCTGATGTATCATGGCTTAATTATTCATTTACCATAATGGATACAGGTGGAATTGAGCCTGTAACTAAGAACCAGATGCTTAAGGATATGAGGGAACAGGCTCTTATGGCAATAGAGATGGCGGATGTTGTAATGTTTGTTACGGATGTAAGGCAGGGCGTTACAGATTCTGATTTTAAAGTTGCCGATATGCTTAGGAAAGCTGCTAAGAAAGTAGTGCTTGTTGTTAATAAAGTTGATAACTTTGAAAAATACATGCCTGATGTATATGAATTTTATAATCTTGGAATTGGTGACCCTGTGCCAGTTTCTTCTATAGCCAAACTTGGAATTGGTGATATGCTTGACGAAGTTACAGCACTCTTTCCAGACAGTACAGAGGAGGAAGAGGACGAAAGACCGCGTATTGCCATTGTTGGCAAGCCTAATGTTGGCAAATCTTCTATTATTAATAAGATACTTGGCGAAAACAGGGTTATTGTTTCTGATATTGCAGGTACTACAAGGGATGCCGTAGATACTTCTGTTACATGGGATGGCAAAGAATATGTATTTATAGATACAGCCGGTTTAAGACGTAAAAATAAGATAAAAGAAGAAATTGAGAGATATAGCATACTCCGTACTGTTTCCGCTGTTGAGCGTGCAGATGTGGTGGTACTTGTTATAGATGCAACAGAGGGTGTTACAGAACAGGATGCCAAAATTGCAGGCATTGCACATGACAGGGGACGTGGAATGGTGGTTGCAGTTAATAAATGGGATGCTGTCACAAAGGATAATAGTTCTGTTAAAAAATATACGGAAAAGATACGTGATATCTTGTCATTTATGCCATATGCGGAACTTATATTTATATCTGCGCAGACAGGCCAGCGTATACCTAAGCTTTTTGATTTGCTTGATATTGTTATACAGAACCATTCACTGCGTATTGCTACAGGTGTGCTTAATGAGATACTGACAGAAGCTGTTGCGTTACAGCAGCCACCTTCTGACAAGGGACGCAGGCTTAAAATATTCTATATAACACAGGTCAGCGTAAAACCGCCAGCATTTGTTATATTTGTAAATGATAAAAAGCTTATGCATTTTTCTTATACAAGGTATATTGAAAATAAAATACGTGAAGCATTTGGCTTTACAGGTACTCCGTTAAAGTTTATAATCAGGGAAAAGAAGGAAAAGAATTAACAGAAACTAGTATTAAGGGGATATGGAGGCAGCTTATGGCTTGGAATTTTATTTGTTTGGTAATAGGGTATTTTTTTGGATGTATTTCAAGTGGTTATATTGTCGGAAAAATCTACCATATAGATATAAGGGACAAGGGAAGCGGCAATGCAGGGACTACTAATGTATTGCGTACCCTTGGCAAACTTCCAGCGCTGCTGACATTTGCAGGAGACCTTTTAAAAGCCATTGTACCAGTGCTTGTAATACGCCTTATACTTGATACGCCTGTGGACTGGTATCTTTTGTGCCTGTATATGGGGCTTGGTGTTGTGCTTGGGCACAACTATCCATTTTATCTTAAATTTAAAGGCGGCAAGGGGATAGCGGTTACTTCTGCGGTTATATTATCAACTGCACACCCGTTATTAATACTGGCAGGGCTTTTAATATTTATTGTTATAGTTGCAATTACTAGATATGTTTCCCTTGGTTCACTTTTGGTTGCATGGTATATACCTGCCAATACAATTATTTTTTACAGGGAAAACCCATTATTTGTCCATATGATAGTGGTAAGCCTGTTGTTTACTGCTTTTGCTTATTTCCAGCACAGGCAGAATATTGTGAGGCTTTTAAATGGCAGTGAGAATAAACTCTGGGGTAATAAATAATACTACAGTATGGGAGGAGCAAAATGAGTAAAGTAAGTTTTCTAGGAGCAGGAAGCTGGGGCACTGCACTTGCAATTATGCTTGCGAAGAACGGGCATAGTGTAACTTTATGGTCGGCTGTTGATGCAGAGGTAAAGATGCTTTCAGAATACAGGGAGCATAAAGACAGGCTGCCAGGTGTCAGGCTTCCTGGAACGGTTATTGTTACTGATAACCTTGAAGATGCATGTAAGGGTTATGATTTAATAGTATTTTCTGTAGCTTCACCATATGTAAGGGATACTGCAAGAAAAGCAGCAGCTTTCCTGCCAGACGGGCAGTTAGTTGTCAATGTTGCAAAGGGTATTGAGGACAGTACATTTAAGACGTTAAGGGATATAATATGTGAAGAAATACCAAATGCTGATGTAAGTGTGCTTTCAGGCCCAAGCCATGCAGAGGAGGTTTCTATTGGTATGCCTACTACCGTTGTAGTTGGCTCTGAAAATGAAAAGTCTGCTGCAATTATCCAGGAAATATTTATGAATGATACATTCCGCGTTTATATAAGCCCGGATATTACGGGAATTGAGCTTGGTGCTTCTATTAAAAATGTTATTGCACTTGCAGCAGGTGTGTGTGATGGCCTTGGCTTTGGGGATAATACGAAAGCGGCCCTTATTACAAGGGGTATTGCAGAGATTACACGGCTTGGGGTGGCAATGGGTGGAAATGTTGAGACATTTGGTGGTCTTTCAGGAATTGGTGATTTAATTGTAACATGTACAAGCAACCATAGCCGTAACCACAATGCTGGATACCTTATAGGCAAAGGCAGGACTATGAAAGAGGCAATGGACGAAGTAAAGCAGGTAGTTGAAGGCGTTTATTCTGCTAAGGCAGCATATGGGCTTGCCAAGAAGTATAATGTGTCCATGCCTATTGTTGAACAGGTTAATAAGGTTCTTTTTGACAATGTACCAGCAACAGAAGCAATTAAAACCCTTCTTTCAAGGGAGAAATGCAACGAATATCCAGACCTTGGCTGGACTGGGAATTAAACTTGTATATAATGCATATTCTATATACAGATAGAAAATATTTCTAATCTGATATATTGAATAAAGGGGATAGTTGTTATGTACAGGGAAGATTTAAGAAATGCTTATGATATGGACAGGGAGGGTATTCCTGTTAAATCACGTTCAGATAAAATCCTGGAGGCAAGAAGGGCATTTTCAGATGGCAGCAGCGGGCGTAATTACAGCAATTACAACAGTTATAACAGCCATTATAAAGAAGAGTATCTTGCTACTAATGAGAAAAAGCATCCATTTGGTTTAATAAGGCTTATGGCAGCAGGGATGCTTTTTTTAATACTAGGAATTGCATTATATAATAATTTTTCCTATAAAGGTTTTGACAAGGAATATGTAATGGAATGTCTGGACAGAAGCGGTTACTGGGATACTATTGTAAAGGGTGCAGGGGAGATAACAGACAAGGTTACAGGATGGTATAATTCACTTCAGGATTAAAAATGTTTACAGATAATGGAAGGGCATGGATGTTTATATGAGAAAGCTTGCGTTAAGCGATGAGATACTTTTATCAGTGGAAAAACCGGCAAGGTATATTGGCGGTGAAATAAATATGGCAGTAAAAAACCCGGCAGATGTGGATATACGTTTCTGTATGTGTTTTCCAGATGTTTATGAGATAGGCATGTCACATCTTGGAATACAGATTATTTATGATATGTTAAACCTGCGTGATGATATATACTGTGAAAGGGTTTATTCACCCTGGACTGACCTGGATGCAGTGTTACGCCGTGAAAATATACCACTTTTTGCACTGGAAAGCCAGCAGCCTGTTAAAGATTTTGATTTTCTTGGAATTACACTCCAGTATGAAATGTGTTATACCAATATTTTACAGGTACTGGATTTGTCGGGAATTACGCTTGATGCAGCAGACAGGAAAGAAGATGAACCCTTTGTTATAGGCGGCGGGCCATGCGCTTATAATCCTGAACCGGTTGCAGATTTTTTTGACATGTTTTATATAGGTGAGGGTGAAACGGTTTATTATGAACTTATGGACAGGTATAAAGAATGGAAAGCATCAGGTAAGGACAGGAAGGAGTTCCTTAAAATAGCAGCAAAGCTTCCAGGAATATATGTTCCACAGTTTTACCAGCCTGTCTATAATGAGGATGGTACACTGGCAGAATTTAAGGCTTTAGTTCCAGAAGCACCTGCAAAGGTAGTGAAACAGGTAGAATGTTGCCTGTCAGAAACATATTACCCAGAGAAACCATTAGTCCCTTATATTAAAGTTACACAGGACAGGGTAGTGCTTGAAATCCAAAGAGGGTGTATAAGAGGATGCCGTTTCTGCCAGGCAGGTATGCTTTACCGCCCGATAAGGCCAAGAAGCCTGTCTTTTCTTAAACGGCGTGCTAAAGAAATGCTTAAGTCAACGGGCCATGAGGAAATTACACTAAGTTCTTTAAGTTCAAGTGATTATAAAGACCTTAAGGAACTGGTGTACTGGCTTATAGATGAATTTAAAGGCCAGGGCATAAATATTTCCCTTCCTTCACTCCGTATTGATGAGTTTGCACTTGATGTAATGTCCAAAGTACAGGATGTGCGTAAAAGCAGCCTTACATTTGCTCCAGAAGCAGGAACACAGCGCCTGCGCAATGTAATTAATAAAGGATTAACAGAAGAGGATATATTAAATGGTGCAATGAAAGCATTCCAGGGGGGCTGGAACAGGGTCAAGCTTTATTTTATGCTTGGCCTGCCTGGTGAAACTTATAATGATATAGAAGGGATTGCAGTCCTTTCAGACCAGATAGCAAGGCAGTATTATACTATTCCAAAGGATGAGAGGAATGGAAGGGTAAATATTGTTACAAGTACATCTATTTTTGTGCCAAAACCATTTACACCGTTCCAGTGGTCGCCAATGGATACAAAAGAGCAGGCAAGGCAGAAAAGGGATTTCCTGCTTTCAAAGGTAAGGGAACAGTTAAATGCTAAAAGCATAAAATATAATTGCCATGATGCAGATGTTTCGGAACTGGAGGGCGTATTTGCAAGAGGGGACAGAAAACTTTGCAATGTTATAAGACAAGCTTATAAAAGCGGCTGTATTTATGATGCATGGACAGAGTATTTCCAGCCAGATAAATGGGAACAGGCGTTTAAGGATAATAATGCAAGCATGGAATTTTACTTAAGAAGGGAAAGGGCAGAAGATGAACTGTTTCCTTGGGATTTTATAGATATTGGGGTTACTAAAAAATTCCTTCTGGATGAATACCATAATTCAAAGGCAGAGACTGTAACACCAAACTGCCGCCGCCAGTGTTCTGGCTGTGGTGCAGCAAAATTCCAGTGTGGTGTATGTGTTGAAAACAAGAATGTTACAGTTCCGCTGGATTTAGGCAATCAGACAGTCTGTGCTACACAGTAACCAGGAAGGACAGGATATAAAAATGAAAGCAAGGATAAAATTTACTAAAGCAGGTTCTATGCGCTTTATCGGACACCTGGATGTCATGCGGTATTTCCAGAAGGCAATGCGCAGGGCGGAGATAAATGTAAGCTACAGCCAGGGGTTTTCGCCACACCAGCTTATGTCATTTACATCACCACTAGGCATAGGTTTAAGCAGTGATGCAGAATACCTTGATATTACTCTTGAAGAAACAGATACCCCAAATGTAATGGCAGACAGGATAAATGCTGTAATGAATGATGAAATAAGGATAAAGGGCTTTACATATTTAAAAGATAGTGCAAAGCCTTCAATGGCAGCACTTGCGGCTTGTGATTATATTATTGCGGTTAAACCTGGTAAGAGCAGCCCTCTTTTAGAAGAAGCATTTACTAAAGAGAAGACATATAATTTTATGTTACAGGATAAAATAGAGGTGCTTAAGAAAACAAAGAAGTCAGAGAAGCTTATAGATATAAAGCAGGGCATATATAATATGGCAGGCAGCCTTGAGGATTTTGAGGAAATGGCAGCAGTAAAGTTTGCAGGAAACGGGGAATTATGTCTTGATAAAGAGTGCAAGGCTGTACTTTGCTGCCGGCTTGCGTCTGGCAGCGTGGTTAATATAAAACCAGGGCTTGTCCTGGAAGAGTTCTGCCGTTTTGCGGGTGTTTCCTATGATGAAACCGTGTACCAGGTACACAGGCTTGAGATGTATGCGGAAACTGGCGGTGGGTTTGTGCCAATGATGGAGTATGATGCAGTACAATTATAAGTATTGTTTAAGGATTATACAAGGAGGAGGAGTTTATGAAAGATTATGATTATGTAAAGGTTTTTAGCTCAGATGATTATGCAGAAGCATGTCTGTACGTTTCTAACCAGAAGGTACTTGGAATTGGTGATAAAATGAATGAAATCGATGAATATGCATATATGAATGGCTATAACTGGGAAGCATTTTTAAATTGTTATTTCGCTAAAAAAGAGCCTGCTTTATTAGAGGGGATGAAAACAGACCCTGAAGCTGAAATGTATGTGGCTTATTATGATTTTACTCCTGAAAATGAGCAGAAAGCAAAAAGGGTTGGTGAGATTATAGTTTCATTAATTGAAAATGAAGAAGAATTATACCAGTTTTTACGTGATAATGGTGATGAAATAGAGTGGGATTAATAATTCTGTCAGAATGTAACATCAAGCACCATCATTGCCACAAATCCTAAAGCCACTCCTATTGTGCCAATACCCCTGTTTCCGTCTGACTGGGCTTCAGGAATAAGTTCTTCTACTACAACATAAAACATTGCACCAGCAGCAAATGCAAGCAGGTATGGCAGGACTGGCACTATAAGCCCCGTAAGCATTATTGTTATTACAGCGCCTACAGGTTCAACTATTCCAGACATTGTGCCATATATAAAGGATTTTGTCCTGGACATCCCGCAGTTTTTCAGAGGCATTGATATTATTGCACCTTCTGGGAAATTCTGTATTGCAATCCCTGCTGCTAGTGTAATTGCGCTTGCCATTGTAATACCTGTTTCTGGTGAAAGTGCGCCCGCAAGTGCAACCCCTACAGCCATTCCTTCTGGTATATTGTGAAATGTAACTGCCAGTGCAGGCATGGCAATTTTTTTGTTCTTAAATGGCAGTTTTTTTGGCTTGCCATTGTTAAAATGTAAATGAGGTACTACATTATCCAGGCATATGAGGAATATAATTCCTGCCAGGAAACCAGCCGCTGCTGGAAACCATGTATATATATCCATATTTTCTGACATTTCAATAGCAGGTATAATAAGCGACCATACTGATGCTGCAAGCATAACACCAGATGCGAAGCCAGGCAGCAGCTTTTCCAGTTTTTTATTAATTTTGTTCCTCATAAGAAAGACCATTGCACTGCCTGACATAGTTCCTATAAATGGAATTAATATTCCTGCTGTAATATACAATTGCCAACACATCCTTTACAAAAATAACTATTATTAATACAATGGTGGTTAAGCACAGTATAATACAAGGGCGTGCTTTTCATTGTATTGTTATTTTATGAGGGAGTATAGAAAAAGTGACTAAAAGTTTTGTATCATATTTTCTATTTCTTCACTTGAAAGCACTTTGCACTTTTTATCTTTTATTACATATACCCTGCTGCATACTGAGAGTACTGTAGGACGGTGTGTTGTAACTATGCATGTTCTTGGATAATCATCTTTCATAATATTTTTAAGCACTTTTCTTTCAGTTGCAACATCCAGCGCAGATGTTGCCTCATCCAGAAGCAGTATAGGTGAATGTCTTATAAGGGAGCGCGCAATAGAAAGCCTTTGTGCCTGGCCCTCTGAAAAACCTGCCCCACGTTCCCCGATTTTACTGTTAATTCCATCTGGAAGCCTGCTGGTAAAGTCCCATGCACATGCCATTTTTAAAGCGTTAATAATTTCTTCATCTGTGGCATCTGGCTTTATATTACGCATATTTTCAGCAATAGTTCCTGAAAACATTGTATTTCCCTGGGGTACGTATGAAAAAAGCTTCCTTGTTGATGGTGAAACCTGGAATGTACCAGAAGTACCGCCATAAAGCACTGCATTGCCTTCCTGCGGGTGCAGCAGTGAAAGTATAAGGCGCAGCATTGTAGTCTTGCCTTCACCTGAAGGGCCAACAATAGCAACGGTTTCGTGTGGGTTTGCATTAATACATGCTCCCTTAAAAATTTCATTACCATTGCTGTATGAATATGAGATATCTGAAAATTCCAGGCTTATTCCTGTCTGTTTATTTTGTTCAAAAAACAGGCTGGCTTCATCTGATTTGGAAAAATCCTCCTTTGGCATCTCAATAATATCCATCAGACGCCTGGCAGATGTTGTAAGGGAAACTGCTGCAGGAACAAGTGAAATAAGCTGGTTTAAAGTGCCTGTAAGTGTTCCAGAGAGTGACAAAAACATTGTCATTGTACCATAACTTATAGCACCACTCCATACACGGTATATACCAAAGCCATAACAGCTATATGATACAGCAAGACCTGTAATAGACATTATCACAGATGTAACCATAGAAAGCTTCTGGAATTCAAGCCGCATATCCAGGTAATCTTTTTGGAGTTCTTTAAGATGGCGGCTGTAAAGGTTTATAAGGTCAAATGCCTTAATTGTCTGTATATTTGAAAAGGCTTCCTGGTTAAAGCCGGACATTTTTGCATTCATAGCTGCACTGCGTTTATTATTGCCACGCATACGTTTTAAAAGCCTCCGTGACATAAACATGCTTACAGGCACGCCAAGCAGTGCAAGGACTGCAAATACGAAGTCGTTATAACACACAAGCACAAATGCACTGATAAAACGCACGGTGAATATAATAAGGTTTGGAATCCAGTTCAGAATTCCGCTTGAAATATTTGAAGCATCAGAGCTCCAGCGTGTAAGCAGGTCGCCAGTATGGTAATTCTGTATTGCTTCAAGGTCAGTAACAAGCATTTTATTAAAAATATCAGCTTTAATCTCATTGTCAACACTTATGCTTATCTTATTGGAAAAATACGTTGAAAGCTGCGACAGTAATATATTGCCTATTGCAAATATAATAAAAAAACAGAAAGTCCTTGCAAGAAGACCTGTCTGTTTTCCAGTTATAATATCAACCATATCCCTTGATATAAGGCTTGAAACCAGGGAAAAAGCAGTATTAACAAGCCCAAGGGCAGTATAAAATACCATCTGCTTCCAGTAATGCCTTGCATACTGGTAAATCCAGAGGGTTTCATGCCACATATCTTTAAGCATTCCCTCTTTAATACGTTTTATATAGTGTTGTAATTTCTTATTCATTATATGTTTCCTTAATAATAGATATGTGTTACAGGGCATGTATAGAAATTGAACTAAACAGAGCTTTCACATTATAGACTGAAACATCTATTTTGTAAAAGCTCCTTTTTAGTGCATATTTGTTTATAAAGCCTTTTAATACCAGTCAGCAGGGTCATCTGTAATTGAAACACTTGTAATTTCAAGCCCGTCACCAGCTTCAACTACTAAATCACCAAGGCCTATATTATCTGTTGGGTT
Source organism: uncultured Lachnospiraceae bacterium (assembly GCA_910579085.1). Classification (GTDB taxonomy): domain Bacteria; phylum Bacillota; class Clostridia; order Lachnospirales; family Lachnospiraceae; genus Butyribacter. The sequence goes on along the minus strand of CAJTRU010000048.1, from coordinate 2,322 downwards.
ATTGTGGTATCCATAATCAATAACAAGAGTGTTAGTACCATCACCAGATACAAGATTGCCCTGGCTTGAACTGTATGTAACATTCTGGTTAAATGAAATCGTAAGTGTTTGTTTATCAACTGTATGGGTAGTATCATGTTTGCCGTTTACCTGTATACGGTAATCGCCCCTGCCAGTTTCAGGTGTCTGGTGTATGTAAGCATTAGCTGTATAGCACCCGCTTGCCATATATACACCCTCTGTAAAGCTTCCGTTCTGCATAACAGATGGTTTTTCATAACTCTTTTTCATAATCAATCCCTTCCTTTTAATTATAAAAACAGCATTAATAAGTTATACTAGTAATTATAATTCTATACCAGAAATAAAGGGGCGTCAAGTAGTTTTACTGCTTTGAAATGTAAAAAGTTGCATTTTCTTTATCACTTCCATCAGACAGGCAAAGCAGGCTGTCTCTAACAGAAATATACATGCCTGGCTGTGCAACGCTTTCAAATGAAACCCCATCTCCGTCCAGGCCTTTTACACTGTGGAATGTCTGCCTGTTAGCGGTTTCTTCTGAAGCATCTGTATCTTGTGCAAGTGTAATGTTTCCTGTTTCATTAACTGTAAGATACAGGCCTGGCTTGTTTTCAGACTGTATAGAAACATAAGTTTCATTTTCCGTATCTGATTTGCCAGCAGTAATTACCCATTCATTATCTTTATCCATGCCAAGGTCTGTACCTGTTTTAATCTCTGAATAAGGGTATTCATTATCACCAGATGAATTTATAAAAAACTCATGTGATACTTCAGCTCCATCTTTTAGTGCAATTTTATAGATAGTACCATTTATTCCGGCAGTGGTTTCTTCTAATGGCATTATGCTGCCATCATCATTAAAATGCAGTTCTGTAATGCATGGGCTGCGGCGGTAGCCATTGCCGCCAGGAAGTGAACCATTGTGGTATACAAAATATGTTTTTCCCTTAAAATCAAAGACTGCCATATGGTTTGTATTTGATGTGGCTGTTGGAAGCATAAGGATTTTACCAAACTCCCATGAACCATAAAGAGGGTCATCTGTAACAGCATATGCCATACGTTCACGCCAGCCGTATGCGTAGAATAGATAATACTTGCCATAATACCCGCCGTTTTCATCCTGCCTGCGGTAAAGCCACGGTGCTTCTGTAAAATAGTCAAGCCCTTCCTGGTTATTTATAATATCTGCATTTTCTTCCTTTGTGCCACATGTAATTTCACCATCACCGTTTAAATCTTTAACAGATATCATATCTTCATTTAATTCACATACATAAAACTTACTGTTGCCCCATGCAAGATAGCGGTGTTCCACACCGTCCCCGTCTGTCCCGGTCCATACAGATGGGTCAATATCATCCCATGAATTGTTTTCAGGTGCAGTAAGAGTTCCCTGTACTAAAGGTTTACCAATATCTTTGAAACCACCTGTTGGGCTGTCAGATACAGCTACACCTATTGATTGTTTGCCAAGTGAAGTTTTATCCCAGGTACAGAAATACAGATAATACTTGTCCTTATATTTAGTTACCTGGCTTGCCCATGCAGATGCCGAATCCTTTGCCCATTTAACATTATCTGTGTCCAAGGTAAATACAGAACCTTCTGCCTTCCATTCTTTCATATCAGTAGTAGAATAGCAAAGGTATTCTGGAATATTGTAGACTGCCCTTGAAACCTCATTATCATCAGAGAGGTCATGGCCTGTATACAGGTATACTGTGCCATTATCAGTTAATACAAACGGGTCTCCTCCATATGTATAATTTCCATTGCCATTATAGCCACATACTGGGTTATGCCCTGTACTTTTGGTAATAATTACATCATTATTTTTAACTGTAAATATAGTTTCTTCTTTTTTTGTGGTTTCCTTGTCTGTTATATCTTTGCTAATTTTATCTTTTTTTAGATTTGTGCAGGCTGTAGTAAAAACAGATATAGCAATTAAAAAAAGTACTAGAAACCTGGTTTGTGCAAATATAGTTTTTTTCATATAAATCCCCCATGCCCGCCTATGCGGTTAAAGAAGTAAATTCATTATACTGTTTCAATATTTCAATACTAGCATAACAATCATAAATTTACAAGCTGGATGGAATTATAGTCATGTCCGTTTCATAAATTACTGTGTTCTGAAAATATATGGCGGATAATTTCCAGTTATCTTTTGTTGGTGTGATTTGCCGGGCGGACGGTTTCTGTGCCAGAGCCAGAATATTCCATACAGGGGCACGCTCCCGCTACGTTAACCCACGCAGCGGCACATAAAGCCATATATTTAATGTTCCAAAA
>CAJTRU010000047.1 GCA_910579085.1 uncultured Lachnospiraceae bacterium | reverse complement strand
TTTAAAGATTATATGAACTATTGTCAAAAAATTAAAACATGCTTATTACTAAAAATCATAATCAAATTCTATATCATATAATTCTACCCAATTAATAAAATCAGGAATTTTTTTTTCTAAAATAAATTGTTTAACTATTTTATATGCTTCCCCACGGCTGACATAGCTACATGTTGGAATCTTCATTGGCTCACCTCCGACTAAATGTTCTATAGTATTTACCTCAATATTCTTATTAAATGGTACTAAATAATCCGGATGGCTCATTATAAAAAAACCATATGGCTCATCATAAAAAAATATTAACCATTCATTACAGCCTTCAACCTCAAAACATGAATCCCCACTTCCCTGTTTCCAATATTCATCCTCTTTATTAAAAAATATATCCTTTATAAATGCTTCATTTGGATTTTCAACCGGCTCTCCTACGGGTCCATTATATATTACCATACATTTACCTCCTATTCTATTGCTTTTATAATAACTGGAATTTTTAAACCACCACTAAATATTGTTAACTCTTCAACCCCTATCCGCTTTAACAATGCTGGCAATTCACCACGGCATATGTTACATGTTTTTCTATCTACATACATTGTAACTTTTTTTGGTAATGTCCCCTGCCTTTCATATGCTCTTATCAATGAATGTGCTTCAGCATGTGTAAGAGATTGTGCATATCCCAAATGTTTAGGTATCTTCTTTTTCGGAGGAATCCAATTTATTTCTTTTACCCATTTTCGTCTTAATTCTATAGATGCTGCTCTTGATTCTTTTGTAATGGTTGAATTTACTCCAAAGTAAGTTTTTCCATTTATAATAGTATATGCTACCGTATCACCAGAACCTTCAGAATATGCTTTTAATCCTGCTTTTTTTCTAAAATCTTCAATTTTTTTATATCCTTTTGTAATGTCTTCGTCCGTTACTTCTAATATAGTGTTATCGATTTCTAATTCATTATGCTTTATCTCTTTAAGATTATGTACATAACACTTTATTTTTCCAACAAAGTATGACACCCAGTCTTTCACATGGAAATTATACACTGCCACAGGCTCTTCATGTCTTGTTTTTTCGACTTTTGTTATATGCACAAAACCATCCATTGTTTCTATGGTATCACCTTCACACAGGTTAATGGCTGTTACCCATCCCTGCTCCTTTACATAAACAGGATGGTATGCTGTTGTTTTAAATTCCTCCTTTCCACCAGCCCATATATGATAAACTGTATGGGTTGTTGTGCGGAATGTTTCAATTACTTCTTTAAGACTTGTTTCTCCTGTTTTTTCATCTCTGGAATAAACTTCGTCACCTTTGCGTATTTCCTTTATAGGTTTATATCCATGCTTTGTATAAACCAGTGTATCACCTGTAAAACATTTATCACCAACACATAAACCTTTCTGGTCTTTTTTTATTGCATCTATTGCTTCATCTGGTGGTTCTAGTTTTCCCTTTTTCTTTACCTTGCCTTTTTTCAGCCTTGATGCACCTGTTTTTGCTTTCCCACGCATCCCTGCAAGTGCTTTTTTAATCCCTTTTGCTTTTTTCAGGGCATTTATATTCTTTAATCCCTTTAAGCTTTTTAATCCGCCTTTTACAGCATTTACTGATTTTTTTGCAAGCGCTACTGTATCGCCAATTCCAGGGATTGCTGATACCAGGCTTAACCCAGCATTAAGGTAGTCACCTTCCGCAGCATAAAGCCCAGCATTCGCAAGGTCTGCTACTGCACCCACTCCTGGTATAAACCCTGCCACATCTAATACACCGTGGATGACTTCTGAATGTTCTTTTACAAATGATGTTATACCACTTAGAAACCCCATTCTTATCCTCTCCTTATATGTACCTGCCACCTGTCTGTATACTGTATTATGGCAACTCTTTCTGTTACAGCTTTATTCCGCCTGCCAGGATACCAGAAAACAGCACAGCATCATGCATACCATTTATTACCATTAACTCTTTAAATCTCTTTTGTCCAGTCCTCCTTATTAGCTCTTTTATGTTAATTCTCTTTTATCAGTTTTGCTTTCAGGTTAATATCCCCGTCCAGTTTTACAGAACTTCCTTTACATTCTTCTTCAAGTGTGCTTTTAGCTGACAGTGAAAGCCCCTGCCCTGCTGATACACTGACATTTTGTGATGATGACAGGTTCATTGACTGTGTACTTTTTATATCCATTGTATTTTTACCATCTATTGAAACTGCCTTGCCAGAGGATATGTCCACACCCTTGCCGCCACTCTCAAGTTTTACTGCATTGTCTTTACACTTGATTTCAAGTGTCTGTTTTGACTCTGTCCCAAGTTTCTGGTCTGCTGTTATCTGCATTTCATTGCTTGATTTTGCTGTAAATTTCCCTTTGCTTGTTATGTCTACTGTGTCACCACCTGTTATTTTTACTGGTTTTGAGGCGGACATTTCAATGCCTGTTGCTGGTGTTTCAAGTTTTACACTGTTTTCATGGCATGTCATTGTAACAGAGTCTGCTGCTGTTACGGACAGGCTGCCTCCTGCATTGATGCTGAAATTACCAGTACTTGACATTGAAACTGCACCACCGCTGCTTACGGTTATATTGCCACCGCTTGTTACCTGTACTGCCTTGTCTGTAATAATATCTACACCACTGGTTTCATTGATTTTTACATATGTCACGCCGTCTTTTGCTGTGATAAGGATTTCCTCCCTGTCAAGCTTTATTTCCTTGCCGTCAGGGGTACGCAGGTACTTTACACCTGGGTCGGATGTTTTGTCTGTATCTTCCTGCCTGGCTGACTGGACTGCATATGCTTTATTTTCATCTTCAGATGGGAATATTATCTGCACAGTGTCACCCTTCTCAGGCATTACATACCAGCCTGTATGTTGTTCAGCAGAATATCCTGTTGCATAAGGGAACGGGTATGCCTTGTCTTCATCCTGTCTGCCATCTATTGCCAGGCAGACTTTTACAGTGTCACCCTCTGGCTTTAATACAGTCCCTTCCAGGGTAAGCCCGCTGATGTATGGATGGATAGCTTTTTTTACAGAAAGCCCCTTTTTTGTTACAAGCCTGTAATGGCATGTAAACACAGAACCTTTAAGATGTATGTCAGCTTCTTTTACATACAATGCTTTTCCATTTCTTTTTACCATGTCACCTGTTTCAAAAGCTGCATGGTCAGTCTGTAATGTATATTCCACAGCATCTTTTTCTTTATAACCAAGTTCTTCATCTGGTGATATTTTCCTGTAACGTGATACCTTTTTCCTTACAGCAAAATTTTCACCAGAATCTACTTCATCTTTGTATTCTTCCTTTTTCTCTGCCCCGAATGTAAATTTTGGATTTTTTCCTTTTGGGTCAGCTATAAGGACACTGTTACTGTGTGATGCCAGGCGTTTCAAAAATTCCCAGTCTGTTTCCCTGTATTGTAAAAGCAGGTTTTTAACTTTCTTTTCCTGTGCATAACATTCCACTTTTCCTCCTGCTTCTTTGGCAAGTTTTTTTGCAATATCATAATAACTTAACCCCTTTTCCTGGAAAGAACGTTTTTTTCCCTGGCAGTCAAGTTTTATGGTCCATGACACTGCTTCTGCTTCCAAGTAATAAATGCCGTTTTCACATACTATCCCTATGTCTGTTGCTACACCACAGAACAATATTTTACCTTCTTCTTTAAGGGTAATTGTTTTTTCCTCCCAGTCTTCCTCTGCCATGCTGTCTTTACAGCCCTCTTTTAAAACGCCACGCAAACTGAACCTTGCATGTTCATTTACCTTTTCTGTAAGCCGCAGTTCCAGTATACGTTCAAGGTCAAACGGCTCTATTTCATATCTTCCAACTTCTTGAAGTTCCATATGTATACACTCCTTCCAATCCCATGCCACACTTGTTTTCTTTTAGAAACGTGCTGTCCCAAGCATCTGTATAAACAGTTCTTTCCAGTCTTCCTGGTCCGAATCAAAGCAATTAAACCCTCCCATAAGAAGCCGTCCTCTAAGTGATGTAAAAAACATCAGGTTATATATATCTGTATCAATAGCAGGTGTTGTAAAATCAAACCATGCCAGTTTGTGTCCTTCTGCTTCTGTTATGTCTTTCTCTGTAACTAAAGTTTCAGGGTGCAGCCTCATTACTATTCCTGCCATATAATCCCTGACTTCTTCCTCCTGTCCCTCGTCCAGCTTGTCAAATTTATGTGAAAATGTAATATTTACTGTTGTTTTTGTATTGGTATAAATAATATCTGGCCGCCTTTCATTAGGATATTTAAGGCGTGCCAGTTCCTTACTTAAAGGTCCGAATTCTTCTGGAAGCCACATCCAGAACATGTTCTTTATAATTTCCCTCTCCCTGAAAGAAAGAATTTTTCCAGCTGCAAGGATTTCCCCTTTTTTAATATCCTTGTCTGCATCTTCACGCCCTGCACGTAAAAAAGTTATGAAGCTTTCATCTCCGTATTTATTCATAATAATCCTCCATTCCTGCAATAAACCTGCAAATACCCTGCTCCAGGCGCAAATTAAAGACTGTTGCTTTGCATAGCTGTAACAGGATTTTACTGCCCATCGTCTTCTATTTTAAGTATACCTGCCCCAAGAGGGCATACCGCTGTGGACTTATCCAAAAGTGCTGGCATACCGTTAACAAGTACATCATTTTTACCATTCAGCCATAAAGTACACGCAGGTACACATGGCATACCTGTTGTTTTACACAATCCAAATGGCCCGACATTTACCAATGGTATACAATCTGCTGTATTTGCCCTGTCCTTGCCACGCAGTTTCACATTCCGTCCTGGTGTTGTACGCAGTGGTGCTTCAATTTCCCCCATGCTGCAGCTTACTTTTGCTCCGTTTACTACATAAGATTCCGCCATAAATTCCACCTCTAGTGCATATTAATATATTTAGAAAACATATTATTTTATTAAAAATTATAAATGTTATAGTCTATTAAATTAGATAGTATCTACTTTCAAATCAGGTTCCCATTCTGTAACAATATCAATATTAAAATTATCTGTAATAATAACATAATGCCGTATACTTGCCATATCTATAAACCCTGATGACATCTCTTCTATTTCTCTTCCAAATTTCCCATCTTCTAACTCATATATACGATTCATAAAATTACCGTTTTTATATTTGGAAATTTCTTTATCTGAATATACTCCTTCCTGCACAATACCTTCATCTAAAATTCTAATAGCACTAACATTACCAAATTTTATAGTAACATGATAAGTACTTCCCATTAATTCTATGTCTAGTCCCCTTTCTTCTGAATTGGTAATCCATGTTTTGTATACATCATTAGGAATCATTCCTTTATGTACTTCTTTCCATACTTCCATTTCTGTTTCTCCTTAATATTTAATTTTATATACTTTTTTATTTGAAACTTTAATTTCCTGTACCATATTGGGTTTGGATAATTTTTACATCAACTGGATTAAGGGAATTAAAATATCTAAGGGTCTGTTTATATCCATCAGATGATTCAAAATTTCTGGCAATTCCTTTGCCGTTATTTGTTTCCTTAAGATTAGTTATAAGTTAATCTATTGTTTTATAATGGTTTTCTGTTGTATTATATACTAATACAGGTTTTTAATATCTTTTTTCTCAATTTTTGTAATACATGCAAAACCAGTAAATAGCTCTATGGTATCACCCTCACACAGATTAATTACTTTTACCCGCCCCTGTTCCTTTATATAACTTAGATAATATGTTGTTATTTTAAAAGTTTCATTATCATTTACCCAAATATGGTATATTGTATACGCTATTGTATAAAACACTTCTTCTATTTCTCTTAAACCAGTTTCTTCAGTTTTAAAATTTCCTGAATATACTTTGTCATCTTTATTTGTTTTCTTTATACAACAATAACCCTTGCTAGTATAAACTAAAGTACCGCCTGTAAAATATCTTCCATTAGTACATACTTCCTTAATTTCATTTTTGATAACATAAACTGATTCATCAATATTACTTGTTTTTATTTTATGTTTTAATGCACCAGTTTTTGCTTTGCCATGAAATTTTCCCAGTACTTTATTTAAGTTCTTAGCTTTTTTAAACACATTCATTTCCTTTATTCCCTTTAAAACACCTTTAAAAGTTTTAAAAGATTTTTTAGTAAGGCCCACTGTATAATATTTCATGTATAACTTCTGAATGTTCCTGTACAAAGGATGATATTCTACTTAAAATTCCCATATCTATCCTCCTTTTATTAATACATTACGTACTTTTAAACATATAATTTTATGTTATCAAAATTTTATTTTTTAAAACACAGCAGGTCCTTCTTTCCCTTTGACCTGCCTTCTGCCAGTGTTTCCTGTACCCGCAATCTGCACAAGGTATTTATAAATTCCGCTTTGTCCCATTTCCTTGTATGGAATACCAAGCCTGTTACTTATATAGTGGAGCAGGCACTCTTTTGGCACAGGCGGCCTGCCAAGACACATAAGTGCAAAACTTATGTCACTTTCCCTGCTTGTCCTGCTGCTAAGAAGCATACGGGCAAAAACCTGTAAAATTACAGGGGAAACAGTAACACCACCCGGCCCTGCATATGGCACATTTGTAATATCAAGTGTATTGTATGCTGTATGGAAATCCTGCATGTCCTGGTATTCTTTTCTGAGCCTTGCCCCTTGTGACAGCCTGAACCTTCCAAGTTCCAGCCCATTATTATTGTTATTTCCTTCCTCTTCTGCACAGATTTCTAATGGGTATATATCAAAATCCTCTGTATTTACGACAGGAAAAATATAGAGTTTTATTATTATCTGCTTGTCAAATTCTTCAAATGGAATAATTTCCTGGTCTGCCATTATAATATTTTCTTTATATAATACCGCACCATCACTAACAATAATCTGTCCTTTTCCACTAGTCCCTTTCTGGTAAGAAATATCAAAACCTGCCAGTATGCCATCAGACCAGCCTTTAAAGAATATTTCCGCCATCCCTGACGGGAAATCACGTAATGCGTCAAGCCCTTCTTTTTTTAATACCCTGCCTTTCTGGAATAAAGGCTTTTTGTATTCCTGCATTGCTAATGCCTCCCATCAAAAAAATCTGTTTCCCATGCTCCTTTTTCAAATGGGACAAAGGCGGCAGGGCAGCTATACAGAAGATTTTCCGTCCGTGTTGTTTCAAGTATCCCAAAACCCCAGTTTTCATTATCCGCAAAGACAAAAAGCCGGAGTTCCCCGTTTTTTATGCTGTCTAAGTCCTCCTGTTTTAAAAAAGGATAATCCATGGAAAGTGTTTCATATCCTGTTTCTATGTAATCTTTTTTCCTTAATAAAAATGGAATATTATAAACCTTTTTTCCTGTACCGTCCCTCAGATATAATAAAACTTCTTCTGTTTCCTGCGGCCTTGAAAGGAAACCATAAACCTGTCCCATAAAAGTGCCTTTTTCCAGAAGTACTATTTCATGTCCTGGAATCTTATAGTCTTCCGCTGATAGTGAATATGGTATTTTTGCTGCTTCATGGATTATATCTGCCCTTATCCTGCCAGTTTTTTTATCTTTCTGGTATGCAAAAGCACCATCTATACATATTAGTTTTCTTGCAAAGCCTTTGTTTTCTATAGGTTTTGCCTTCCTTCCTGCCACATATTCTTTAAGTATTTCCCTGAAAAGGCCAATTTTGCTGCTTTGCCCTGATAATATAATATGGTCAATGTCCATAAGCTGCCCGTTTTCATACAATGGTTCAATAAAATTTTTCAGGAAAGCATAAATATCAGGTTTTAAGAGAAGGTTAATTTCCTCTTTTTCAATAACAATTCCGGGACATATTGTATTTGTTTCCCATGTATCTGCATCTTTTTGTATAGAAAGATAAAAATCTGGAAAACATGCTTCACTGCCATAACCAGCAAAAAGACTGCAAAGTGGCAGACGGTATATACCCTGGTAATCAAAAAGCCTTATCTTTACAGCCTCTGCCATATTCCAGAGAAAATAAAAATTTCCTTTGGCTTTTAAATAAAAACTTTCCTGCCAGTTTCTGTAATCTGCAAAACGTGACGGAATTACAAATTCTGCTTTATCATAAATATCTGAAAAATATCCATAAGCTTTCTCTGCCCCCTCCCTGTCAACTGTTTCATATAATTCTGGAAATATACCTGGAAACAGCATGTCTATTGGAACAGGCTGGGAATTAGTATAAAATTCTGCCATACGTATTTTCAAGAACTGGAATACCCTCCATGTCAGATGGTTTCCGCCAAAATTTGTATCTCCATGTGCAAATGCCACATTGATGTCCAGACGGCTGGTAATCCCTTCGTTGGTAATCTGGTAACTGCATCCTGCCATATCACTTGTCCCGCCGCCACAGTCCAGAACCAGTGCTTTTTTAAACACACCATCTTCATAATCCATATTGTGTATACTGTTTTCAAGACAATGGTAGAGCACTGCAACAGCCTCATCTGCTATATCTTGTGAAATAATGGTATATTCAGGAAGTGCCTCTTTATACAGGGACATAAAAAGCAATTTTTGTTTTACAGGACATGTAAAACAGATTTTTTTATATTGTGTCCTGTTCTGCTGTTCTGCCTGATGTATTATGTATAAAAGAAACTGCCGTATAAGAAATAGCTTTTCTACTTCACATGTATTACCTTCCATATCAATTACAACGGTTTTTTCATGGTAGCAGGATACCCACTGCTTTATATTATAAAAAATGCTGTTTCTGGTAATAAAACCATATTTTCTTGTTTCCTGTAATGCTTCTTTCCCAAACAAAAGGCTTAAATGCTCTTTTTCTATACTACTACATTCTTTTATTGCAATAATACTTGGACACAAACTGTGCCATGTATGGTTTTCTTCATATGTACTGCCACAGCCAGAACTTAATTGAAAAGAAATTCTCTCTTGCCTGTCTGTACCAGAATAAACTTTTGCTGTTGTATATGATGCTCCAAAATCAATTACAAGAGGCTCTCCGAACACTGGCACTTCCTTTACAATAACCTCTGGAAGCTGGTAACAGGCAAACTGCAACACATTTCTTTTCTTGTATTTTCCAAGATATCTCCTGACAGCTTCTTTTGTAGTATCTGTTTCCATTAAATAAAGACGCCAGCCATGAAAATATCCTATAGGTATATCTGGTGACATTCTTTCTTTTGAAATATCCAGTTTGTACTTATTTCTGCCATCTGGCTTTGCTGTAAGGATGGCCTGTATCCTGCCTGTTTCATCTGCTAAGAATACATATTCCCCTATATTTTCCATAAGGCTTGTTATAATATATGGGGACTCACTGCTGCCTAATAAGTCTTGTCCTTTATAAATTTCCATGCACACAGGCAGGCCTGTTCCATCCTGTTCTACAAGCCTGCCTTCCCTGAAAGCCTTTTCAAGACGTTTACAGCCTTCTTCTGAATATGTATAAACCAGGTCTTTTTTAATAATGCCAAGATAATTATAAAGAAATTCTGCCAGCTTCTTTTTATTATAAAGAATTTCCATTGCAGGAGGTTTGATATTCTCTGTATGGCAGATTTCCCTTAACCTTTTAAGTTCATATGATTCCAGTTCTTCACGTGTATAAAAACGGTGTACTGGATTTTTATTTATTTTTCCTAATTTGTATGTTTCATATAACATTGCCAAGTCCTCTATAAAAATCTCCCATGCTGCCTTTGTGTGGCACAAATAGTGATGAAAAATGCTGGTTTAGATATATTTTTCACACTATCTATGCTAATATAAAGCTGCCAAGTTCCATTGTTTCATTATATCCTGTTATTCCATATGTTTTGCCCCAGTGTATAGTGTATGGAAAAGATAAGGGCAGAAACAGCCTTATAAGAAATAAAAGTTTTTTGCTGTCTGTTTCATTCTGCCTTTCCCTCATATAAAAAACAAATTCCTCTCCCTCACGTATTAAAATTTCACACACTGGAAGCAGTTTTTTTAATGCAAGGGAAAAACAGTAAACACTATCTGCTGTCTTATAAAAATAAATTAATATTCTTGCAATTTCCCACTTCTCTATTGCTGTAAACATAGTAAACCCGCTGGTATCACCAAAAACACCATTTTCTATATCCTGGATTATAAAAGCTGTATAAAAATCCTGTTTACACATGCCAGCCTTTAAATCCAGGTCTGCCAGGTAATGCAATATAATATCAGAAAGTGCCTGGCTAAATTCTTCATAACCTAAATCATCAGGTGTTATAAGTGGTTCAAATATTGAAAAAAATCTTATATATGGGTTTACATCTAGTTTCTGGAAACTGCTGCCACTGCTGTTTCCATACAAATTATCTGACTGCAATTCAAGATAAGGTGAAACCCTGTTATTTTTTACTATGTAATATAGTTTTTCCGGGCTTATATCCTGCTGTACCAATGCAAGATATGGCCCCCATATCTGGTTTATATCTTCCATATTAATCTTTTAAAACTCCTGTCCATTCAAATTCATCTGTATATAATTGTAATTCTGCAAGCAGAAAGAACATTTTTTCATACCTGAAAATATCTGTATTATTTTTTGGATGCAAGATTAATGATATCCTTCTCTTTGGCTTTAACAGAGAATGGCTTTTTATAAAATAATTCATATCTAAAACTGGTACGGTTTCCTTTAAATCCATGCAGATATCTATTAAGTCAAATTCATCTGATACCTCATATGAACTTATTATCCGTTCTATCTCTCCTTTTGTACAAATGAAACGTGGGCTGGCTAACGCCTGCCTGTCAGCATGGCGCAGTTTTCTTTTATTCGTCTGTAATGGATATAACAGACCTGTTAAATCTTTATCTCTATCAATACTGGCTATCTTTAATAGTCCAATATTCTGGTGTGCCTCTTTTCTAGTACGTACATATAAGCTGTCCCACGAAAAAATTGTCTGGAAAATATCTTCTCCTTCTGGTACTGCAAGATATCCTGCATTTGTATCTTCTAATCCAATCTTATGTATATAAACTTCTTCACTGCCTGCTGGTGCTGCTTCTGCCAAGGTTTTATGTATTTCTTTTTTTATATTCCATACAACAGCAACATCATTTATTACAGGGTTTTCCAGCCCCTTTATTTCTACTCTCTGTATATCTGCATGTTCTGGAACTACTCCTTTTATGTCAAAAACAGCAAGCAGTTTATAGATAAATGGGCAGTTTATTGTATGCCACTGTTTCTGGTTTTTATTAAACTGCCTGTATAAATTTTCTATAATTTTTATATACTCCCTGCAATAATTTAAGGACACTGTGGTTTTATAATCTCCCTGTCCTGTATACACTTTTGCATTATATGTATGTTCCATGTAATTGCGTATTGAAGGATAATCACATGCAATAAACAGTTTTCCAAGATACCCTTTGCCATATTCTTCCCTTGCATCCATTTCAAAAAGACAACGGCTTGTATTATCAATATTCTTTCTTTTACAAATACCAGTATAAATATTATATAAACCTGAAGAACCCTGTATTTCAGCATCAAGCCTTTTTTCCAGGTTCTCAAACTGTTTGTCACTATAATGTAAAAGTTCCATGAATACATCTACAAGTACATCCTGCAAAAGAATTCTCTGCACTGGGTCATTGATTTTTTCTATCCTGGATTGTAAAAGTTCTTTTACATGTTCCATGTTTTACCTCATTTCTATACTGCTCTTTGCGCATATCACAATGCTTATGCCACACCTTAGCTTTCTCCAGTTCCGAGTTCTTCTAGTGCCTCATAAACTGCTTCTGGCCTTTCATCCCATATATCCATTTCTTTATAAACGTCCAGAGCCTTTTCATAATACTGGACAGCTTTGTCCTTTTTTCCATTCCTGGCAGCTTCTTTTGCTTGTAATATATACTTTGATGCAAGTGCGAGCTTTTTCTGTTCTGCATCTTCCTCTTCTTTGGCTTTAGCTTCAGTAATTGCCTGTCCTAATGCTGTAATATCTGCATAAACTTTTTCTGCATCTTCTGCATTTCCACTAAAACTATTGTATTTTGAAAGAACCTCTTTATAAAGTTTTCCTGCCCTTTTTATACGTCCTTCCTCCAGGGCTTTACTGGCACTTGTAATAAGAGTGTTCATTTGTATAATTTCCCTGTCTGCTGCCTGTTGTTTTTTCTTCTCTTTTTCCTGCTTTTTCTTTTCTTCCTTTTCCTGTTTTGCTTCCTCTTCTGCTTTTTTTATTTCTTCTTCTGCCTGGTCTGCGGCTTTTTGCTGGGAACGGACATTAAAAATTTTTGCCTGTATTTCTGCCTGCATTTCAAGATTATTTACTTTATTTAAAAATTCCAGTGCTTTTTGATACTGTTCTAAAGCTTCTTCATATTCTTCAGCAGAAGCATACATATCACCTAATGTAACAGTCTGTGAAACCTGTATATATATATCTGTTTCAATAAGCTTTGCTGCAGCCTCGTCTTCAATTGTATCTAACCCCTGGAAAGCTGCTTCTTGCTGTGCCTGTTTATATATTTTTTCTGCTTGTTTATAATCCTGCCCTGTAAAAGCTGTTCCAGCTTCTTGTATAAGCTCTATAAGAAATTTCCTTCCAGAAACAGTTTCTGACAATTCTTCTTTTTCACTTGTATACTGCCAGTTGTCCATATTTAATTTATTAACAGTTTCTTCTGCATATCCATATTCCTCAAGGGCTTTGTCATAATTTCCATAGTCTGCATACCGGACTGCTTTTTTATCATATTCCCTTATCTGCTTTATTTTTTTCCTGTCCAATGCCCGTACAGACAGGATTGTAATACATAAAACCAAAGCCAGGATAAAAATGGCAATTATTATAATTATAAATATCCGTTTCTTCTTTTTTTCTTTCTGTACATCTTCATGGAATACCTTTTCAACAGAAAGAAATGCAGCTGTATAACTTCCTATTTTCTGCTGTCCCTGTCCTTGCAGGCTTAAAAGCAATTCCTGTAAAGTATCTAAAAATTCTTTATTTGTCTTTGTATCCTCATAAGCATCAAGTATTTCCACATCAGAAAGCCGCCCCCACAAGTTGCTTGTTGCAAAAAGCAGGACTGAACCCTCTGTGAGCCTGGTTTTCCTGGAAATTAATGGTTTTATACGGCGGCTTTTGCCTAAATATTCTGTCAGGTTGTGGATTTCTGACTGGTCTGGTTCTGCCCCTGCATCTTTATCAAGGAGCTGCTGGTATATTGTCTGTGTCCTGCCTGTTAATGTAAAAATATTCTCATATATACAATATAATTTTGTATTTCCACAGACAGCATAACGCATCCATGTATAATCTGTTACAAAAACTGTAAGGCTTACTTTAAGCTGGCATTTTGTGCTATGTAAAAAAATCTGTTTATTAGCATAACGTATATATTCAGGTATATGTTTTAATGATGGTTTCCGTACAAAAGCCGAAAGTACCGCCTGGACAGCAATCTGTGCACTGTTCTCTTCTGTTTCATTATCATAGCTTTCTGCTATGGCAATACACATATAATTTTCAAGCGGGGTACAGGCAATATATGTTTTTTCAATCTGGTCATTGCCCTTTTCTGATATAAAATCCATAACCAGGTTACTGTTTAACTTTCTCATAAAGCACCTTCAATTAATATGACGGTTGCATTTCCCGCCTCTTTCCTGTTTTTATCTATAATACCTTTAAGCATCTGCTGTGCCTTGTCAAATGGATGCTGCCTCTTTTCAAGATATGAAACAATCTCCTTTTCTTTTAATGCTTCCCATGCGCCGCATGAAAACATTCCTGTAACCATACGCCTGCCAAATGCAGCCTGTCCGCTTCTCTCTTCCAGAATTTTATAATCCCTGCCATCATAAAGAAAAACCTTGTTATTTCCAACTGTATAATAAAACAGTTCCCCATCTTTTATAAATAACAGGCTTAATGATAAAGCTGGTATCTTTCCAAGGTAAATAAACCTTCTGGTTTCTCTTAATACAAATCTGGCAAGATAATCAAAAAATTCCAGTACCCCTTCTTCTGGCATGGCATAAAATTTCTTTATACAGGCTTCTGCTGCGAGTATGGCACATTTCCTTCCATTTATATGGTCTATAGAACCATCTGCCAGCACAGCAAATACAGTCCTTCCATTTCTTATTGAAAAGTAATTACTCTGGAAATAGCGGCTGCCTGTTGTCTGTGCATTGCCAATCTTATATAAATCCTGCATACTTACCCGTTCTCTTTCCAGTTAAATACAAAACCACCATTTTCACCACACAATGGTACAAAAATAAAAATACTTTTTCCTACTTTAATACGGTCTCCTGCCTCAAGAATACGGGACTCAAAAACTGCATCCCAGTTATCATCGTCATCAAGTATATAAACAAGCCCCTGTGAATCACCTGGCAAAAGCATGGTACGGTTCTTTTCAGGGTCATAGACAAGGACTGCATGGTTCCTTAAACACACTGTATCATCACCTGTAATACGTATTTCCATATCACTGGCACGTCCCATAAAATTCTTTTCTGCAATAATACGGTAATCCCTGCCATGTGAAGGCCCTTCCAGGCAGACAAGCCATCCTGTTACTGGTTTTAATACCTCTAAATCATTAAGATATACAATATCACTATACTTGCCCTGTGGGTCTTCCACAGCATTACTGTTTTTATTTACAACAACATTGCAATAAGGGCATATACTTCCATGTTTTTTTTCACTAAATAAATGTCCATTTTTACAACGTATCAGACTCATCCTGTTTCCTCCTGGTATTTTTGTTCCATTGTAATTTTACAAGTACCAGCATAAATAATATCCTGGCCTGAAATCCTGTAAGGGAGTTCTTCCTTAAGCCGGTAAATTATACTTTCCCCGCCTTTTCTAATACCTAACGCACGGCTGCCAGGAAAGGCTTCAATATACCATACACCTGCAATAAGGTTACAAACCCCATAAATATACCTGTCCTGTACTTCTTTTTTATAATCTTCTATAAAAACTTCCTTCCCATCTGTTTTTCCCGTAATTATAAAAGACTGCCTGCCCTGTAATAAAAACCTGTTTTTCATCTTCCCGTCACCAGTAATTACATATACTGTTTTATAAGGTGAAGCGTTTTTACTTTTCTGGTATCTGGAAATTAAAACCAGCATAATAGAAAATGTGGCAGCCGCAAAGAAGACAGACTGCACAAGAAAAATAAATATTATGCTTTTATATGTTTTATCTGCTGTAGAAGGCAGCAAATAAAAACATAAATAAAAAATCTGGAATAACAGGTAAGCAAAAATCCCTGTTAATATATATCTTAAAATATACCTGCCTGTTGTCTGGTATTCTTTCATTCCTATACCCCTTCTTTCTTAATTTTGAATGTCCTTCCCAAAATTAAGAAAGCATTAATAAATATTTTGAAAGGCGTACAAAAACTGCACGCCTCCCCTGGTCATATCTGTAAACTTCTACTCTCCAGACTGGATAAGGTCCACAGATTACTCAATCACTACGCCATCAATCCTGTCTTTCTTCTGCTTTAACACCAAAGTAAAGCTTCCGTCTGTCTTTGTAAACTGTTCATCATATGAAACAACAAAAGCATGTGATAATTCATATTTCCTTGGTGCTGTTGCATGCTGGTACTCCACAGTTACTTTCTTATAAGCATCTGCGCTTTCTGGTTTAACCAGTGCCCATGTTGCCATGCTCTTTGCAGCATCACGCATAAACAGTTTGTCTGCATCAAAAGAAACTTTTCCGTGGATTATAAGCTCTGCTTCAATGTCAGAAGACCTTGCAAAAGAATCCTCTGGGATTTTAGAACTGAAAGAAACATCAATAATTTCCTCACTCAGTTCAGTTACGTCAGCGATTACTATTTTGTATGCCACGACACATACCTCCTAACATAATAATGGTGTAGCCATGCTACATTGTTTTAAAGTTACTATATAGACAACATGAAGAGAAATTCCCCATATACATCCATCATTTTTCATAAAATAAATCTGGTCAGTCTGTATTAATCTGGAGTTCCATATTTTCAGAGACACCAGCAAAATTGATTTCTATATTATATGTTGTATCATTGCAGTCACCTTTTTCAATCCCATCACCTTCACGTAATATTGAATTTACATAGTTTGGTGATAACTGCCATTCTTTAACTTTCCCACCAGATTCAAATATCCTGTCAATTCTTTCTTTTTTATAATCACTTGTCAGTGCGCCAATCATGCGGTAAAGGTATGTACGTGTTGTTTCACGGAATATACTTTCAAAACCGCCATTTTTGCTTTCATTCATACAACGTGATTTATATACAGTAACCAGGTTAATGGAACTTCCATTTAACTGGTTCTTGTCAGATGAAAATATAAACCCATATTTATGTTCGTTAATAATATTTTTTGTTTCTGTTGTATACCCTGCAATTTCCTTTGGCATATTTGTTGTAACATACAAGGCATTATCACTTGCTTCAATATCAAACCTTACACCAGGATATTCTTTTTTTACTTTTCCCCCAAACTTTGCAGATAAAAAATTTGGGCACTGGTATGCAGACACAATACCTGCTGCTACATATGCAGCTCCAATATAAACCCCGTAAATCCAGAATTTCATAAAATCATCCCTGTCAGTGGAAAATTCCAGTTTGCCATCATCTCCACGGACTGCCTTAGAACCTAATACCACACGTGATTTATCACTAGGGATTACAGTAAAGTTTGGCAGACATGGGATTGCATACCTGCTGTAATCTGTATTCTCTAAATCTTCTGTATTTTCCATATACTGATCCATGCCATGTGTTGAAAGCTTTAAAAATGTTGTGTCTTCACTTGCTTCAAAAGAGAAAAATACCTGTATCCTGTAATCTTTAATCTCATCTAACAAAAGCTGTAAGTCTGATACTGGTGTTGGCATAATAGAAGCGCCTGTATAAATATCACCTGTATATCCAAACTGCCTCATTGTATCTTCATCTATATCCATTTCACTATCATCTGAATATTCAATATTTGGAACAATTCCAAACCATATAGTATTACTGTAATCTGATTTATTATTTACTGTTTCAAGGTATTTTTTAAGGTTATCAAGATTTTTTTCCTCTAAAATCTCTGCCATAGGGGCATTTACAACCAGTAACGAAGGACGCATAAATGCTGTTTTAGGCTGGTACTGGTCAAAAAATGCTTTAACACTTAATATCCTTTCGATAAGAAGCTTTGCTGTACGTATAAATGCCTTCTGCCAGAGTGTATTTATTGCTGAATATTTATTATAAAGTTCAACTTTATCATTAATATCCATTGCAACCAGCTTGTCTGGCACTTTATCAGTAAATGCAGCAACAATTAATTCCTTTGACAATGAAGCAGAAGATGAGGTATCATCATATTCCTGCCCTACCGATGTGTAAAGCGCCCTCATGCTTTCATTGTACTGTTCCTCAATAACCGAAACTGATAAATCCTTGTAACTGATAGTTTCCTTTGCTGGCTGTGCTGTTACAGCAACTTCACCTTTTGCAGTATTAACAAGTTCTGTACTTTCCTTACTGCCTGTACCTCCATTGTCCTCAAGAAGTGCAGCAGGATTATCCTTTACTTCAAGTGCAACAATTTCTGCATCACCATTAAAAACAGGAAGTGCCGGGTTAAATTCTGTAACCCCTTTCTTTGCAGCACTTGCTGCCGTATCTAAATTATCTTTAATCATGCCAAGCATTAAGGTAAGCTGTGAAGCTGTTTCATTATAATATTTTTTTGTTTTATCAAGTTTTGATTTCAGCTTCAGTACAGCATCCTGTTTGGCTGGTGAGTCACTCTCAAACTCTGCATTTTTATTTTCTAAATATGTAATATCTTTTTTAAGTTTTTTGATTTCTTTTAAAGTTTTATGTGGTGCAAGCATCTCAGTTACTTTTTCATAGTTAAAAGAAGCATTAGTAGCACCAGATGCTTTCTTGCTGTCCATAATTGAAATAAACATCTTTAAAAAAGTATTACTGCGGTCAATTACAATCTCTTTAACAAGAGGTTCTGGTATTCCTGCTGGTTTTGTAAGCTCATACACCATTCCTCTTTCCTGGTCAAAATAACTGTAAATAGTGGGCCTGAACTTTTTTAAAAACTCATCAAAATTATGTACTAAAAGTGCATTATTAATTTCTGCTACTTTTTCATCTGTCAGGCTTTTGGAATTCTCATCCACATCTGACATAATATTAAACATATTAAAAACTTCCGGATTGACAACATCAAACAAAATGGTCCGGTTTGTCTGCTCAATTATTCCCATATATCTCCTCCACTTTAACTGTCCGCTATTTAATTTTAGTAAATACTACCACAAAAAATTACATTTTTCTACATATGAAATATATAATACACTTTTTATGCCCAAATTGGTTATTTCCAGTCCTTTATGCTATATTTTTGTATGTATTACAGAATAAATAATATATAATATATATATAACAGGATAAACAGGTTATATTTAACCAGTTTGGGCAGAAAAAGCCCATTATATATTCCAGATGTAGAAATATGTAATTTTCTGTGATAGTATCATGGTTAAATACAAAGGAGGGGTGTAAAATGGCATTTACAGACAATAAACTATCTGTTAGCAGAAAACAAAAAGAACCCTTACAATTACTAGCTGCCTTAAACGGGGCTGTACCTGTTGCTGGCAAAATAACAGATACAGATGATAAAGGAAACTGTGCTGTTAGTTTACTGGCAACAGTCTCTGTATATGCCAGCTTAAAAAGAACCATGAAGAAGCTGTCCGCAATACAGGATTTCAGTCCTGAAACTTCTGGAAGCATGAACGCACTGGAGGAGGCAAAGAATATAACGGTACTATTTGAAAGGTTATATGGCAATGCAGAAACAGGGGCACACGGTCTGTCCCATGACAGAAAGATAAAGGACAACACATATTTGCAGGATGTAATAACCAGCCTGAAAAATGAAACCAAAAAAAGCAAAAAACAAGAAGAAGATGATGGCTTAGGAGATAAATGGGCGAAAACAGTATCAATGCTGCGTGTATGCACAGATGGCATAAAAACAAAATTAATGAAAGCTAATAATCTTTATGATGACAAGAACCATGGCGAAGATAATACAACAGCCTATTTTGGTGATTATATAAGTGCTGATGAAATACCTTATATAGTTTTACCAGGAGCTGAGGAGCATGATGATGAAATGATAGAAAAGATAAAAAAATTCAAATATTCGCTAGGGGTAATTGTAAGGAAAAAGAAAAATAAAAAGATAAGTGAAAAAGATGATTATTTATTCTGTGTCGTTGCAGAAACAGGACCAACTAAAATCACAGTAGATGAAAAGGAAATAACGAATACACTTGGTGAAGTGTCAATTTATGCCGCATGGATATTAAAAGGCCTGGATATATCCCCAATAGACACTACAGATAGGGAGTCATTAACTAAATATAATGTTGATGGGAAATACAATATTGGCGATACCAGCGTAGAAGAAAACGGTGTCGAATATAAAATAATAGTATTCCAAAAATCAGCCCCTGTTTCTGACGTACATAGAGGCGGCTGGGATTATAAGCATTATCATAAAAATGATGAGAAAAATCATAAGAAAAATTATGATAAAAATGCAAAAAAATTCAGGCAAGACATTGTAAAGCAGGGAGAAAAAATACTAAAATGTTACAATAACAGCATTAAAAACACTAACAAAGCTGAAATCACTGGAAACTGTTTAAACCCAGAAAAAAAACAACTGAAAAAACCAATTGTCAAAAAAACACTTAAAAAAATCACTTCTTTCTGCCTGCTTGCCCTTCTGTTTACAGGCTGCCAGAAACCTGCCACGAAAGAACCAGAAAGCGTTGCAGTTAATGAAGAAATAGTACAGCCTGCAATAACAGTACCAGAAAAGCAAGAACCTGTACAGGCAAAAGAAAAAAAACTGTCAGAAATATATGACTGGGAAAAGGCAAGGATTATGCATTCTTCCTATCCCATGAATTTTGGGGAAGGACAGGTCTTACAAAACCAGGATTATGTCTTCTATCCTGAAGACGGTTGTAAAATTGCCTGTATAAGTAAGGCAGACAGTTCTAAAAAAATTATATACAAATCCAGCCCTGTAAAAAAAGATGTATCTATATGTTACTGTCTTTCAGATGATGGACTGTTTATTGAATATAACGGTAATATTTATTCCTGTGACCTTGATGGCAAAAACCTGCATAAAATAATATCACGTAAAAAACTAAAAAAACAGGTTACTGCCATAGAACCTGATGCATGGAGGTACGGAAATTATAAAGCACTAAAATTCCACCAGGGCAGCCTGTATCTGTCTATTTATTTCTCTATATGGAAATTAAACTTAAAAACAAAAAAACTCACAAAAATGTCAGAAAAGATTCATGATGCATGTTTCTGTGGCAGAACATTATATTATACAAGTATAGA
This sequence comes from uncultured Lachnospiraceae bacterium, assembly GCA_910579085.1. Classification (GTDB taxonomy): domain Bacteria; phylum Bacillota; class Clostridia; order Lachnospirales; family Lachnospiraceae; genus Butyribacter. Next base: position 7,615 of record CAJTRU010000047.1, on the reverse strand, counting down.
CAATTCACTTTATAAAATAAATATACGTACAGGCAAAAATTCCCTCATTACAAAAAAGAAATGTGATGCACTTACGGAAACAGACGGGAAACTTTATTATGTGCATAACCTTAATATTTATATGTACCGTAAAGGAAAAAAGGATAAAAAAATATTCAGCTTTGAAAAAAAATTAAATATTGCAACAATATTTAGCATAGTGTCTGATTCAGGAAAAATTGCTGTCAATTATATTAAAAACAAAAGATATCATGAAGGTGTAATCTTAGAGCTGAGAAGTGTTGCCATATATGACACCAGGACTTCTGCTTTCAGTAAAATAGAAAACATGCTGGACTGCGATGGTCCGCTATACTTTACTGGTGATATGCTGTTTTATTCCCCTAGAGGCTGGAATTACGGAGGATATCTTTCATCCATGTCATACCCCCAGCCTGCCAGGGATAAAACCTTTAAAACCACCAAAAAAAACATTACACAGCCAGGCAGCACAGAATATACACTGCAGGAAAGCCAGGAAGAGAAACTGTCAGACAAATATGACTGGGACAGCGCAAAAATTACAAATGATTACTATGCAATAAGCGGACCAGATTTTGGGGACGGTCCTGTTTTACAGAATGAAAACTATATTTTCTACCCTGAAAATGGCTGCAAGATTATAAGAATAAATAAAAAAGACAAAACTGTAAAGGTTGTATGCAGGTTTGACCCTGACAAAAATAAATACGGTTTAACAGGCATACGCTTCTGTCTGTCAGACAGCAGGCTGTTCATTTCATATGCCAGCAGAATATATTCCTGCGGCTTTGAAGGGGAAGACCTGCATAAAATAATATCACGTAAAAAACTACAAAAACATACCAGTTTACCTGTCTGGCCTGATATATATGCAATGCATTTCCATAAAGGCAGCCTGTACCTGTCATCTGAATTATCGTCCATATACAGGCTGGACCTGGAAACAAAGAAAATCACAAGAATATCAGATTACTATCACACATCTGCCGGCTGTTTATGCGGCAATACGCTGTATTATGCAGAAGATTATGACTCTTCCCTCTACAGGGCAGATACACGCACAGGCAGGCGTATCCTCATTAAAGACACAGGCAGTTACACAGTTACAGAAACAGGCGGGAAACCATATTACCTGGAATATTTCACATGGGAAAAAGCCGCCATATATATGTACCGCAAAGGGAAAAAGGATAAAAAAATATGGGAGTCTGACATTGCAGTATCAGAAGCTTGCTGTGCCCCAGGCAAAATTGCTATGCGGTATTACAGCAGCCAGAAGTACGATTCCCGTGACAATAATGTACTTATATATGACATAAAGACATCCACCATCACTAAAATAGAAAACATACCAGACTTCGATGCCTTGGTGTGCCTGTCTGGTGATATGCTGTTTTACAAAAAACCGGGTGATAAATACCTCTCATACCTGGCATACTGATACAATCCTGGACCTCTAAATATAAAACAAACCAAAACCACTACTTAAAAACCATGCTCTTTAAAAGGTTTACACTTAATAAAATTAAATACCAGAAAGGTGTATATAATGGCATTTATTGTAAATAAACTATTTTTTAACAGAAAACATAAGGAAATCCTGCATATAGTATCTGTTTTAAACGAAACTGTGCCTCTTACTGCCAAAAAAGCATTTAAAAAAATCACCACATCCTGCCTGCTTGCCCTTCTGCTGGCAGGATGCCAGAAGCCTGCCACGAAAGAACCAGAAAGCATTGCTGTTAATGAAGAAACATCACAGCCTGCCATAACAGTACCAGAAAAGCAAGAACCTGTACAAGCCAAAGAAAAAAAACTGTCAGAGATATATGACTGGGAAAAGGCAAGGATTATAGATTATTCCTATAACCTGGATTTTGGCGAAGGACAGGTCTTACAAAACCAGGATTATGTCTTCTATCCTGAAGACGGATGTAAAATTGCCCGTATAAGCAAGGCAGACGGGTCTAAAAAGACTATATGCAGGTTAAGCCCCGAAAAAAAAGAAAATATATCCATACATTACTGTCTTTCAGATGACAGGCTGTTTATTGAATATGACAGCAACGTTTATTCCTGTGGCTTTGATGGCAAAAACCTGTATAAAATAATATCACGTAAAAAACTAAAAAAACAGGTTATCGCCATAGAACCTGGTGCATGGTACTACGAAAATGCTGACACATTAAAATTCCACCAGGGCAGCCTGTACCTGTCCATTGGCGGTTTTATATGGAAATTAGACTTAAAAACAAAAAAAACCACAAAAATATCAAAAGAGTTCTTCAGGGCATGTTTCTGTGGCAGCACATTATATTATATAAGCACCAGGGGTTCACTTTATAAAATAAATATACATACAGGCAAAAATTCCCTCGTTACAAAAAAGGAATGTGATGCCCATACAAAAACAGACGGGGAACTTTATTATGTGCATAACCTTAATATTTATATGTACCGTAAAGGGAAAAAAGATAAAAAAATATTTAGCTTTGAAAAAAAATTAAATATTGCAGCAATATTCGACATAATGTCTGATTCAGGGAAAATTGCTATCACTTACATTACAGATGATGGCGAAGGAAGTGTTGCCATATATGACACCAGGACTTCTTCTTTCAGTAAAATAGAAAACATAAAGGACATTACTTATTTGAGATATTTTGCTGGTGATATGCTGTTTTATTCCACTGCATACCATGATGGGGAAGAATATATTTCGTCCCTGTCATACCCCCAGCCTGCCAGGGATAAAACCTTTAAAACCACCAGGGAAAATATTACACAGCCAGGCAGCACAGAATAGTCTGTCTGGTGACATGCTGTTTTACATAAAAACCCAGGACGATAAATACCTCTCATGCATGGCGTACTGACACAAGCCTTGGCTTCTAATATAAGCCAAAACAAAGTACCGCTTAAAAACCATGCTCTTTAAAAGGCTTGCACTTAATAAAATTAAATACCAGGGAGGTGTATATAATAGCATTTACTGGCAATAAACTATCTTTTAACAGAAAACATAAGGAAATCCTGCATAAAAAAATTACTGCTTTCTGCCTGCTTGCCCTTCTGTTTACAGGATGCCAGAAACCTGCCACAAAAGAACCAGAAAACATTGCAGTTAATGAAGAAACAGCACAGCCTGCTATAACAACACCAGAAAAGCAAGAACCTGTACAAACCAAAGAAAAAAAACTGTCAGAGATATATGACTGGGAAAATGCAAGGATTATGGATTGCCGCTATTCCCTGAATTTTGGGGAAGGACAGGTTTTACAAAACCAGAATTATGTCTTCTATCCTGAAGATGGGTGTAAAATTGCCCGTATAGATAAAGCAGACGGGTCTAAAAAAATTATATACAGGTCCAGCCCTATAAAAAAAGAAAGTATATCCATACATTACTGTCTTTCAGATGTCAGGCTGTTTATTGAATATAATGGCAATGTTTATTCCTGTGGCTTTGATGGCAAAAACCTGCATAAAATAATATCACGTAAAAAACTAAAAAAACAGGTTACTGCCATAGAACCTGGTGCATGGTACTACGGAAATACTGACACATTAAAATTCCACCAGGGCAGCCTATACCTGTCTATTGGAGATTTTATATGGAAATTAGACTTAAAAACAAAAAAAACCACAAAAATATCAAAAAGGTTCTTCAGGGCATGTTTCTGTGGCAGCACATTATATTATACAAGATACGGGGACTATTCGCTCTATAAAATAAATATACGTACAGGCAAAAATTCCCCCATTACAAAAAAGAAATGTGATGCCCTTACAGAAACAGACGGGAAACTTTATTATGTGCATAACCTTAATATTTATATGTACTGTAAAGGGGAAAAGGATAAAAAAATATTCAGCTTTGAAAAAAAATTTAAAAATTTTAAATTAGCAGACACCATAGACTCTGATTCAGGAAAAATTGCTGTCACTTACATTACAAATGATGGCAGAAAAAGTGTTGCCATATATGATACCAGGACTTCTGCTTTCAGTAAAATAGAAAACATAAGGAACATTACTTATTTGAGATACTTTGCTGGTGATATGCTGTTTTATTCCACTACATACCATTATGAAGAAGAATATATTTCGTACCTGTCATACCCCCAGCCTGCCAAGGATAAAACCTTTAGAATCACCAAGGAAAATATTACACAGCCAGGCAGCACAGAATATACACCGCAGGAAAGCCAGGAAGAAAAACTGTCAGACAAATATGACTGGGACAGCGCAAAAATTACAAATGATTACGATAAAGGCAACGTGCCAGACCTGGGGAACGGTCCTGTTTTACAGAATGGAAACTATATTTTCTACCCTGAAGACGGCTGCAGGATTATAAGAATAAATAAAAAAGACAAAACAGTAAAGCTTATATGCAGGTTTGACCCTGCCAAAAATAAACACAGTACAACAGGCATACATTTCTGCCTGTCAGACAGCAGGCTGTTCATTTCATATGCCGGCAGCATATACTCCTGCGGCTTTGAAGGGGAGGATTTCCATAAAATAATATCACGTAAAAAACTAAAAAAACTGACTGGAATAGCTGATGTATATGCAATGCGTTTCCATAAAGGCAGCCTGTACCTGCCGTCTTGCACATGGTCCATATGCAGGCTTGACCTGAAAACAAAAAAAGCTACAGAAACATCAGAGTATTATAGCATCTTTGCCGGATGTTTATGTGGCAATGCGTTGTATTATACAGAACATATTTACGATACTCTCTACAAGGTAGATATACATAATATACATACAGGCAGGCATACCCTTATTGCAGATGCAGAACATTATGCAGTTACAGAATCAGACGGAAAACTCTACTACTTGGAATTTGGGTTCTGGGAAAAAACCGCCATATATATGTACAGCAAAGGGAAAAAAGATAAAAAAATATGGGAGTCTGGTCTTTCAGGCACAGAAGCATACTGTACCCCAGGTAAAATTGCCATACAGTATTGCAACAGCAGCATCGGCCAGAAGTATGGTTTCTATTACGATAATGTATTGATATATGACATAAAGACATCCACCACCACTAAAATAGAAAATATACCAGGCTTATACTCCATTGCAGGTCTGTCTGGTGACATGCTTTTTTACATAAAAAACGAGGACGATAAATACCTGTCATACATTGCATACTGACACAACCCTGGACTTCTAATATAAGACAGACTAAAACCATCACTTAAAAATCATGTAACAGATACCATAGGACAACCTGTAACAAATGGAAGGATTTTGTATGAATAAAATATTTGAAGAATATGCTATACAGTTAAAAAACCAAAAACTATTTGAAATGGAAGATATATACCAGAAACATTTTCCTGAATTTGTTCCTTTTTTCCAGAAACACTTCCAGGAAACTTGTGAAAACATTACAAAGATGCAAAAAGCAGGCAGGCTTGGGGAAATATCTTACCTGGAATATACCCTCCTGTATACAAATATGCTGCAAAAAAAAGAAACTGCCGAAGTGCGTATTTATGACAACAACTGGTACTTTGGAGATAAACAGCAGATTGTAAATGAATTTGATTTTTCTGCTTTATTTACTAAATACCATGAACTTTCATCAGAACTTATGGCGTACCGCAAAAGGTTTGCAGGCGAAGCCAGTTCACAGGAGATACAGTCTTTCCTGTTTTCATGTATAAGGCCGTTTTACTGTTATATTATATCAATTTTCCGCTATTCAATACTGCCATGCATTAGCAAAGAACCATTCTTGTCAATACAACGCACAGATAAATTTGAAATAAACATTGGCGAATACATGGGCTATACAGAAGCAATATATAAAGAAAACAAAAAGCGCACTTCAGAAGATTCACTTGCATGGTTTTCACTACGCCGTGAATTTGAATATGCTTTTGAAGACTTTTCTGGCCTGGATTTTACTGGGGCAGACCTTTCAGAAATTGACCTGCGTTATTCTGACTTACGCAACGCAAAACTTACTAGTACAGATTTCCAGGATTCAATGCTTTTTGGCACACGTTTCTGTAATGCAAATATGAAAGAGGCTGACCTGCGTTACTGTCTTATACATGAAGCAGATTTTACTGGAGCAGACCTTTCAGGTGCTAAATTTACTGCTGCCGAAGCACATGCTGGTGTTCCAAACCATAATAAATGGATTATTACAGGATACCAGCGTGTAAGTTTCCGTAATGCCTGCCTTAAAGAAGCTGATTTCCAGAGAACATACATACAGGATGCAGATTTTACTGGGGCTGTTATGGATGGGGCACTTTTCCAGCAAAGCCAGCTTACACACTTTGAACTTTCACCAGAACAAATGAAAGTTATAAATATTGTCAGTTAATCTACATATACAAAATAAAGAAATGAGGTAAAACATGGATTACTTTTTATTAAAGCAAATAGGTACAATTTCTATTCCTAAAGAAAAGGAACATAACCAGGAAGAACCATCTGTAAGGATTATGGAAAATATTTCATCTTTAGAAAAATTTGATTATCTGGCAGAAGAAGCTCTTTTTAGTGACCGGGTAAAGCTTTTATTAGAACAATACCTTATTGAAGAAGACTGGCGTCCCTGCACATTTATAGAACCAAAAAAGCAGGAACAAAAAACATTCTGGTTTCTTCCTCCTCTTGCATGTACTCCAGATAATGTAGTTTTTGCCTCTAATGGCATACCATGCTCTGTTACCATAAATGAAGAAGCATTTGCCAGGAAATCTTCTGGTATTTTCTATATTCCAAATCCAAAGGGAACACCTTTTGTTATTGTACATATGTCCATTGCAGAAAGCATATTGCGCAGAGGGTTCTGCGGGCTTGGATTTAACCGTCTTTCTACAGATACATAAATCTGCAATTATATTATTTATTATAAAAATAGCAGCATACAAAATACTTTCAAGTATAATAATATTAATACAAATATTTATATTTTTATACATATGAAAAATATAATTGCACTTTTATATATTAATTGGTTAATAGAAGCCTGTTTGTATTACTTTTTATATATACTACAGAATAAAAATGTATTATTTATATAAAATACAATATTATAAAGAAATATTCTGGAATACATTCTTCTAAAACTCCTAGTTTACTGGTATGCTAGTACAAATTATATAACTATACCAACTAATACAGAGAAAGGCACAGGGATTTATTATGGAGCAGGAAAGCCAGTATTACAATGAAATGGGCAGACGCATAAAAACCAGAAGAAAAGAATTCCGTATGAAACAAAATGAACTAGCTGAAAGACTTGGCATATCTAATAACCATATGTCATCAATAGAAAACGGAAGGGAAAAACCAAGTTTAGATACGTTAATTTCAATTTGCAATGAATTAAAAGTTACACCTGACTATTTTTTACTTGGCAATATACATGCAAATAATGTGACAAAAGATATTGTTGAAGGATTGCGTCTTTGCAGTGAAGAAGATATAGACCTTATACGCCAGTTTTTGGAAATCTTTATAAAAAGAAACAGTAAAAAATGGAATGAAGATAATTTTGAATAGAAACTTATCTTGTTCCCCAGGATAACCGCATAAAATAAATATTTTATAAAAC
>CAJTRU010000046.1 GCA_910579085.1 uncultured Lachnospiraceae bacterium | reverse complement strand
TTCCCCATATGATTATAACAGTTTTTTTGCATTATGTCCAAAAGACTAATTGAAGATTTACAATAAAGCATTTGACATCTCTGTTTTCTGGTGATATAATAGTCCGTAAATTTCCGTGTGCGCACACGGAAATTATAAATAATAATTATATAACCATATTATATGGAATTGTTATATTATATACTGTGTAACATACCAGTTACATTATGTATAAATGACTGCCAATGGATTGGAGGTATGGTATGCCCGTAACTATACGTGAAATAGCCAGCTACTGTAACGTATCAGAAGGCACTGTAGACCGTGCACTTAATAACCGTACAGGAATAAGCAGCAAAACAAAGGAACGCATACTTGCTGCCGCAAAGGAACTGGATTATAAACCGAACTTACTCGCACAGTGTCTTGCAACTGGAAACACTAAAACTATTGGCGTTGTATGTGGTGGGCTTTCTAACCGCTTTTTTACTTCACTTATTGAAGTTATTGAAAGAAATGCAGGACAGAATGGATACTTTATAAGCCTTGTCCTCTCCCATAACTCACCTTCTAAAGAACTCGAAGGTATCCATTACCTTGCCAGAAGACAGACCGATGGGATTATAATTTTCCCTGTTGGTTATGGTGCAGCATATGAACATGAGCTGGAACAGCTAAATATTCCAATAGTTACTTTATACAACAGGATTTCTAAAAGCTTTACACATGTGGATATAAATTGCCGGGAAATTATGCGCAAAGCAGTCCAGAGGATTGCAGCCAGGGGTTATAATAATATTGTTTATATGGATGTAAAAGGCTGTAATGGTTCTGGAAATAAAAATATGAACTTCTTTTCACTTGATGAAAGATGTGCCGGATACAAGGAAGGCATGGCGCTGGAAGGGCTTAAATGCAATATTATGGACACTTATGACGAAAACCTGCTGCTGTCACTTCCATATGCTTTTTTACGTACTGCTGTTTTATGCCCTTATGATGTGCTTGCAATAAAAATTGCCAGTTTATACCGGAAGCATGGTATACAAATACCTTCCCAGATAGGTATTATGGGATTTGATAATATAGATATGCTTGAAAATATTACGCCACTTATTAATTCTGTAGACTGTAACACAGAAAAATTAGGTGAAACTGCATTTAATATACTGCTTGAAAAAATTGCAGGCAGATATAAAGGTAAAGATGTAACTATAGGATATAAATTTACAGAGGGGGAAAGTTTATAATGGAAGTATTCAGATTTGGTTTAAGCTACTGGAAAAAATATCTTAAAACAGCAGTTTTTATCCAGCTTTTAAGCTTTATTGCATTAACATGCGATTTACTTATTCCTATGATATCAGAAATGTTTATTGACTATGTTATACGGAGTGACACACCAGATAAAACAAATATATTTTCTTTTATGTTAAGCGGAAAGTTTGGCAATATACATACAATGCGGCTATTATTTTCACTTTCGGTGCTGCTTATGTTACTGCTGTCTGTGCGTCTGGTTCTTATATATATTAAAAATGTAACCAACCAGAAACTTGGGCTTGGGCTTGAAACAGACCTGCGTATGGTAACTTTTAAGAAACTGTCAGAACTTGACAGCATGACAATATCTGATTATAACACTGGTGAACTTCTTACAACTATTAATGCAGATACCATTATGTTTAAAGAAATGTTCTGCCGTATTGTGCCAAATATTATTGACAGCATTGCTGTGCTGGCTGTAAGTACCATAATGCTTGCAAATATACATATATGGCTGCTTTTAATACCTGTAATGCTTGCACCTGTGCTTTTTACTGCACTAATGCGTTTCCGGAAGCTTGCAATGGAAAATTACAAGGCTATAAGAGGAAATAATTCCAGAATGAACCTTACTGTACAGGAAAATATAGAAGCAGTACGGCTTGTACGCTCTTTTACTAATGAAAAAGTTGAAAAAGAAAAGTTTGATGATGCTAATGAAGAACTTAAAACTTCATATATTAACCAGATTAAACTATCATCAAAATTTGAAGTTATATTCGGAATTGTGAGACAGACTGCATATATAGGCAGTATTGCTATTAGTGCGCTGCTTGTTATAAAAGGTGAGATAATGGTTGGTTTCCTTGTTGCATGTACCAATTATATACTTAAAATTATGGACCATATTACCCAGATAAATAATTCACTTTTCCAGATGCAGCAGCAGCTTGTTTCGGGGCAGAAAATGCTTAACTTTATGAATAAGCAGTCACGTATCAGCAATGGCACAAAACCCGTTAAGAACATTGAAAAAACTGATATTTCACTTAGCCATGTTTATCTTGAAGCAGATGGCAGCGCAATCCTTAAAGACATTAACCTGGAAATACCTTCAGGTAAAAAGGTAGGCATTACTGGTGGTACAGGAAGCGGCAAAAGTGTGCTTTTAGAGTCACTTGTAAGAATACATGATATAACAAGCGGTTCTATAAAGTTAAATGGAATAGAAACAAATGAGTATGAATTAAGTGCACTGCGCGACAGGTTTGCATATGTGTTCCAGGATGTATTCCTTTTTTCTAATACAATAGACTCTAATATTGCATATAGTGAACCTGATATAGAACATGAACAGATTATATCCGCTGCCAGACATGCCCAGGCGCACAGTTTTATAAAGAACCTGCCAGACAGCTATGATACAATTGTTGGTGAACGCGGGCTTGGCATTTCGGGCGGGCAGAAACAAAGAATTTCAATAGCAAGGGCACTTCTTAAAGATGCACCTGTACTTGTACTTGATGACTCAACAAGTGCACTTGATGTAAAGACAGAAAAGAAGCTTCTTGCAGATATTAAGAAAAACTACCCAGACAAAACAATCCTTATATCTGCACACCGCCTTTCTTCTGTAGTATCATGTGATGAAATACTTTATATGCAGGATGGCATGATAACAGAACGTGGCACTTTTGATGAACTTATGGCATTAAATGGCAGGTTTGCCAAAGTCTACAAGATACAGGAAGCACAAAATAAGGAAATAATTAACTACAAAGAAGAAACGGACATTTTAACTGCCGGGACAGGAGGGTATTAATGGCAAGAAGAAATACTTATTTCCAGGATGAAGTTATAACAAAAAAAGTGGATATAAAACAGTTTGGCAAGATTTTGCGCTATGTGCTGCCTTATAAAAAAACTGTTGTACTTGTAGCAGCATTAATGCTTTTATCTTCATTTGTGTCAATGGTTTCACCACTTCTTCTTAAAAAGATTATTAATGAAGTAGTAGTTAATGAGGATTACAGGGAACTTACTTTTATAATTGCAGGAATGTCTTTACTTGCAATTATAGAGATTGGAACAACATTTATACACCAGCGCCAGACTGGCATAATGGGCCATAAAGTTATTGCCAGCATACGGCAGGATATATTCTATAAACTACAGGAATTACCATTTGATTACTTTGATTCAAGGCCTGATGGCAAAATTGTAGTACGTGTTACAGATTATATAAATGACCTTGCTAACTTTTTTACTAACTTCCTTGTAATGCTGCTTGTGTATATTGTTAAAATTATTATTGTAACATTCTTTATGCTTTCAATAAGCCCGGCACTTACAGGAATTGTACTTGCGGCAGTACTGCCAATGATGGTATGTGTATTTGGATTACGTTATTCGATAAGGAAAATATTCCCAACACACAGGGCAAAAATTTCAAACCGTACTGCATTTATTATTGAATCAATTATGGGTGAAAAGATTATTAAAAGCTATAACAGGGAGGAACTTAATACAGAAATCTATAAAGACTTACATTCACAAAGTGCCAATATCTGGTTAAGCATTGTACGCCGCAATGAACTTAACACACCTATTGTGGAAATATTCTGGAACTTTGGTATTATATGCCTTTATGGTCTTGCCCTTTCAATGATACTTGGCGGCAGTACATCAATGAATGCTGGTACATTAGTAGTATTTACAAGCTATATGGGGCTTTTCTCAGGACCGGTAACACAAATTGCATTTATAATACAGCAGCTTGCACAGGTAAGCTCCAACCTTGAGCAGGTATTTGACACTATTGATTATCCTGCTGGAATAGAAAATGCTTCTAATGCTGTTTCTATTAAAAACATCCAGGGTAAAGTTGATTTTAACCATGTAACGTTTTCATATGATGAAGATGAACCTGTATTAAAAGACTTCGACCTGCATGTATCTCCTGGAAGCACAATAGCACTTGTTGGGCCTACTGGCGCCGGAAAGACTACTGTTATAAACCTGCTTACGCGCTTTTATGATGTAGATAGCGGAAGTGTGGAAATAGATGGGACAGATGTAAGAAATATAGGCCTGCACTCACTGCGTAAAGAAGTTGGTGTGCTTATGCAGGACCCATTCCTGTTTAAAGGCACAATCCTTGAAAATATAAGGTATGGACGTCCTGGCGCTACGGACGAAGAATGTAAAAATGCAGCCCGCCTTATACACGCTGAAGAACGTATACTACAGTTTAATGATGGATATGGCCACAAACTTGAAGAACGCGGGCAGGGGCTTTCCGCAGGTGAAAAACAGTTAATAAGTTTTGCAAGGATTATACTAAAAAACCCTTCTATTATAATACTTGATGAAGCCACAAGTTCAATAGACACAGAAACAGAACAGCTAATAAAACAGGCACTTGATATTATAATAAAAGATAAAACTGCATTTATGGTTGCACATAGGCTTTCAACAATACGCAATGCTGACCAGATACTTTATATCTCAAACCAGGGAATAGCAGAGCAGGGGACTCATGAAGAGCTTATGGAATTAAAAGGGCTGTACTACCAGCTTAATTAAAAACACCTTTCTTTATAAAATATACAATAATCTGGAAAACCATAAAAATATTATGATTTTTGGTTTTCCAGGTAGTACCAGGTTCATTTATTATATTTAATACTTATCTTCTTCATTTTTTATATCAATATGGCCAGCATATTTTAAAAGCCGTTTTATTAAATCCTGTTTTGGAATTTTGTATTTATTAGCTAAATTATTAATTTTATTATAAATATCCATATCATCTTTTCCAAAAACTAGTTCTATTCTTTTTTCTTTCTTTCCTGCGATATGTTCATAATATTCTGGAAATGCATAATAACATAGTTTACAAAAACCAATATCTTTTATTTTCCAGTTCCCATAATGTCCGCATGCCCATGATTTACAGTTATCTTATACCATATGTTTTATTACAGGTTTATGATGGCAGGTTTCCAGTGCAAAGATGCCAGCAATATTCCATAAAAGGGGTACTTTAAGCCATGCCTCCGGCATGTTTTTTTTACTGGATATTCTGGCTCTGGCACTGGAAACCGTCCGTCCACTAACAAAAGATAACTGGAAATTTATGAAACGGACGTGTGGATGTGAAGAAGTAATGTTGCATACCAGATAAAACACATGTTATAATCATCTATATTATGGGACAGGAACAGCAATACAAATAGTCCGCCTGCTTCTGGAAGGAGATTGGTTATGGCAGAAAGTTATACAACAAAAAGGGAAAGGGAACTTACAGAGGGCAGTGTTTTAAAAACAATATTGTATTTTTCTATTCCTTATTTATTTTCATATTTTTTGCAGACATTATATGGTATGGCAGACCTTTTTATTATTGGACAGTTTAACGGGGTGGAGAGTACAACTGCTGTGTCTGTTGGAAGCCAGGTTATGCATATGCTGACAGTTATAATTACCGGGCTGGCTATGGGGTCAACTGTTATAATTGGCAGGGCGGCTGGTGCAGGTGAACAAAGTAATGCTAATAAAGCGGTTGGAAATACGGCAGCACTTTTTATGTTTCTTTCTATAATTTGTACAATAATACTATCAGCAGCAGTAAAGCCAATAGTAAATATTATGTCAACACCAGCGGAAGCAGCAGAGGGAACAGTTATTTACCTGCAAATATGCTTTGCAGGAATTCCGTTTATTACAGCTTATAATATTATTGGTTCAGTTTTCCGTGGAATGGGTAATTCAAAAAGCCCAATGTATTTTGTGGCAGTTGCATGTGTGTTTAACATTATTCTGGATTTTATTTTTATTGGTGTTTTAAAACTTGGTACAGCAGGGGCAGCACTGGGAACAACATTGTCACAGGCAGCCAGTGTTGTAGTTTCTTTTGTGTTTATAATAAGGCATAAAATGATACCTGGAATATCTAAGAAAGATTTCTGTCTGGATAAAGTGGTACTTAGCAGCATTTTAAAAATTGGCATACCTGTTGCAGTGCAGGACGGGTTTATACAGATTGCATTTATTGTAATAACTGTATTTGCAAACCGCAGGGGGTTAAATGATGCTGCTGCTGTTGGTATTGTGGAGAAAATTATAGGAATAATTTTTCTTGTGCCTTCTTCTATGCTGTCTACAGTGTCTGCACTTTCTGCACAGAATATAGGTGCAAGGAAACATGACAGGGCTAAACAGACATTAAAATATTCTTTGGTTATTGCTGTTTCATTTGGAATAGCTGTTACAATTTTTATGCAGTTTGCAGCAGAAGGTGCAACCAGCCTGTTTTCAGGAAATAGTGAAGTAATTAAACTTGGAGGGCAATATATGCGCAGTTATGTATGGGACTGCATTTTTGCAGGTATGCATTTCTGCTTTAGCGGGTATTTCTGTGCTTATGGAATGTCAATGGTTTCATTTATACATAACTTTGCCTCTATTATATTTGCACGTATACCGCTTGCATATATTGCGTCAAAATATTATTTAAGTACTCTTTTTCCAATGGGGATTGCTGCACCAGCAGGCTCTTTGTTATCTGTATTAATATGTTTAGCAGCATTTATCTGGATGCAGCATAATCCTGGAAGGTTTGAAAATCTATAAAAACATAAATTTAATAGTTAATAAAAATTTCCTCTAAAAAATAGGATTTTTGTAAGAAATTCTGTATATAAAACAGATATATAATGTAAATGTTTATGATATATTAATTTCTATCAAGAATACTTTATTATATTTAGTTTTAAATTGCTAAAGGCGTTGAGGAGGTTTTTATGTTAGTTTTACAGGAGATATTTGGTTATATTTTAATTGGGTTTATTATGGCGGCTGCACTAGCTGTACTTTATTTGCCTGTTTTTCTTCTTTTAAGAAAAAAGGTGGCTTTTGCACGCCAGATAGTATATTTTGGGCTTGGTGTCTGTATTATAGTTATACTTTCTGCAACAGTCCTTATAGGATTTACGGTTGTGCCTGCAAATAACCGTGTTGTAAACCTTGTTCCTTTTAAGGTATTTACAAACTCATGGGAAATGGGACTGGTAAAACAGTTTACACAGACACTTGCTAATGTTATTATGTTTGTTCCATTAGGATTTATATTTCCTGTCACATTTGCCAGATGCCGCAGGTTATATAAAACTACAATATATATGGCGGCTTTCTCATTTTTAATAGAATTTGTACAATATTTTACAGGCAGGTCTTGTGATATTGATGACCTTATGCTTAATACACTGGGCGGGGTGCTTGGATACGGGCTTTTTGTGTTAATATCTAAATTATTTGGAAATAAGGAATTTTGGAAAAAGATGGCAGGTTTATAATGCGGCAACTGTTAGTTGCATACCCTGTTTCTAAAAGCAACTTCTGGTTTGTTTATTAATTATTATATAATGTTATAATAATAAAAAAGCAAGAGGATATATGAAATAGTATACAGAAACGGGGTTAATTATGAATCTAGGGGACAATATACAATATTTAAGGAAAGTAAATAATATAACACAGGAAGAAATGGCAGAGAGGTTATCTGTGTCAAGGCAGACTATCTCAAAGTGGGAGATGGGGCAGGCATATCCAGAGATACCTAAACTGGTTATTATAGGGGATATGTTCCATTGTAAAGTGGATGAACTGCTTAAGCAGGATATGCATAAAGTAATGGAAATTTATTCTAAAGTAAAATTTAGGAAAGTAAAAGGGTTCCGTATGGCAAGGTATGTTATGATTACGCCAAATCCTGAAGATGATGTAAATGCGTATATGGACAGATGGGCAGAAGCAAGTGGCCTTAATAATATTCCAGGCTATAAGCCAAAGCGTATTGGATGGGATTTTCCATTTGCATCATTAGAACAGCAGAACCGTTTTGGGCTGAGAGGATATGTATCAGCGTATATTCTTCCAGATGGATTTGAACCAGGATGTCCAGGTGTAGAGATAACAAGCCAGGGTGACGCGGACTACGCATATATTACAATACGTGACCCGTTTTCTAGGGCATTTGAGTTAATACCAGGCGCTTATAAAAGGATAATGGAATACCTGGATGCCAATGGGTTTAAGGAAAATTCTGGCAGGGAGTTTCTTACATGTTTTGAATATGTATATGAAGAGGATGGGATAACATTTATGGATGTATATATACATGTTGATGCTTTAGGACATGCGAATTTATATACTCCTATAAGATAGTAAAGACATCCTGCTATTATTTGCATTAAGTATTATTAAATAAGTTCCTGCTGGAACATCATAATGCCAGATTAATATTATAAAGATGGCATTACAAGTTTTATTTCTCCATACATATAGTTTCCTCATTGTCTTAAGTTTAAAATAGTGCTGCCATTTTAGCACAAAAAAGCAGAAAAAGACAAGTTTGTGGCGGTTCAAATCATAGACTTTTATATTTGGCAGATATATAATAATGCCATTATTAACAAGTCCTGGTGCGCACAGGCAGATATAAAACAAATATAGGAGGATTATTATGGAGAAGAAATGGAAAAAACTGCTTGCTGTTTTTATAGCAGCAGCTATTGTATTAGTATCTTTTGGCGTTTCTGATGTATATGCAGCCCAAAATACAAAAACTCAAGGGATTACTAAGAAAACATTAAAACTTGACAGCACAAATATTAAACTTACGGCTGGAAAGAGCAAGAAAGTTAATGTTAGGAATACATCAGGTATAAAGATTAAGAGTGTAAAGTGGTCGGTAACTAAAGGCAAAAATATAGTAAAACTTTCAAAGGCATCAAAACAGTCTGTTATGGTTAAAGCACAGAAACAAGGGGCAGCAGCTATACAAGCAAAGATTAATACAGAAACAGGAACAGTAACAAGGACTGTACAGGTTAAAGTCCTAAAGAAAGGTGTACCACAGGAAACAGAAGAACCTGAAGCAACAGTGCCAACTGCTGCACCATCAGATAATGTTATAGAGGATACAAGTGTTTCAGAGCTTATACACTATAACATGACATGCAGTGAAGATGGGAAACGCCTTTTAGACCAGTCTGGAAATGGAAATGATGCAGAACTTTTTGGTGTAAATACAGAATTACAGCAGAACCAGTCGCTCCTGTTAGAGAAGGGCGCATATATTAAACTGCCAGAAAAGGTTTTTGCAGGACGCAATACAATGACTATTTCAATATGGCTTAAAAATTACAGTGGTACAGTTAATACAAGTGCAATGTTTGCAGGAACAAAGGAAAAGATGCCAGTGTCTTACTGGCTGTTAAATCCAAGTAACCCTGCTGGACGCATGAAATCTGTTATGACTAATTCACGTAATGTAAATGAGCCTTTTAATACAGAGGTTGGAATAAGCCCGTCTATTGCATCAAAGGGCACAGACGGGCCGTTTACAGGAACAGAGTGGAACCATTATGTAACGGTTATTACAACAGACAGTATTACTGGATATTTTAATGGAAAGAAAGTTGGTACTTCAAAACTGGATATGAAATTCAGTGATTTTGGCAATGATATTGTGGCATATATTGGGAAGTCATCTTATCCAGATGTTACATATACAGGATTTGTAAGGGAAGTACAGGTATTCCAGGGCGCAAAGACAGACACAGAGATAGCACAGCTATATGATACTAGCAAAGGTGAGGATATGGAATTAAAAGGGACAAAATCAGAGATATTTATTGCTGACCGTGCAGACCCATATATTACATTGGGTGAAGATGGATATTATTATTTTACAGCATCTTATCCTATGTATGGTGCAAGGGATAAAGACGGGTATGACAGGATAATTTTAAGAAGGTCGGAGACCATTGAAGGTTTAAAGACAGCAGAGGAAAAAGTTTTATGGGATGAAAGTGGGAGCAAAACTGCACACCGTTTTATCTGGGCACCAGAAATACATTATATTGGCGGGAAATGGTATGTATACTATGCAGCTAGTGGTTCTGCAAATAATGTATGGGATATTGACTGCCATGTACTTATGTGTACAGGCAGTGACCCTTATAATGACAAATGGGTTGAAAAAGGTAAATTCCAGGCAGTAAAGGGTGATAAAACATCATTTACAGGTTTCTCACTGGATATGACTTATTTTGAATGTAATGGAAAGTCATATGTAATATGGGCGCAGAAAGTTGGCAATTCAAATCTGTATATGGCAGAAGTTAACCCAGAAGAACCTTGGAAAACTACTACTAAGGCAATGTTGCTTACAAAACCTGAATATTACTGGGAGTGTGTAACATTCCCTGTAAATGAAGGGCCATCTGTATTAATCCATGATGGTAAAGTAATTGTAGCTTATTCTGCATCTGCAACAGGGCCTGAATACTGTATTGGATATATGTACGCAGATGAGAAAGCAGACCTTATGGATATTAAATCATGGACAAAGCAAAAAACACCTGCACTTACATCGGAAGATTTAATAGACGAATATGGGCCAGGGCATAATTCCTTTACAGTAGATGAAAAAGGAAATTATATATTTGTGTACCACTCACGTTCCAAAGAATGTTATGAAGGCAATTGTGGTTATGGTGCAGAAGACCCTCTTTATGACCCATGCAGGAGTGCAAGGATACGTACTGTGCAGTGGGATGAAAACGGGCTGCCAGTGCTTAACCAGTAAATATTAAAAATAGTATAATTATGCAAGGCATATATGTAAAACCATAATAATACAAATTTTGCAATATAATGGAATTTGTGTTAATCTTCATATATGCCTTGTATTATCTATAAAATATTTTATTTTTTCTTGAATTTTAATCCTGGCTTTAATATAATAATGAAAATGAACTGCCGGATTGCAACCACACAGGTGGAAAAATTTATTAAGAAAGGATTTGGATGGATTTATGAAAATATCTAAAAAAAGTTTAATTATTATTGCTGTTATTTTTAGCCTTCTGGCAGGGGCAGCTTTTGGTACAGGGCAGGTATATGCAAAAAGCAGTTACTGGCTTTATGGGGTTTCTGTTAAAGCTGGCGGAAGAGCAGATATGTATTATAATGGAAACAAAATTACATTAAAGGGTGGGATTAGAAAGTCTGCTTCACAGAATAAGCTGTATGATACAGAAGAGAAAAAGGGCAAGTATACATTAAAAGTTGCCAGTAAATGTAAAGTGGTAATGGATGAGGCAGAGAATATACAAACAGTACAGTTTAAACAATGGGCGGATGATGCTGGTTATAAAAAGGGTGATAAAGTGTTTTTTATATCAGCGGCTCTTAAAGTGGAAGGAAAGAAAGTTACAAAGATTATTTTTTCAGCATAATATAACTGGGTTTGAATAAAAGAGTGTATTAACAACATATGGCAGGCATGTAAAGGATGGTGGATTAGTGAAACGCATATTTTTAGTTGAAGATGACAGGGAAATTGCCAGAAATCTTTCTCTTTTGCTTAGTACGGAAGGTTTTACTACTATACATGCAGTTTCGCAGAAGGATGCTTTTGCAATGCTTTACAGCAGTAAGCCAGACCTGGCACTTGTAGATATTTCACTTCCTGATGGAAATGGCTTTGCAGTATGTACAGAAATTAAACAGGCATATGATATTCCTGTTATATTTCTTACGGCATCCGGGGATGAAGCTAGTGTTGTGACAGGGCTTAATATTGGTGCTGATGATTATATTACAAAACCTTTCCGCCCACGTGAACTTGTAGCAAGGATTAATACGGCCTTGCGTAAAAAAGGACATTCACCATCTGCATTTGAAATATGCGGGCTGGATGTTGATTTAGCAAGCGGTATTGTGAAAAAATATGGCAGGGAGATATTTCTTTCTGCCCTGGAATACCGCCTGCTGCTTGTATTTATTAATAATCCACATAATATAATTACAAGGGACTGTCTGTTAGATGAATTATGGGATGCGGCAGGGGAGTTTGTAAATAATAATACACTGACAGTTTATATTAAGAGGCTGCGTGAAAAGATTGAGGATGACCCTGCATCACCAAAGATTATATTAACTGTACGTGGTACAGGGTACAGGCTTGGAGGGAATTATGTTTCGTAACAGGGAAATAAGGCAGTTTAGCATAGTCTTTATTATAATAACTATTATTTCTGCAATAGCAGGTATTTCAATACATCCAGCAGTTTTACTGCTGGTATTTTTTTCTGCTGCTGCATATGGGGTGGCATTTTTTATATTTACAAAAGCCAGGTATAAAAGAATTGCACAGGTTTCAGAACAGATTTGTACTGTACTCCACAATCCTGGTTACTTGTATATAAGCAGCCAGGAAGAAGGGGAACTTTCAATATTGGAAACTGAAGTGGCAAAGATGGTTTTGCGTATTAATGAACAGAATGAAGTACTTAAAAGGGAAAAAAAGCATCTTGCAAATTCACTGGCAGATATTGCACACCAGCTACGTACACCGCTTACGTCTGCAAACCTGGTGCTGTCCCTTTTAAAAAACAACCCTGGCAATAGTACACGTAAATCTTTGTTAAGGGAAACAGGGGAATTGTATATCCATATGGACTGGCTGGTTTCTTCGCTTCTTAAACTATCACGTCTTGATGCAGGGATTGTGGATTTCCAGTGTTCCAGGCTGGACGTGAAGGAACTTATAAACGGAACATTGCAGCCATTCCAGATACAAATGGAACTGCATGGCATTATGGTACAGGCAGACCTGCCAGAGGGTGTTTTTATATATGGTGATTACAGGTGGTTTTCAGAAGCAGTCCAGAATATTATTAAAAATTGTATAGAAAATATTCCAGATAATGGTATTATAGAGATTACTGCCAGGGACAATGTATTGTTTACTGAAATAAAGTTCCATGACAGTGGCAGTGGTTTTAAGAAAGAGGATTTGCCACATCTCTTTGACAGGTTTTACCGTGGAAGGGATGCCAGTACAGCAGGATATGGAATAGGGCTGGCGTTATGTAAAACAATTATAACCAGGCAGGGAGGGACAATTACTGCAAAGAACCATCCAGATGGAGGTGCAGTATTTATTATATGTTTTCCAAAACATGCAGCATGTAATGTGACAAATCTCTCACTTTAAAGTCACCATAATGTAATGTAGAAAACTTATTATATGGGTATACCATAAAAAAGGAGGCTCACATAATGGAGTTTTTAAAAGTTGATAATTTATGTAAAGTTTATGGCAGCAATGAAAATAAAGTCGTTGCACTTGACCACGTTTCGGTTACAATTGGCAAAGGGGAATTTACTGCTATTATTGGTTCTTCTGGCTCTGGGAAGTCTACCCTGCTTCACAGCATTGCAGGTGTAGACGTGCCAACAAGCGGCAGGATATTGCTAAACGGGCAGGATGTATATGGACAGGGAAGTGAAAAGCTTGCAATTTTCCGCAGGCGGCAGGTTGGGCTTATATACCAGTTCCACAATCTTATTCCTACATTAAATGTTGTAGAAAATATAACACTGCCAGTATTAATGGACAGACGCACACCAAATAAAGAGCGTCTGGATGACCTGCTGGATTTACTGGGATTAAAGGACAGGAAGAACCACCTTCCAAACCAGCTTTCTGGAGGGCAGCAGCAGCGTGTTGCAATAGGGCGTGCATTGATGAATGCACCAGCAGTAATGCTTGCGGATGAGCCTACAGGAAGCCTTGACAGCCGTAACGGCCAGGAGATTATAAGGCTTCTTAAAGAAAGCCATGAAAGGTACAACCAGACACTGGTTATTGTTACACATGATGAAAATATAGCATTGCAGGCAGAGCGTATTATTACTATTGCAGACGGAAAGATAGCAAGGGATGAAAGGCAGGTGGTGCAGATATGAATATTTTTAATAAAATTGCACTACAGGGCCTTGTGAAAAGCCGTACAAGAACTATTGTAACTATTGTTGGTGTTATACTGTCATCTGCAATGATTATGGCAGTTGCTACATTTGGTGTTTCACTTTTAAGTTACCTGGCAGACGGGGCAGCACAGAAGTATGGGAACTGGCATGCAGGGTTTATTGGTGTACCATATTCTTTTGTAGAAAAACATATGGAAGATAAAGGGGTTTCTAGTGTGGCGGCTCTGGAAAATACAGGGTATGCAATGCTGGAGGGAAGTAAAACTAAGGAAAAACCTTATATTTTTATAGCAGGTTATAGTGATGAAACTTTCCGTATGCTTCCTATAACACTTGTTTCTGGCAGGATGCCAGAAAATGACAGTGAGGTTGTTATATCAGGTGGTATTGCATCAAGAGGAGGGGTAAAACTGCCTGTTGGCAGCAGCATTACATTAGATATAGGAAAACGTTCCAGTGGTGACAGGGTTCTTTGGCAAGATACCCCTTATAAAGCTGGAGATGAAATATTTATGCCACAGCAAAAAAGAATTTATAAAGTTGTTGGAATTTGCCAGAAACCAGAATATGAAGAAGATTTTTCACCTGGATATACTATAATAACAAAACAAGGCGGTGCAAAGGAAGCAGAAAGCTTTAACTTTTTTGTAAGTCTTAAAAATCCATATTCAGTGCGCAGTTATGTAAGTAATATATCTGGTAAGTATCCTTATATACTTAACGATAATGTGCTGCGTTTTATGGGGATTTCTGATAATAATATATTTAATACTCTTTTGTATTCTGTTGGAGCAGTTGTAATTCTTATTGTTATGGCTGGCTCTGTATTTATGATTTATAACGCATTTAATATATCATTAAATGAACGTACACACCAGTTTGGAATTTTGCTTTCAGTTGGGGCAACAGAAAAGCAGTTAAGAAATTCTGTATTATTTGAAGCATTTTGTATAGGGGTAATTGGAATACCTGCTGGAATACTTACTGGAGCGTGCGGGATGAATATTGTAATTGCTATAGTAGCTAAGAATTTTGAAAGCATTATGTATGATACTCCCTTAAAAATGGTAATATCAGCCCTGGCTATTATTGTATCAGTGGTAACAAGCCTGGCTGCTATACTGGTTTCAGCATATATTCCCGCACGCAGGGCAGCAGCAGTACCTGTAATGGAGTGTATACGGCAGACAAATGATGTTAAAGTTGAAGCAGAAAGTATAAAAACATCAAGGCTGGCATCACATATATATGGGCTGGAGGGTATGCTTGCACTTAAAAATTTTAAAAGAAATAAAAAACGCTACAGAAGTATAGTATTTTCACTTGTATTAAGCATAGTCCTTTTTATATCATCTAATTCTTTTGTAATATATTTAAAACAGGCATCAGAAATGGCGGTAGTTTTTACTACTTATGATATAGGCTTTGCTGCAAAAGACATGGAAGACAGTGAAATAGCTGCACTTTATGATAAGTTAAAGACAGTGGATGGTGTATATAATGGCACATACCAGGCAGTTGCAAAGTATACTTGTACAGCAGATACAGACAATATAACAGATGGTTTAAAAGAAATATTGCGTATAAAACCACAGGACAGGACAGCAGAGCTTTTAATGGATATACAATTTATTAATGATAACGCATATCTTGGCATAATAAAAGAACTTGGGCTGCCAGAGAGTGAATATACAGGAAATGGTGCAAAGCTTATTTCTATTGCCAAACTTGAAGACCATACCCAAAGGAGCAAAAGTCCAGAAGACTTTGATAATATGTTTAAAAATGGTACAGAGGATTTTAGTATTATACCAGCAGGTGCTGGATATGGTGCTGATGGTAATAGAAAAGAGATAAAAGTAACATTTCAGGAATTTATACCACCTGATATACTTCCAGATATAGAAGATACAAGTGTGTATAAACCCTCAGGTTATATATTTATGGTACTTGCGCCATATTCAATTAAAGACACTTTTGAGATTACAGATGCTAATAAAGGTGCTAAAGGTATAACATTCTGTTCTGAAACCGCTTCAAAATCTATGGAAGATATTGAGATGAAAATTTTGTCTGAGAGTGTAACAGATAATTATAATTTATTTAATGTAAACAGGATGATGGAAGATAATACAAATATGATATTTATAGCTAATGTATTTGCATATACGTTTATTGTAATAATATCACTAATTGCTGCTGCCAATGTGTTTAATACAATTTCAACTAATATAAAACTAAGGAGGAGGGAACTTGCAATGCTGCGTTCAATAGGAATATCAGAACGTGGATTCCAGAAAATGATGAATTTTGAATGTGCATTTTATGGAATAAGGGCATTAGGCTGCGGGCTTCCGGTTGCAATGCTTTTTTCATGGCTTGTATATAAGGGTATATCTGGCGGCGGGGCTGATGATATTAATTTTGTAATACCCTGGACTGGTATTGGCGTAAGTACATTTAGCGTGTTGTTTATTGTGTTTATTACAATGTTATATGCAACAAGCAAAATAAAAAAAGAAAATATAATAGATGCATTAAGGGATGATATGGAATAGTTTATACAGTTATCTTGTGTTTTTGTATGGGATGGCGGACAGTTTCTGTGCCAGAGCCAGAATATTCCGTACAGGGGTACGCTTCCGCTACGATGAGCCACGCAGCGGCACATAAAGTCCATGTGTCCCAAAGGAAACCTTCATTTACTCTGTGACACATGGACTTAAATGCCGGCGGGCTCAAAGTACCCCTTTAACGGAATAATTCTGGCATCATGGCACACGAAACCTGCCACTGCAAATTTACAGTAAAACATAAAATAACAAGATAACTGTAAATGGGGTGGGGGAGGATTTTGTTAGTCACATGCAAATTAGTATATTGTTTTACAAGTATTATTACGAAAAAATTATATTACGGTGTTGTCTAAATCTTCTGCCTCACAATATAATTTACAGTTATAATATTTAGCACCGCCGATATTTAAGCCCCTATATCCCACAGGAAATGTAAGTTTCCTGTGGGATATAGGGGCTTTATGTGCCGCTGCGTGGTAACGTAGCGGAATGCGTGCAAAAGCCATGTCTGCGACATGTTTTTTGTTATGGAATAATTTAGTGGAACGTTGTCAAACCCTGCGTCCGTCTTCCAACAAAGAATAACTGTAAATTATAAGTTTATTTCTTTTTTTTAGGTTTTTTAATTTTTTTTACTTGTTTTGTTTTACTTATTGTCCGTCCCGCATCATTTCTCGCATATGCATATACTTTTGCACCAGCTCTTACGGATGTAATCCTGAATGTATAATAATATCTGTTGGTGTTGCTGTTGTATACACCAGAAGTTTTTATATATTTTTGTGCACCAGCCCTAAGTGTAACTTCACAATTTTCTTTTGTATATACTTTTATGTATCTTGTATTAGTATTTATGCTTCCAACTACTACAGGTTTTATTGGAGGGCCAAGCACTACTTTAAATATGCGCATGCCTTTAATTCCGCCTTTTGTGCTTCTTGAAAACACACATACTGGTGAACCTATGCTAAGGCGTGCTTTTATATCTACACTGTATCTGCCTTCTTCATCCGTAGTTGTAACATATTCCCTGTTGCCAGCACATATATAAATCTTTGAATCTGTTTCAGTCCATTTGCCGGATATCTGTTTATCTTTATTAGTTACCCTGTCAATATGTATCTGTACATCCCGCAGCTCTGTATAAAGCTCATTGGCATCTTCCACAGTATAAGTCTTGGCATAGCCTTTTTTAGCAACACCGCCAGAGTGCTTATAAGCATGTACTATTATATCTGTACCAGCAGTTAATATTCCTACAGAAGCTGTAAAATATCCTTCTTCATCAGCAACCGCTTTATATGTTTTGTCTTCAGTTTTTAATACAATTGTGCAGTTATTGCCACCTGGCACATAACCATAAACATACCTTTCTATATTGGTTGCCTGGTATAATGTTACCCTGTTTGGTGCTGCCTTTGAGATTTTTTTAGACCTTGCATGGCTTACACGTCCAAGTTTATCCACTGAAAATACTTTAAATTCTGTTCCTGAATACTGGTTTGGTATTGCAATTGTATAAGCGCCATTTTCTTTAATGGTTATATTAACTTTTTTGATAACAAGGTCTTTATCGTATTTTTTACATTTTGTGTAATATGATGTGCCAAGTGTTTTTGATACATATACATTGCTGCCCATTACAGCAAATAATTTTACATTTGTGTCATTAGTGTTGCCAGCAATTTTTATATCATTGTTTTTGGCACTTGTAACAGTAGGGCAGTTAGGGCCTACACGTTTTACTACAACAGTAGTTTTACTGCTCTGCCTGCCTTCATTATCCTCTACATAGACATAAAGCTTCTTCTTGGCTTTTTGTGCTGGTATTTTAATGGAAAATGAACCATCCACACCAACTTTTTCGGTATACAGGTTATTTCCCGCTGAAACGCATAAGGTAAGGTTCGGTTCAGCTTTACCTGTAATCTTAGTATCTTTATTGTCAACCTTATTGACTTCTGGCTTTAATAATATTTCAGGATAAATATTAGTTACAGCAATTTTTTCTATAGTAACGTTGCCTGCACCGTCTTCTACATATACAGAGTATACACCGCTTTTATCGGCTGTAAATGCGCTGCCTGTTGCGTTTACAGCTCCTCCGCTTGCAGATGTCCAGATTTCATCTGCAACGTTGTCATATACACCATAAACATACTTTACTTCTTTAATTCCGGATGGGTCATTAGTTATAACTGAGATATCTACAGAAGTATTTGTTTCTGCTGTATTGCTGCTTGAAAGTACAACACCAGGGGCATTTGTGTCCGATGCATCACTGTGGTTAATGTTTTTGCAGCTATAATAGTTAGTATAGGCAAGATTGCCATAGAGTTTCTCACACCATTCCTGTGCAAGGAATTCTTCTTCTGAATTAATTCCACTGGCAATAATGTATTTGTAATTGTCTGGCAGTACAAGTTCCCATGTGTGGCTTACAGGGATTTTCAAGTTTCCAAGAAGTGCTTTGTCTGCAAGGTACTGCTGTACAATATCCTGCAAAATAACATGTGATTTGGAAACTACCTGTTTTTCAACACCCTTATTGGCTTCTGACTGTATTCCAGGTGTGATTTTATCAGTGACAAGCACAAAAGTATCATCATCTCCTACAAGATAGCCGTTTCTTGTTACATCCTTTATACGGTATGTATCATTAATTAAGTTGCCTTCATAGTCATATCTTGGCGGTGCGGAGGGGTCTATTTTATACTCTATACCCTCAAACTGGAAGAACCTGTTCCATTCTGAAAGATAGCTTTCCTGCACTAATGAATTTCCATGTTCTTTCTTTATAAAATCAGATAAAAGGATATTGTTCCAGTTTTCATCTGATGAAGTATCTGTTGTCTGGTAAATGGATGCACTCCATTCCATCCATTCTTTAAGCTGTTTTCCAGTAATATTATAGATATACACATATCTGTGGTAATTAGCAAATGAGTCAGCATTGCCCTCTACAATAGTTCCTGAAAGGTCTGCATAATCTGCGCCACTGTCAGAGCCATATTTTGTATATCTTGCAATTGACACTATAGGATAACCTTTGT
This sequence comes from uncultured Lachnospiraceae bacterium, assembly GCA_910579085.1. GTDB lineage: Bacteria > Bacillota > Clostridia > Lachnospirales > Lachnospiraceae > Butyribacter. Next base: position 8,414 of record CAJTRU010000046.1, on the reverse strand, counting down.
ATTCTGGTGCATTATTTGTAATATAATTTGATGCATACCCTATTTGTGCATTATGTACTGCTTGTATAATCTCATTACTGCCAAAAAGTGAATTATAGTTGTCCCATCTTTCACCATCTGCGATTGTACCGACTTCTTTCTGGCAGTATTCTTTAAGCTTAGCATCCCATACAGACATTGTACCTGCAATATCCTGGTTTGCTTCCGTTTCTTCTGTAACTTTTCTTATCTCATAAGAAGAGTCTTCTATAGTGATTTTATTGTTCTCATCAGCTTTAAGGTTTAAATCAATAACACCAATTCCACGGCAACTGTCTTTAACCATTACAAGACGTTTGCCATTTACAAGCCCTGTTTCTTTGTCTATCCCTGGCAGTGTATAGTGTAAGTCATCTTTATTGTTTACAGGAAAGTCAATATGGTCATGGCCTGCAAGCACAACATCTATATTGTCAAGTTTGGTAAGGGCATAAGCAGTATCTGAAGATTTAACAGAAGGGGTTTCTGTACCAAAGCCAGAATGTGCAAGTACAATAATAATATCTGCTCCCTGTTCCTTAAGCAAATCAGCCTGTTTTTGTGCATTTTCAAGGATATCTTCTGCTACAAGTTTATTTTTATAGCCTTCTGTCCTGGTAGAAAGCCCTGGTGTGGTTTCACCAATTATACCGACTTTAACAGTTAAATCTGTACCTGCATCTGATTTAATCTGTTTTTCAATTATTTTATTACCTGCGCCAAAAATATTTTCACCATTAATGCTTGAATAAACATTGGAAAGCACACATTTTTCCATAAGCCCTGACATTTCAAGCTGGCTTACAATATAGTCATATCCAAAGTCAAAATCATGGTTGCCAAGTGTTATAGCATCATAATTTATCATTGTCATAGCATTATATACAGGCTGTAGCGATTCGGTATCCTGGCTGTATATATAATCAGAATTAAAATCCATTACACTGTCGCCAAGGTCAAATGTAAAGTAATTACTGCTACCTGCCTCATTTCTTGCTGCCTGTATTAATGTATAAACTTTATTTAAACCTCTGTTTAATGTTTTGCCAGTCTGGTAGTCATAATTCACCACCTGGCCATGAATATCTGTTGTAAAAATAAGCCTTAAATTTCCTTCTGATGCTGCTCCTCCCAGGGCAGGGCCTGAAACTGGCTGTTCTGTATTTTCACTGTCTGGAACAGCATCTGCTTCTTCTGTTTCCTCTGCAGAAACCTTTATAATGGAATTATTAAATCCTGCAGGGAATATTCCTGTTATTACCATTATAACAGTTAAAAAAATACATATACGTTTCTTCCACATAGTCCTAATATCCTTTTTCCTTAAGGTAAATATAAGTACGTTCACTGTTTTTATCATCAATATATTCAAAATAATGATGATGTTCTTCTTCTTCTTTTTGGTTTAACTGGAAACCAGAATTAATACATTCCTCTAATTCTTCTAAAAGCCCGTCACCTGTTACAGCCCGTCTGCCAAAAAGCTCTGTTTCCATATCAATATAGCTTCCATGTGCAGTATTGTACTGTTCATAATCAAACTGGTAGAAGATTACAGGTTTTTTCAGGTAGTAAACATCCCAGCATACACTTGAATAGTCCGTAATTAACATATGGCATTTCTTCATAATCTCATTAAGAGGTTCTTCACCAAAAGGCACAAGTGTTATATTGCTGGTGGTTTTCTTAAAGTTCTTTAAGTATCCTGCAAACTTTGGATGTATATAAAATATCATCCTTGTATTATTATTTTCAAGCAACGCTGAAAGGCGTTCACTCTGCAAAAGGCTTGAATAATTCTTGTAATAACCGCTTGCAAGGAATTCTTCATCACTTACTTCCTCAAGCCATGAGCGCCATGTTGGCATTGTAAGTATAATCTTGTCATCATCTGTTGAAGTGTCTTCAAGCACATCCCAGCGTGTAAAACCGGTAATTGGGGCTTTGCTGCGTCCGTAACCAAGGTAATTAACAACTATTTCCTGCTCAAACTGTGATGTTGTGGCAAAGTATGTCATAGGGCTGCTGCCATGCTTGCCAAACAGCGGAGCGACCTGTTTTAATGCTGTAACACCATGCTGTAGGAAGAAAATAGGCCTTTTATCAATTTTAGAACGTATAAGGCTGGTCTTACATCTCCATGCATAGAGGTGTGTCCTTGAATCAGATGCAATATACAAAACTGAACCCAGGACGTATAAAATATGCTTAAAGCTCATAAACTGTATTATATGGTCATCATATGTCTTAATCTTGTCATAATCTGGTGCTTTTTTATCAATTACATAGTAGATATCTTTTTTTTCTTCTTCTGAGAGATTTTCCATACAATATTTAAAGAAATAGTATCCGTTATCCTGTGCCATAGAGCAGAATTTTTCATATACAAGCCATACTTTCCTGCGTTTAAACATAGGTTTTGAAAGTACATAAATAATGCTTGCTGCCATTTCCTTAATCTTTGTAGAATACACATCATATGGTGAATCAGGACGGTAAAGGTACGCAAGGAAACCACCCTTAGTATAGTAAGGAAATGTCATATGGCCTTCACCAGCAGAATACTGGCGGTTAGTAAGGTAAAAGTTGTATTTCCAGTAATTTCCACAGAATTTAGCTTTTATCTCGTTTTCATAGCCATATTTTTCAACCAGTATCCTGAAATCCCAGTAAAGCTCACGCATTGGCAGTGTATCAAAATCAATAGCGGCTGTTATAAAATAGTATTTGCCATTTTCATCTATTGTATATTTTACTGGAATATCATAACTTACAGCACTTCTGTAACGGAGCACAACATCTTTAATTACAAGCCCGTCCTGCTTCTTCATCATAAGGTAAACTGTAGAAACAGAGCGTCTGGATTTGATTTTTCTGATTTGTGCCTGTGTATATTCATTAACAATCTTATCAGGTGTACACAGCATTATACCATAATTGCGGCTGCCCATTCTTGCGTAAGGTACTATTGCAACCTCACCAGGTTCATATTTTTTGCCAATCTTAAATTCAGGATTTCCAATTTCTGTAACTATACATGGCTTAAGATACCCTTCTGGCTTATCAAATTTTTCATAAGAGGAGTCGGCAAGTTTTGCGAGTTCCTTGTTATTAAAATATGCTATAAACCTTGTTGAAAGTGACTTGTCTGTCACTTCTGCTGCAAGCAGGTATCTTCCATTGGGCAGCAGCTTTTCTTTCCATTCTATAAAATCTTCTGTTATGGTTTTTGTAGTGCGTTCTTCCTTGGTTGTTTCCCTTACACACACTATTACATTGTTATTATCAATTAGCAAAAACCTTACAGGTATAAGGTCTGTATTTTTAAATCCAGTATCAATATAAATTTTATTATTTTCACTTTTAAGGACTGACTGTACAGGATGCCTGTCTGCATTATTAATGCTGCACCCTTCTTCAGCGGCATGGAACTGCCTTATATATACAGGCTGTACTTTAAGGCGTGGAAATGTCCTTTTAAGTTCGCGTTCTTTAAGCCTGTCTGTTACAGATTTAACCTTAAACTTACTAAGGACTTCCTCTACATAAGTCCTAGGTGTTGTATTAGTAATTACAACATAATCAAAACAGTCATTAAAGCCATCATATAATGCAGCACTTAAACCTTTCTTAAACCATTTTTTTTCAAACTGTACAATATCATTTTTCTGTGCAAAGTTTTTGATTGTTTCAAGGTCACTTCTGCCAAGGACTTTTGATGGATGTATAACACGGCGTGGAGTCTGGATATTTCCAGAATAGTCTTCAATAACCAAGCCATCCTCTTTGCCATAGAGTACAAGGTCAAGCATTTTGGCAGGGGCATCAAGTGAGTCATATTTAATAAATTTCTCACAGTAGCTTCCATCATCGTAGCTTTCACTAAGGATTTTCTCTGTAACAAGCCATTCTGAGAGTTCTTCTATATTATAAAGCTTTGTAAAAGGCAGTTCTGTTATATCAAGATACATGCCACGGTCCTGCATATACTGTTCATAATCGTACATATATAATATAACAGGTTTCCTTGTTACAGAATAATCAAAAAATACACTGGAATAATCGGTTATTAATGCATCAGTGCAGTTTAAGAATTCGTATTTGTCTACATTAGCAGGAAAACTTTTAATATGTTTGTATTCACCAAGCTGTATAGCATTTTTCAGGATAGGGTGGAAATTAACATATAAAACCTGGCTGTCTTTCATCCTGTCATCAAGGTATTTCATCATAGCTGATATTTCCTTGCTGTATGAAGCATATTTTACAGAGTGGTTGCTTGTACCACGCCATGTAGGCATATATGCATATACAGTTTTATCCTCAAGCCCAAGCCTTTTACGCACATCTGCCGCTTTTTCCTTGTCCATAAAAATGCTGTTCCTTGGATAACCGCTTAAAGCCACCTTGCCTGTATACAGGGCGTTAAGGTTATAATCCCCCATTATTGCATTCTTTGTAAATTCATTAGGGTGCATAAGGTATGTTGCCTGTAAAAAGTTGTGTTGTACATTATACATGGACTCTATGCCCTTGCGCATCTGTTTCCCAAGGGTTTTAAGAGGAGTGCCATGCCAGGTCTGCAAATATACCTGTTCCTCTTTTTTTATAAAATATACAGGAAAAGAACTGTTATTAATAAGATATTTAGCTGTTGCAAGTACTTTAAGGTACTTGTATGATGAAATACACACAAGTCTGGCTGGAATATTATTAGCTTCAATAAACTTTTTGTGTGTTTCGTAATCGTCAGTATTGCTGCTATAATATATTTCATAATTAGCAGCATCAGGACGTGAAAGCAGTTCTTTTAATATATAAAAAGGGGAGTCCGATATCGTAGTACCATGAAAAGATTCAAACAATATGCGGTTTTCTACAACATCACAATGTTTGTAATAACTTCCATAGAAAAATTTCATTTTAGGAGCTCTTCCTATTATTCTTCTTAAATTATTGGCTAAGACATGTGCCCCGCTCACTGCCTTGTTTTTGATTTTACTAATAAACATCTTGAAATCCCTTTCCGGAATTATATTCCATAACATTATGCCAGAGTCTGGCTGGCATCTTTTATTCTGGCTGTTTAAGCCCTAAATCACTTTTAATTTTGGTTGTAGATATTCCTTCTGTCCTTGGAAGGTATATAACTTCGCAGTAATCTTCCAGGAAATCAAATTTTCCTTCCCAGTCATGGCCCATTACAAATATATCTATATTATTTTCTGTAACATCCTTTATTTTCTGTTCCCATGTATTTTCGGGAATTACCTTGTCTACATATTTAACAGCCTCAAGGATTTGTTTCCTGTCCTCAAAAGAATAATAAGCTTTTTTATTCTTTATAGCATTAAATTCGTCTGTAGAAATTGCAACCACCAGGTAATCACCTAATTCCCTGGCACGCCTTAATAAGTTGATATGGCCTACATGAAGCAAATCAAAAGTTCCATAAGTAATTACTTTTTTCATATAAATCTCCATCCCTGATAATCATTTTATCTTGTAATTGTTGTTTAACCTCATTAAGCAAACAGCAAAGCAGATTGCGGATATCTGCCTGGATACTGTCTGGTATAAGCTTTTGGAAGTGGCTTCCATATTACAGGCTTAGACACATAGAATATATAATAACACTTTTTTTGGTTTCTGTCACCCATCCAATTAAATTTAGCAGGATAATTTCAAACAGATACTATTATTTTTTCTAATTCAGTTATAAAATATTTCATTTCTTCCTGTGTTCCTATGGAAATCCTTAGATAATTGTCTATTCTTGGTGCATTAAAGTGTCTTACAAATATATGTTTCTCCCTTAATCTATTAAATATTACTTCTGCGCTTGCTGTCTGGTGTGTTGCAAAAATAAAGTTTGTTTCTGAATTTGGAAATTTAAACCCAAGCCTTTTTAATTCTTTTTTAGTCCATTCCCTTGTACTGGTTATTTTTCCTGTTGTTTCTTCAAAGTATGCTGTATCACGCATTGCTGCTGCACCTGCTGCAACAGAGAGCCTTGTCATTGGATAACTGTTAAATGAAAACCTTACATCATCCATAGCCTTTATAAGTTCACTGTTTCCTAATGCATAACCTATACGCATGCCAGCAAGTGACCTTGATTTGGAACATGTCTGGACTATAAGTACATTATTATATTCTTTTGCCAGTGGCAGGACAGATTTTCCAGAGAAATCTACGTATGCCTCATCTATTATTACCACAACATCCTGGTTGTGCTCTATTATGTCCCTTAAAAAATCCATGCTCTGGCATACTCCTGTAGGTGCATTTGGGTTAGCTATTACAACACCGCCGTTTTCCTGGTAATAATCCTTTGCAATTATCTGGAAATTGTTGTCTAGTGCTGGTCTTATATATGGTATGCCAAAAAGCTCCGCCCATACATTATAGAATGAATATGTTATATCTGGAAATAAAACAGGCCTTTTGCTGTTAAAAAATGTCATAAATGCTATTGCCAGTACATCATCTGAGCCGACACCTGTAAATACCTGGTTTCTTTCTACATTATAAGTTTCTGCAATAGCATCTGCAAGAACTGTAGATGAAGGGTCAGGATAGAGTCTTAATGTGTCTGTATCAAATTCCTTTATTGCCTGTATTACCTTTGGTGAAGGCGGATAAGGGTTTTCATTTGTATTAAGTTTGACCATGCCAGGAATGTCTGGCTGTTCACCTGGAACATATGGTTCTATAGTACGTAAATTATCTTTCCAGCTTCTCATTTTAGTCCTCATTTCTGTGCTGCTTTTAATTAATAAAATTAGTGTAATATTATATATTGGTTTTATGCCAGGCAGCACCCAGGCATAATTACATAGGTATTAGACATTTATTTCTATAGTTTTAAACGTTATCTGCCTATTTTAAATTATAGCGGGCAAAATGTTGTTTATTTTAAATTATAATAGCCAGCAAGCTGTTCAAATGCTGTAAATGAACGTTTAACCATATCTGTATCTACACAATAGGCAATACGGACATAACCCTTACACATAAATGAGCTTCCAGGGACAAGCAGAAGATTAAATTCTTTAGCTTTACTGGCAAATTCCATGTCATCTGCGCAAGGTGTCTTTACCCACAGATAAAAAGCACCTTCAGGTTTAATACATTCAAATCCAATGGATGAAAGCTTATTATATAAAAGCTGCCGGTTTGTATCATAAACCGTAATATCAGTAGTATCCTCCAGGCATCTTGCTATGGCAAGCTGCATTATTGATGGTGCGTTGACAAAACCTAAAATACGGTTTGCTACATTTGCAGCACAGGTTAAGTTGCCAAAATCGTCTGCTTCATCTGGAATAACAAGATAACCTATGCGTTCACCTGGAAGTGATAATGATTTACTGTAAGAATAGCATACAATAGTATTTTTATAATACTTTGTAATATAAGGTACTTCTGCACCATCATATACAAGTTCGCGGTATGGTTCATCTGATACCAGGTAAATTTGTGTGCCATATTTTTCTTGTTTGTTATAGAGCACTTGTGCAATCTGCTTTATGGTTTCTTCAGAATAAACTACTCCTGTAGGATTGTTAGGTGTATTAATAATAACAGCTTTTGTATTTCTTGTTATTTTTGCTTCAAAAGCCTTTATATCTGGCTGGAATGAAGGTATAGAAGGTGGTATTACAACCATATTGCCATCAAAATTAGCAACATAATTGTTATATTCACCAAAATATGGCGCAAATGCAATTATTTCATCACCAGGGTCTGTAATGGATTTAAGAATTACATTAAGCCCGCCTGCTGCGCCAACAGTCATAATTATGTTTTTCTGCGAAAAAGAAGTGCCATGTTTTTTATTAAGTGACTGTGCAATCGCTTCACGCACATCTTCATGTCCCGAATTATTCATATAACCATGCAGCCTGCCAGGATTAACTTCATTAATTATATCTGACATTGCCTGCTTCACACTTGAAGGCGGCGGTGTGCTTGGGTTTCCAAGGCTGAAGTCATATACATTTAAAGCCCCGTACTTTGCAGCAAGTTTTTTGCCCTCTTCAAACATTGCACGGGTAACAGAACTTCCTTCTACATATCTAACCATTTTTTGTGCTATCATTTAAAGTAACTCCTTCCAATAGTTTTGCTCTAAGTATAGCACTCTTTCTGGTGATATCAAGAAAAAATTGTAAAACCTTGATAAATTCTTATATAAACATCACGTCCATTTCATAAATTCCTGTATTCTGAAAATATATGGTGGATAATTTCCAGTTATCTTGTGTTGGTGTTTTGTATGGGGTTACGGACGGTTTTTAGTGCCAGAGCCACAATATTCCATACAGGGGCACGCTCGCGCTACGTTAACCCACGCAGCGGCACATAAAGCCCATATATTATATATTCCAGAT
>CAJTRU010000045.1:26573-28549 GCA_910579085.1 uncultured Lachnospiraceae bacterium | reverse complement strand
GTAATGTTCATTTCTGCAATTAATTTCCCATAATTTTTATAAAATATTTTTTCCGCTTCTTTTAAAAAATCTACATCTGCACCAGTAATTATAATTTCTCTTCCTGAAACTGATTTTAAAAAATACTCCATTGAGCCATTTCGTACTGCTTCTGAAATATACCTAAAAACTTGTAATAAATTTGTATTTTTTTCAGACCTGTCCATTTGAAATAACAGTTTTCCATATTTATCAATTATTGGTATATTATTTATTTTTCCATTTGTGCTAAATATTTTTCTAGCATCTTCATAAACCTGCTCTTCACTATTATGAATAATATATTTTATATCGGCATTAACTAATTCATGAAATGGTATTCTCCCCATATTTCTAAAAAACCGTTTCATGTCTCCCTCTGTAACTGCGCCTATAAGTTCTGCCCCCCCCCTTGTGATAAATACTATTTCAGCAGATTTTATAAAGCATTCTACCAGTTTTTCTGATGTACCATCTTCAATACCAATTTTATACATATCTATATTTTTAATCATTTTTTTAACACTTCCTATAATTAATATTCTATAAAATTAAATATATAAATCTCAAACAAGCTTATACTTCCATTTATTTCTATAATTTTCACACTCTTCCTTTGTATAAAAGTGTTTCATACCCCTGCTATTAACCAGTTTACCAAAAAATTCCCTTTTCACTTTTACATCCTCAAGATATTTTTCATATGCAAACGTGTATTTTTTTTCAGAAGCAATATTTGCTCTCTCTAACTTAAAACTCCTATCACCAGAAAATTCTTTGATTTCATTTTCCAATTTATCAAGTTTATCCAACCGGTATATAAATATGCTTACATTGCCCTTATTTACAATTGTATATCCTTTTTCCTTATCAAACGAATAATCAAATACATTAATTCCAAATACCTTTTCTATATGGTCACTAAACCAATCGCTAACATCAGGATAACAATAACTTGAACTATTAAATTCCGTTCCATTCAGATTTTCATATAATTCCCAGCTTGATATACAATTATGATATTTTTCATCTATTAAAGTTGTAATACACTTGTCTTCATGTAAATAAAAAAATGAAATAACTTGCCATTTTAAGGAAATAATCCTTTCAATAGGTTCTCTTACTCCAGAAATTATTTTTATTTTATGGTTGTCAAAATTTTGTATAATTTCCTTTGTCTGCTTTAAAGTAGATTTATTATAATACAATGCATGTCTTGTAAAAAATACATCTGGTCTTTTCTCTTCATGTAAAGATTCTATTAATGATTCATTTCCTACTTTAGATATACTACATAATAATAATATTTCCGAATTTTTTAAAATGCTTTTTATCATATCATAATATATTCTTTTCTGGGCAGTTGCATTTACAAGTATCTGATTATCCCTCCATAAAATATATTTATTTTTATAAGCTTGTCCATTATAATTTCCAATATAACTTGATACATCATTATAAATATCATAATGTAATGCATGCCTAAACGAAAAAACGCTACATATACTTTGTTTAACTTTATAATTATTTTTCAAACTTTCATATATTTCTTTTAAATATACTGATGTTATCACAATAACCGCACTATCAGAAACCCTTTTTATTATTCCTGGGCTTTCTATTATATAGCCCATCCATTCTTCTCCCCATCTATTCTCACTTGAATCTACTACAGCTAGCACTTTTCTGCGTAAATCTAATTCGTCTAAAAGCATTACTAGATTTTTTCCTGTTAATGATGCTCCATACAAAACAATTCCATTAATAATTTCTTTATTTAAACCATCACACATTATCTTCCAATCAATTATTTCCATATATTCCCTCCATATATTTCTTTAGTTTATATGTTGCATTTTCAAAACCCAGTTTATTAATCCATTCAATATAAAATTGATATCTTTTAGAAGAATAATATTGAAAAAAATATATGTATTCTTCCTTTTTTTCTATTATTT
>CAJTRU010000045.1:7195-26563 GCA_910579085.1 uncultured Lachnospiraceae bacterium | reverse complement strand
TGTTCTAATTCTTTTTCAGACGTATTTTCTATATAATTAACAAAATGGTAATGCAGAAAACGTTCTCCTAAAAGCCTTTTTAAAACAGAGATAAAATCCACACTATAATTACTATTATATAAATGTTTCTCTAAATTTTTATAAAGCTCTAAATTTGAAAAGAAAGAAGTTATACCACACTGTTTCATAAGTGAACCTGGAGTATCTTTCCTTGCTTCATAAATGGGTATTTCATTTATTGCTAAATTATTAGTATTAGCAAAAATTCTTATATTAAATTCTAAATCCTCCCCAATATTTAGATGTTCAATATATAATTCTTTTAACCCTAGCAAATATCTCCGTCTGTATACACCATGCATCCCTCCTGGCATACATCCATTTAAATACAATAAAATAAATACCTCCTGCCCATTAAGTCCATAAATCTCATCAGAATTCAATATTGGGTCATCTTGTAATATAGTTGATTTACCTTTAAATCTGCGTATACGCCCATACACAAAATCTATACCTGGACGTTTAATAATAATATTATAAAAACTTTCTAATGCATTTAATGCCATACGGTCATCAGAATCTAGAAAAAACAAATAGTCTCCTGATGCTTCATAAATCCCTCTGTTTCTTGCTATAGAGACCCCACTGTTTAGCTGGTGGACAACTTTGATAATAGGACATTTCCTAACATAATTATCACATATTTGACCAGACAAGTCTTTAGAACCATCATTTACTAATATAATCTCATATGCCGGATACGTCTGTGACAAAACACTATTAATACACTCTTCTAAATAATTTTCCCTGTTATATACAGGTATAATAATACTGAACCGTATATATGTATTTTTACTATTCCTTGCCAGTATATATTTAAAACAATCTTTTAAACTTTTAGAAAAACTATCTATATTATCATACATATTGCTAATATAACAATAATCTGAATTTAAATATCCAATATTTTCTAAACGCATAGGTATATCTGTCCAAGGATTAATAACTGCTATAATACAAAAATTTTTTTCTTTATCCAGAACATTGTAATTTTTTACTTCTAAACCTTCAAATAAATCCCTTTCTTCTCTTAATACCCTGCTGTCAACAAAAAAAGCTGTTTTAATATTCATTTCTTCCAAAATATATTTGCATATTTTGCCACCATTTCCAGCACCCCATATTACAATATTACGCTCTTTTATATTTTCTTTTATTTTTGGAAGTATTTCCCTGCATGCATAAAAAAAATGAAAATCTTTCATAACTTTTCCTCATTTCTGTACTATATGAAAATTTAATTCACAGCTTATTTACTTCTACAAATTTATTAATCCTTTAACCCAAAATAAGGGTAAGTATTCAAAACTACATTTTTAACACACTGAGTAGTTCCAACAGTTTTCTCAATTCCTGCTTGCATACATAATTTTTTCAATTCTCTTCGGAAATTTGAACGGTTCACTGTATTACCATTTTTTGTCCTAAAAACCATCCCTGACATAATCTGCTCATTGTCTGTATATTTTATTAAATCATCTTTAAGTATTTCTGGTATATATAGTTTTATATTCTGGTTTTTTCTTATAACTTCTATATAACCATTTTTTAAAGCTTCTACTGTAAGATGGCTTAATTCACAAAACCGTATACCTGTATGACATAAAACCTGTATCATCATTGCAAGGCGTTCCTTGTCATTCTGCAATGCAGTATAAACAAGTTTTTTATAATCCTCTGAAGAAATCTGCATATGTTCTTGTAACTCTTCATATCTTAACGGCTCAAGTTTTAGTTTCATGTTCTGCCACTCCATTATTTCACAGAAATAATTTGCAGCTGCTATATATGTATTAATTGTCCTGTGTTTAAAACCCTTATCCAGCAGCCATTTTTTATATGCCACCATCTGTGATTTTGATAATTCAGAACCATTCAGGAATAATACAAGTTTTTCAATATTTTTACTATAAGATATGATTGTGTTGTTACTTTTTCCAGCTTTATGAAGTACCGAAATAAAATATGATATTTGCTTTTGCGTAATATAAGCAGACATAATATCCCTCCTTACAATACAAATAAATTTTTTATTTTTTAATAACCAAATTGTTTATCCCAGATAAACCTAAAATCATCTTATATATAATTTCCATAAACAATTAGCAGAATCCTGTATACTATAACCAGCTTCCCTTAATTTTTCACTATATATTTTTCTTTTTTTATGTACCATTTTATATTTCAAAATCTGTTCTGCCCAATATTCTTCAGAATTTTCTAATGATATCATTTTTGTATCTTCTAATAAACAGACTTCTTGTGTTATTTCTTCTGACATAACACAAGGCAATCCATTAGCCTGTGCTTCTAGCAAAGAAATTGGAAAACCCTCAAATAAAGATGGGAAAACAAATATATCCATTGCATTTAGCAATCCAGGTATATCCATACGTCCGCCTAGAAAAATACAGTTATGGTCTATACCCATACTAATTGATTTTTCTTTAATACTCTCCAAAAGTTCTCCATCTCCTGCCATTAGTAGTATACAATTATTACTACGCCCCATAATTTCTTTAAATATTTTTAAAATAAACTCATGGTTTTTCGCCTTAACAAACCGTCCTACATGCCCAATAACAAACTTGTTACCTAAATTTAATTCTTTACGGTATTCTTTTCTGATATTTGTATCAAATTTGTACTTTTCCAAATCGATTCCATTTTTAAATATATTATAATTCTGAAATTTCTCTCCAAATAGCCATTGTGCTGCTTTTGCAGAACATGCAAGAAAATCTGTTGCATGTTCCAATATAAACCGCCTGTAAATATCATCCTGTTTTTGGACTTCAGCCTTCTTTCTTGGCAACATGGCACTATGCGAATGTACTATTCTTACAGGAATATTATTTTTTACTCCAAAATAACATGAATAATAATTAATCCACACTTTTCCTGAATTAGAATGTATTACATCATAATTATTTGAACATACAAGACACTCCAAATCTTTGTATGCAATTTCCCTTACTGTGTCTCCAGAAGAACAGCCTCCTATATAAATAACAATTCCTAACTCTAAAAGTTTATCTGCCATTGGCTGGGAAATGATTTCCCCTGGAAAATAAAGGTGAATACATAATTCATAATACTTTATATGCGACAACATATTATATAAAAAAACAGATACACCTCCATTGGAAATATCACATGCTGTTACTATAAGAATTTTTTTCTTTTTTATTTTCTGTATATTTTTTTTTATGTATTTTTTCACAAACCAAATTCCTCCTCAATATATTTATAAATTTCATCTGTTACGATTCTTGATGCATTTCCAGTTTCTTTTGAACCGATTTTTTTATTATAATCACATAGATGATTTTGATATTCTTCTTTATCAAATAAATTAATATTTTCTATAAGCTTGTCCTTATTATTTGCTACAGAATATGGCAAATTAAAATAATCTATATAAAAATCCCTTTCATCTGCATAATCACTAATATCCTCTGCATAAAGAAATATTGGTTTCTTCATAATCGAAAATTCACTTATAACACTTGAATAATCTGAAATCATTACATCAGATGCAGCAAGAAGTTCCTGCATGTCATCATATTCAGATGCATTAATTATAAACTGGTTATATTCAAGTTCATCAGCATTCTGTACCATTGTAGGATGCAGTCTTTTTAACATATACCATATTCCGCCAAATTTATTTGATAATGCGTCTAATACAGCCTGCCCATCAAGTTTCATTTTATCCGTTTTTCTTCCTTTACGATATGTTGGCGCATATATCACAATATTTGCATCATAAGGAATGTTAAAAAATGTTCTTACTTTTGTTTTAAATGTTTCAGGACAGTTAACCAAAATATCGTTTCTTGGTGCTCCACATTCAAGAATATTTCCACTATATAAAAATGCCCTTTTATATATTCCGCTACGCATTTTCCCATTTGAAACCATAATATTTACAATTTTATTCATATGAAAGGATGTATGTTTATAAGGTTTATTATTAAAATTAGATGGATTATCAGCCCCAATTTTTTTAATTGGACCAGCTCCCCCATGCCATGTTTCCACAAAAAACTGCTTTTTTCTTTTTCTGTGATACCAAAGCTTCCTTTGGTTATCTACCCATACAGATGCTGTAGCCAGTTCATGTATCGCTTCTTTACTGTCCCATATAACAGTGCGGATTTCTTTTGGAAATTTATATTTATCTTCTTTTACAACCCACACAATATCCCATCCAGGATTTCTCTTAAGCATTTCAAGAGCTATATATTTAGGATTACATCCAAATCCTTTTCCATTATAATTACAAAAAACCGCCTTATTAGAATTAATTGGATAAATACGGTTTATATAATACCAGAATGCAATTTTATATTCATTAATACGTTCTTTTAATTTCATTTTATTTACCTTCTTTTACAGCATTTTTCTCTTCTTCACGTAAAAAAGTCGAAGATATACCTGATGTATAACTTAAATACATAACTGCTGCCCCTACTTTTTCTAATTCTTTTTCAGTTTCTATCCAACGTTTGTTCCCTTTCCAGTCATCTCCAATAAATACTGCTTCAAATCTATATCTCTTCCATTGTTCAAACTTATCAAGAGAATAAACTATATCACACTGGTCTACATATTTTATAGACCGCACAATTTCTGCCCGGTTTTTACCAGACACTACTGTTTCTTTTTTTTTATAAGACCTTACCAATTCATCCGAATTAACACCAACAACAAGAAAATCACAAAGCTCTTTTGCCTGTCTTAGTAAATTTAGATGACCTATATGAAACATGTCAAATACACCTTGTGTATAACCTACATGAAATCTTGCCAAAACATCTCCTCCTGCCTGGTTTAAATTTATAATATATAACATAATAAATATTATGTTGTATTAAGGTGCATGTACATGTAAAGAATTAAAGGTCTTGCTAGAAAATAACGATAAGCTATGTATACAAAAATAAAATAAATAATAAATAAATTTCTCTTGAATTTATGGTATAAAAAAGATATAATATAGAAAGACGTTGTTACAACATAATATTTATTATGTTGTATTTTTATTATACAAGCCCCATAAGGTCAATTTGACGCTGATACTCATTACATGGTGTTTTTATATAAATCCTTGTCGTTTCTATACTGCTGTGTCCAAGTACATCAGCAAGTTTTGCTAAATCCTTATTCTTATCATAAAATGTTTTTGCGAATAAATGCCTGAAATTATGAGGGAATATTTTTTTATCCTGGACACATGCCTCTTCTCCAAGTGCTTTTATCTCCCTCCACACATTACTGCGGTCAACTGCCTTTCCACTGGATGTGCAAAACACAGCTCCGCTGTCAATATTATTTTCTTTTATATATTTAAGAAGTAATTTTCTCATTTTCTTTGGCACTAATACTTTACGGTGCTTACCCTTGCAAAAAATTTCTGCTATGCCATTCTTTACACATTCTACTGTTATGCCTGAAAGTTCACTGGTGCGTATTCCCATTGAACACAACGTTTGTATAATCATAGCCAGTCTTTTCTTGCCCTTGCGTAATGCTGCCTGTACCAGCCTTTTATATTCAGATTTTGATAAATCCTTGTTTCCAGGCATAAACACTTCTTTTTGTATATGGTATGTTTTAACCCTTAACCCATACCATCCCATATACTCAAAAAGCCTGTTTGCTGCAATTAAAAATGAATTAATACTTGAAAGTTTGTATTTCCCGCCTATCCTTAAGTCCTCCTTATAAGCAATTACAAGTTCCTTTGTAAGCCCGCGTCCATCCGCATATTTTACCAGTTTTTTAATATCACATATATATTTGCTGATAGTTGATTTGCTTTTTTCCTCTTCTGTTAAATAAATTGTATAATCTTTTAATATTTTTTCTGTAATAAAATATTCCTTATGTCTGCCCATTATTTCCTCCATAATAAAAATAATTATATATTTTGACAATTTTTTACTATTGTAAAAAACCATACCACAAAATATTACTATGCACAAAAACCAGGCAGAATATACAAATATTTACTATGGCACATAAAAATTCTATATATAGAAATTTCTACAGTAATACTTTATAATATTGAAAGATATTAATATCCTGGACTATATTTGTGCAAACATGGACAGGATTTTCTTACCACATAAAGTTATAATTATTTTACACAAGGAGGGCTAAATAAAATGTCTATACATCTTATACAACAGGCAATATGTTATATGGAAGAACATATTTATGAAAACATTAACTACATTGATGTGGCAAACAGCATACATATGTCAGGCTATAATTTCCACAGGATGTTCAGTTTTATTACTGGAATGACAGCTAATGAATATATCAGGAGCAGACGCCTTACATTAGCAGCACAGGAACTACAGTCAGCCAGGATTACAGTAATTGAAGCTGCATATAAATATGGTTATGAGTCGCCCGAAAGTTTTTCTAAAGCCTTTTCACGTTTTCATGGTTCAACCCCAAAACAAGCCAGGCAAAAAGGCACAAACCTTCATTTGTTTAACCCCCTTGTAATAAAAATCAAACTGGAAGGTGGTAATATTATGGATTACAGAATGGAACACAAAGAATGTCAGAAATTTATTGCACTTGTAAGAGCATTTTCTAATGAAATTATTAATGATGATAATGACAACAGCATACCTTGTTTCTGGACAGAATGTTATGAAAAAGACCTTGTTGAGCCCTTAAGGCTTCTCCGTCCAGAAGGAAAAAGGGATTTATATGGTTTATGCAGCCCTGTTAAAAATAATGAAACACATTTTAAATATGGCATTGGTATAATAATTGATGAAAATACTAATATTACAGAACTTAGTAAACATACAGAAAACGGATATTCCATATGGGAAACCGGTTCCGCTGATTATGCAGTATTCAAATGTACTGGTTCTGATGGCGTATGCATTGGTGAAACATGGGATAAATTCTTTAAAGAATTTGTACCACAGACAGGGTATACACAGACAGAAGATACGGACTTTGAAATATATTTTGAAAATGGTGAAAGCGGCGTATTTTGTGAATTATGGATTCCTGTAAAGAAAATATAAACCTGCTTTATATAAAATAATTATGTATAATTTTATATAATAACAATTTATAGTTTTATAGAATAATATATAACTAGAAGCATAATATTTGCATCCTGCCAGAATAAACATTTACTTCTTCTGGCAGGATTTTTTATGCTACACTGGTTTTATTAATATTTTCAGCTTTTGTAATACAAGAAATACTACAAACACACAAAGGTTTGCAAGCACAACACTTGCCCCTGCTGGTGTTGAATAACTATATGAAACAATTATCCCTGTACAGAAACAAACTACCGCAAGTATTCCTGATGATAACATTACACCTTTAAAACTTTTGAATACTCTCATGGAAGAAAGTGCTGGAAATATCACAAGACTTGAAATTAGCATTGCACCCATCATCTGCATTCCAAGCACAATAGTTACAGCCGTAAGGACTGATATCATTGTATTATAAAATGAAACTTTTACACCTGTTGCCCTTGCAAAACTTTCATCAAACGTTACAGCAAAGATGTTGTGGTAACAGAATATAAATAAAATAAGTACAACAACTGATAATATCACACTTAAAACCACATCCTCCTGTGACATCGCAAGTATGCTCCCGAACATATAACTGCATACATCTGTTGTCATGCCTGTTGTAAAAGATGTTACAGTAACACCTATTGCAAGAGCTGATGCAGACATTGCAGCAATAGCAGCATCTGATTTCATAACACCATTTTCATTCATCCTAAGCAGTATAAATGCTGCTGCAATAACAACTGGTATGGACAGTTTAAGAGGGGCAATTCCACAAGCCACAGCTATAGAAAGCGCACCATAAGAAACATGTGAAAGCCCGTCACCAATCATTGAATACTGTTTTAATACAAGGCTTACCCCCAGAAGTGCAGCGCACAACGATACAAGTATTCCGACAATAAATGCCCTTACAATAAACGGATATGACATCATCTGTATAATTATTTCCATAAATTACCTCTTTCTTGACAAAACTTATAAAATACAACTTTATTATCCAATATTTTATAATTTCAGATAAAATTCCTGCATCTGTATAAAAATATTAAGTAAAGATTTTTATACAAATATTTTTGAATAATCAGAAGCCATATACCCATCTACAGTACCATAAAAATACCCGCCTTCATTTATATGCAATATCTTGCCTGCCTTGTTTACAATATTCTTTAAATCATGAGTTACCATTACAATTGCCATTCCCTCATTATTTAAGTCCTGTACAATGCCATAAAGAGCTGATGCAGCAGCAGGGTCAAGCCCTGTAACCGGCTCATCAAGCACAAGTATTTTCTCTGCTGCGCAAAGCGCCCTTGCAAGCAATACCCTCTGCTGCTGCCCTCCTGAAAGTTCTCCATAACACTTATTTTTTAAATCCAGTATTTCCATTCTGTCAAGATTTTTTAATGCTTGTTTTTTCTCAGAATTGCCAAATAAAGGCCTTCCATTCATCCTGTTTAAAAAACCTGACATCACAACTTCCAGTACACTTGCCGGGAAATGCTTCTGTACCTGTGTCTGCTGCGGCAGATAGCCAATAGCACCTTTTTTCAGTGTATCATGCAGTTCTACCTGTCCGCTTACAGGTTTAATAAGCCCAAGTATAGTTTTAATAAGAGTACTCTTGCCAGAACCATTTTCCCCTACAACACATACATAATCGCCTTCATAAACATCAAAATTAAAATTTTCTATTATTGCCCTGTTATCATATCCAAGACCTGCCTGGACACATGAAACCAGGCACTTGCCATTATCCATATTTATACCATCCTCTAACAAATTGAAAACCTTTTTCATTTTATATGGTTATAACATATTTGTCAAGGAAATAAATTAAATCTTGCACGTCCGTTTCATAAACTTCCACATGTAACAAACTGGGTATTGTATAATTTCCAGTTATCTTTTGTTAGTGTAAAAACGGACGGTTTACAGTGCCAGAGCCAGAATATCCAGTGAAATATTGGACAATATGGCAACTACAGATTACCACATATCCATTATACAAATCTATTACTAGCAGCATGTATTATCTTCCATATTTTCATTTATAAAATCTTCCAGAATTCCAGCCGCCATTCCAATCAGCTCCTTGCATGGACGCTTTTTATAATATTCTCTAGTCCTTGCTTCTGGAACAGGTTTTTCTTCTTTAACATTTAATCCAAGCAGTTCCCTGCACACAATAGAACCATTCTGCTCTTCAAATTTATGTGCAAGTTCCTGTATCCTTGTATATAATTCTGTCTTTTTCTGCCCTGTTTCAGGCCCTTCATAACCATATAAAAGCCCTGCAACAAGAAACATCCCGCTTACAGAACCACACACTTCCCTCAAACGTCCCATTCCTCCGCCAAAAGAAGAAGCCATGCATATAATTTCCTTTCTGTTCTCTACAGGAAGTAAATCCTCAAAAGCCAGTAAAACAGACTGTGTACAGTTATAACCTTTTAAAAAATTTTCCATTGCAATATCTTTTCTGCTAATCCCATTACCATTATCCTTTTTATCCATATTTGTCCTCATTTCTACAAAACCAGTATATAACTGTAATATTACAAAACTGCTGGTTCTGTCTTTTATTTAATTAAGCTGGTATTTACCATAAGCGAATAATAACATTAATTATAATACAGGTCAATAATACCTAAGATAATTTCCAGTTATAGTACTTCTTCTGTTTTTATATCATGTTTTTTGTGGTTTTGCCAGCAGACAGCAGGTTTTACGTGTCCAGGCTGGATATTCTTACATTACAGGTGCACTTCAGCACCGCCGGCATTTAAGCCCATATGCTGCAAAAATGCCTTTTTTGTGACATATGGGCTTTATGTGCCGCTGCGTGGGCTGATGTAGTGGAATGCGTGCAAAAGCCATGTCTCCGGCATGCTTTCCTGGAATGTAAGAATACCAGCTAGACCCTGGAAAACCCTGTGTCCGTTAACCCACAAAAACAGGATAACTGGAAATTATCCTGCATACCCCTTATTGTATATGAATTTATGAAACGGACGTGTATCACGCATAATTTTTATAGAAGTATTTAGTTTTTTATGTTAGAATAATACTATTAAAAATATTTATATAAAGCCATAAAGGAGAACTTCATGGATAAGAAAACATACCATTTAATTGAAAATTATATGCTTTTATGTATGGAAGACAGCGCACATGATAAAGAACATATATACAGGGTGCTTTATAATTCATTAGAAATCGCTAAAACTGAAAATAATATTGATTATGATATTTTAATTTGTTCATGCCTGCTGCATGATATTGCACGTAAGGAACAATTTGAAAATCCTTCTTTATGCCATGCAATGGCTGGTGCTGGTAAGGCATATAATTTTTTAACAGACAATGGTTTTGGAAAAGATTATGCAAAGAAAGTAAAACATTGTATACAGACACACAGGTTCAGAAGCAATAACCCGCCTGTAAGTATTGAAGCTAAGATTTTATTTGATGCAGATAAACTTGATGTAGCAGGGGCAATAGGAATTGCAAGGACACTCGTGTATAAGGGAATTGTTTCTGAACCAATATATTCTGTACTGCCTGATGGTACTGTTTCATCTGGTGAAAACGACAAAACACCTTCCTTTTTCCAGGAATACAAATACAAACTTGAAAATTTATACTCTAAGTTTTACACAAAAAGAGCAGCGGAAATTGCCAGGGAAAGACAAAAAGCAGCAATAGATTTTTATAATAATATATATAATGAAATTAATTCATCATACCAGAATGGAAAAGAAGAACTTAATAAAATTATACAGGATTAAACTCAAACCAGTTATACAGGAGGCAGGCAGAATGGTGGTAATATATTTTAGCGGTACGGGAAATTCAGAATATTGTGCCAGGAATTTTTTAAAAAGGTATAATGGCAGCAATAATGTATATTCTATTGAGCAGGAAGAAACAGCAGGGAAAATAAAAGAAAACAGGGAAATCGTGATTTGTTACCCTGTACAGTTTAGCAATATACCTAAAATTCTTTATGATTATATAATTAGCCACAAGGATATATGGCATAATAAAAAAATCTTTATAATTGCAACAATGGCACTTTTCAGTGGTGACGGGGCTGGTATACTTGCACGCCTGCTTAAAAAATATGGTGCTGTTATATATGGTGGCTTACACATTAAAATGCCTGACAGTATATGTGATGAAAAGGCTTTAAAACGTACATATAAGAAAAATAA
Organism: uncultured Lachnospiraceae bacterium; assembly: GCA_910579085.1. GTDB lineage: Bacteria > Bacillota > Clostridia > Lachnospirales > Lachnospiraceae > Butyribacter. The sequence goes on along the minus strand of CAJTRU010000045.1, from coordinate 15,210 downwards.
AATAATAGTACAAAAGGCAGACTTGAAAATACAAAAGGCTGTCCAGAATATTAAATGTGGCAGGCCTCCAAAGGAAGGGCTTGGAATTTTATGCCACATGGCTGGACTATTTGGACAGCGGCTTTATTTTTATAATAAAACAAAGAAATATTCAGACAAACTTAAAATCCACAGCCAGAAATGTACTGGCTGTGGATTGTGTACAAAAATATGCCCTATGGAAAACATTTCATTTAATAAAGGAGTTGTTGTTGCTGGTAACAAGTGCACAATGTGTTACAGGTGCATTAACAAATGTCCTGGGCAGGCTATTACCCTGCTTGGAACTAAAGTAATAAAACAAAACAGCATTAACAAATATATATAAATCCAAAGGCATATTTTAATACCAGATAATTCTTAATAACCTATGAAACCTGCCAGGCTGTTATCCTATTTGGCAAGAAATGGAACTATATACATAAGTTCATCATATTGGCCATTATTTGTCATGGACTTTGCAAGCTCTTCAAGTACTTCCCTGCTTATATTCCATGCTATACTGCCAATTTCTGCAAAATTCCCCTGCTCATAAAATTTCCTGGCTATATTATCTACATCTTTTTTATCTACAAAACAAATTATATTTTGCAATGCGTCATATTGTTTTTTTTCTACAAGCTGGTTTGCAATTTCCCCTATTGTACTTGTGCTTACATTCCATGCAGTATTGTAAAGCGCTTCAAATTCACCTTTATCTGCAAATTGCTTTGCATATTTATCTATAGTATTTTTATCTAAAGCCCATGATATACCAGAAAAAACATTATATTCCTTTTTGCTGTAAAGAATTTCTGCAACTTTTTCTAAATCCCTTCTTTCTAAAAAGACAATAATATTAGTTAATACATCATACTGCTCTTTTTCTATAAGCTGTACTGCAATATTGCCTAATGCAGATGGTGTTATATTCCATGCAAATACTTCAAGCATTTTATAATCACCTTTTGCCATTATCTGGTTTGCAGCACTGTTTATACTATCCTCATTTGCATATATAGTAAGAATTTCTAAATCATCATAATTACCTTTTTTAATACTTTCTGCCAAAAGTTTATTTATAACTTTTTCTGGCATTGCAAAAGCCACATCTTCTAATGATAATGACCAGTTAATAATCTTTCCAAATGACCATTCTTCACCAGTTTTAATGTCTTCACGCTTTATACATACATCTACGCTTCCATTTTCATTAAAATATGAATAAATGCTTTTAGAGTTTATTGTTTTGCCACCATTGTTATTATAACTTACTACTCCATAAATATCAGCAAAACAACGTACTGGTTTCTTATTATAATATAAAACCCCGTCCTTGTTTTCAATTTCATATTCTTTATACTGCTTAAAAAGCTTTTGCTGGTCATCAGCAGATAAGCTTGTGTCCACTATTATGCCATTTTGTTTCTTTTTAACAGAAGCAGTATTGTTTCCAGTAACCTTTTTCTTCATTTTCTGGACTGTTCCAGTATCCACATTCTGGACTGTGCTGGTACTTTCTGCAATACCAGGTGTCCTTGATGCCTCCATTACATTGACTGGTATAATACAAATAGCACCAGATACTAGTATTACACAAAATGTTTTAAATAATTTAGTTTTAATCATAAAAATACCCCTTTCCCCTTTTTATTTATTTTTGAATTTCCTGTATTGCATTTTCACTTATAAATGGAATTATATTGTTTATTACTTCATAATCACCTTTCTCTGTTATCTGTTTTACAATTTTATCTAAATCTTCCTGTTTAACAAATGGAGCAATTTCAATAAGTGCCTCATAATCACCTTTTTCTGCAATTTTGGCGGCAATTTCCCCAACAATATTGTTATATGTCCCAGAAACCCAGTTATCTTGTGTTTTATCTGGCTTTTCTGTTTCTTTTATATCTGTTTCTTTTTTGGTATTTATATTCTTTTCTTCATCTGTATTTTTAATTGATAAAACTTTCTGCTCCCTGCCTGTGCCTGATGCTGAAGTAGCAAAAACAGAAATTACACTGGCAACTAATAAAACAGCCATTATATATGACGCCCTGGAAGTCTTTTTTGTTTTCATAATAGCTGTAATTCTCTCTTCTGCTGCATTTCTGTTAAAATTACTTCCCAATGGAATTGTACTGTGTTTTTCTTCTTCCATATTAATAAGCAGCATTGCATAGCCCTTTTTAGATTTTTCGCCAAAATGCTTTATAACAGTTTCATCACATGCCAGTTCAATATCCCTGTTTAAAAGTATATACATTGCCCATACAAGCGGGTTAAACCAGTGCAGGCTTACAGCAATAATTAAAAATAATTTAGCTGCTGCATCAAATCTTTTTATATGGACAAACTCATGCTCTAATATATATTGTATATGTTCTGTATTTTCCCAGCTAGTTGTTTCTGGCATTAATATTACAGGATGCAATATTCCATATGATAGTGGCGATTTGACCATACATGACTGCCGTATAGAAATCTTTCTGGCACATTTATGGGATTTTAACCATTCTTCCGCCACTGGATTATTAACTGGCAGGGAAATGCAAAATCTTTTATAACACAAAATATATGCCATTATAAACACTGCTGCACAAACTATAATTCCAGCAATCCAGACAAATCTCCATATAAAAGAACTGTCTGTTCCTGCAATATTTTCTATCTGTTTTTTAATTATATTGTCTTTAATGGCGGCTGTATTTTTTTCTTGTTCCTGTTTTCTGCTGTCCTGGTTTACCAGGCTTTCTGCCTTATCCATTATAAATTTGTTCTGCCCTGCCAAAGAATAAATACTGGCTATGGATGGAAATGAATATGGCACTAACAGGCGTATTAATACAACAAACCAAAGAACCAGAAATACTTTTTTAGGCAGCCTGTTTATAAAAATGGAACGGCATATAATAACTACAATGATAATAAGGGAAGCCTGAAATCCCATCTCTATCAAATTCATTTTTATACCATTCTACAGATTATATATATCTGTAGTTTTTCCTTTCTTTTCATTTTGGCGGCAGCTATTAAACATCACTTATGTTTCCAACAATTTTCTTTAAATTATCAATCTGTTCTGCTGAAAGTTTTTTCCTGCCTAGCAGCGCTGTAAATAATTTATCTGCTGAACCATCATAAATCTTATTTATCAGTTCATTAGTTTCTGCTTCCTGCACTTCTTCCTTTGGAATTAAGGCATGGCACATAAACTTTGGTTCATAACGCTCAATTGCCCCTTTCTTTATACACCTTTTTATAAGTGTATAAGTTGTGTTCATATTCCATCCTGTCTCTTCTTTCAGTACATCTGAAATATGCTTTGCAGTAGTATCCCCTTCACGCCAGAGTACATCCATTACTTTTAACTCTGAGTCAAATAATTTAATATCCACTTAATCCACCTCCCTTCACACTACTGTAGTAGTTTCATAATACCATACCATCCAAAAACTGTCAATCATAAAAATATAATTATAAAACAAAAAGCAGAAAACCTTTTACAGATTTCCTGCTAAATTATTACTATTGAAAAATGTATAATTTATTTATGTATTAAAGCAGAAGTTTACTCTGCTGCCTGCACTTAAAAATAACATGCAGGTTATAATATAATTCCCATGCCAGATAAAGCTCTAGTCCTTTTTATTTGCTGGCTCTACGTTAACAGATTTGCCTTTAATTTTTGCATTTTTCATTGCATCTATAACATCTGAGGCATATTCCCTTGGAACTTCCACAAATGTATATTTATCATACATATCAATAGCTCCGACAAGTTTTCCTTCCATACCGGACTCACCTGCAACTGCACCAAGTATATCGCCTATACGCACCTTCTGTTTCTTACCAATATTAATAAACAGGCGTACCATGCCCGGTTCTGCACCAGTGTCACCAAAGTCTTCTGTCTTCATATCTTCAGATATAAATTCACCTTCACCCATCTGCATCATAAGAAGCGCTGCTGCCATTTCAAGTGATGAATAATCACGCTCGTCAAGATGTTCTTCTAAAATATCAACCATCTTTCCAAGGTTTTCATTTTCAATTATCCCAGAAGCCTTCTCTAAAATCTTGTCTGCCTTAATCTCTGTAATATCATTTACAGACGGGATTGGCTGGCGCTTAATCTTAGTCTTGCAATATCTCTGTATATCTTTAAGCTTATATATTTCACGCCCGACAACAAGCGTAAACGCACGCCCTGTCCTTCCTGCACGCCCTGTCCTTCCTATCCTGTGTACATAGTATTCATCATCCTGTGGGACATCATAGTTAAAAACTGCCTCCACATCATCAATATCAATTCCCCTTGCAGCGACATCTGTAGCTACAAGTATATCAGTACGCCCGTTACGGAAACCACCCATTACCCTGTCACGCTGTGACTGCTTTAAATCCCCATGAAGACCTGCTGCAAAATAACCTCTGCCCTTTAAATCCTCAACAAGTTCATCTACCTTGCGCTTTGTATTACAAAATACAAGGGAAAGCTCTGGGTCATACATATCAATAAGCCTTGAAAGCACTTCACTTTTTTTACGTGGATTCACTTCATAATAATACTGCTCAATCATAGGAACAGTCAGTTCTTTCTTTACCACCTTAATAATTTCAGGGTTATTAAGGTAATTTCCTGCAATCTCCATAATAGGCTTTGGCATTGTTGCAGAGAACAGCAGTGTCTGGTGTTCTTCTGGCATATTTTCAAGGATTGTTTCAATATCCTCACGGAAGCCCATATTAAGCATTTCATCAGCCTCATCAAGTACAACCATGCTTACATTCTGCATTTTAAGTGTATGGCGGTTAATATGGTCTATAACCCTTCCAGGAGTACCAATTATAACCTGTGTACCCCCCTTAAGGGAACGTATCTGTTTAGAAATATCCTGTCCCCCGTAAATAGGCAGTATTTTTATTCCATGCATAAATTTCGCAAACTTGCGTATTTCATCAGCACACTGGATAGCAAGCTCCCTTGTCGGGCATAATACAACTGCCTGGAGCTTTTTATTGTGCGGGTCAACTCTCTGCAAAAGGGGTATTCCAAATGCAGCAGTTTTACCAGTACCAGTCTGTGCCTGCCCTATCATATCTTTACCATCAACAGCAACCGGAATTGCCTGTGCCTGGATAGGGCTTGCCTGCTCAAATCCCATCTCCGTTACTGCTTTAAATATTCTTGGGTCTAAACATAATTCTTCAAAATTCATAATATAAAAAAATTCCTTTCTAAAACACTAAAATGTGTTGACACTTTGCGGAAATAAAGACCGTCTTCCTGAACAGATTTCCAAAAACGGTCTTTTACAAACATCTCTTTTATTCTTATCAGCTACACGATTATAACACAAACCAGCCAAAAATCAAATATTTATTTTGCATATTCTTAAAAAATATTAAAATATAGCATTTTTATGCCTGCCAGTTATATAATAAAGCCCATGCAATAATTACTACTGCCCTTTCTCTATAGCAGAGACATATCCATAACATGCCCCAGCATTATAATAAAACTCTTTTATGTGATACTGGACAGATAATTCCTTATAATATATACTTCCATCTTTGGCATTAACTTGTTCCTGCCCGCATCAATCTTGCTTCTATATGAACTGTAATCATACCCCATTACCCTTATTGGCATATTATTATCAATTTCTGACTGGTTTTTCACGCATTTTTTATTTACCCACCATATTATTCTATCCAGTTATTATTCTTTATATTGTAATTCATCCTGTAAATACTGTCTGAAAACTTTTCTTCCTTTTTCAATCATTTCTTTATCACTTTCCTTGTATTTATCAAATGGAAATAACTCATTTTCATTTCCATCCTTATAACATAAAATTTCATAATCATCACCGAAGTTATTTGTGTTAAAATGTATCTCCAAATCTTTATTATATTCATCTTTAACCATATAAAAACTACTATATTCCAAATTAAATCCATGTATTATTTTTTTCCCTATTTTTTTTAATTTTTTACCCTTTAATTTTTTTAATTCCTGTTTCATGCCAATAATAAATGGTCTTTCTTCTGGTTTTTGTATATTAGTCCAGTCACACCATACACGTACATCCACTTTTACCTTTTTATCCTCTTCCCTTTCATTATAAAATTTCATTTTATAATTTTCTATTTTATTAGCTTCTCCCCAGTTTTTATAAAACAAACCTCTTATTTCCCTTGAAAATTTTTCTACATCTGTGTCATCTAATGAATTACTTTTATTAATAATAGAAATACCGTCTGCATTAAATTTTATTCTCTTTCCCGGAACATCTGTTTCCTGGGGTTTGCTTTGTATAATCTCTGTTTTATTACTATTACAGCCTGCACATATATTTATACAAAATAAAAAAACAATTACACATTTGCACAAAGAATATAAAAATTTCATAATAATCCTCCATTGTTGGATAATTTACTAGAAAAGCAGCCATAAAACTGCTATTTCCAGTTTTATGGCTATTATTTGTGTTGTTAATAATATATTGGTTATAAACAAAAACGGGCTTTATCATTCCACATTGATAGTATTAGAATCAGGATTATAGCATGTAATGCTTTGTTTCTCATCATATGACCAAATGGCTTTATCTTGTTTTTCATTAGAATGTTGTGAATATTTCAAAGTACCACCTGAATTTGATACTACTAAAGCTACATGGCTTTTATCATTCCAAAATAAAAATCCGCCCGGTTTTACATTGCTCTTTTTTACTTTCTTAAAATATCCCTTTTTGTCTACTAGATAAGTTTTAACACCACCATTACCATTATAGCCTGTTCTCATCCAGTTATCACCAGGATAACCAATATTCTTATAACTTGAAGAATACCATTTTCCAGCTTTGTCATATGGTATTCCACCCTTATGTATACATGCAGAAACAAAATTTGCGCAATCGCTTTGACCATTTTTTATTGAAAACTCAGGCTCATCTTTAGCATGGTTTTTTGCATAAGTTACAGCAGAACTACAGTTATAATTAATTGTTCCAGCAGCAAACAATTTTGTCTGGTTTAGCTCTTCCAGTTCATCAAAAATGCTTTCCCGTCCTTCTTCTCTTGTTGGCGCACTATCAAATAACTTTTTTACTTCTTCAGAAGTCATATTACTTATACTGCCAAGACTGCATATAGGACTGACAAGGTCATTTCCAAAGCCTATCTCTGTTCTTGAATATAAAATACACTTATCCAAATCTTCTTTTGTTTCTACAACATCTGGCATTTTAATCTGATAACGGAAACCTGTTCTTTCAGGCACCAAATAGCTTTTCATCTGTATTTCAATATAGTCATTCTTTATCTGTTCTGCTATTGCCTTATAATCTTCATCTTCTATTTCTGCTATTGCCTCTTTCATTCCATTCACATAATTAGTATTGTATGGATTTTCTATATATGTCATATCAGCAACTATATCAAAATTCACATAATCACTATTACCTTCTTCAAAATCAGCACTAAAATTATCAAAGACAAACTTATCTTCAAATCTCTTTAATATAATATCTCTTGTACATACAGAAATATATGCTGTTTCATCATCTGTCAAAACAACAGAATTATTCCCAACCTTTATTTGCCCGGAACTCTCCTGGGTATCTGCCAGAACACTACCTGCATAAACATCCTGGCAAGGCATAAGAAATATATTCAGCGCAATACAAAATGGAACAATTTTTTTTAATTTTCTTTTCATAATAATCTTTCCTCCCTATTAGTTATTAATATAAATGACTGTATAAAATATAAAAATAATATAATCTTATATTTACCCTCTCTCCTCCTTATACATGGATTTTTCTAAATGACAGATACTTTTAAAGCATTTACCATTTAATCTTATAGCAATTTCTAAAAAACTTTGCCATAATTTTATATAATGCAGTAAAATATATAGTATGCTTTATTATTAAATAACTGCAATATATCATTTTTATTCTACATATTTATATTATAAAATGTTT
>CAJTRU010000045.1:4704-7185 GCA_910579085.1 uncultured Lachnospiraceae bacterium | reverse complement strand
TGCCATGGCTGTTGGCATTATACTGGTTTTTATTGTAAAAAATTGTTTTATATATAATAAATTTTTTATACTGATTTGTAAATATATTTATTAATAATTTTAATTGATTTTTCCAGATATCCTTTCAAGTGCATTTTCCGCTGCCTGGTTTCTATTATCACAGGCCACTTCATGTAACTGGTATATTTTTATACCAGTTGAATCTACTGTCATCTGGTATATGCTGCCTTCTTTTGTAACCTGGATATTCTCTCTTCCAAGGATATCTTCATGTTTTTCTGGTATTGCATATACACATCCATCTTTCACTCCATCTTTTAATATATACTCCCTGATAACATATTTGCCAGCATCCTTTCCAGGAATACCTGCACAAGTTGTACATAATTCATAACTTATTCCATCACCTGATAACAATACATCCCTGTTTACTGCCCATTCATCAATATAAGAAAGAGTACCAGGCTCTTTTGGATATTGTGTAACTAAATTTCCATCTACGTCAAAGCAGTAAAATAATGGCATTTCATTGTTTTTACAAATAATATCACCTTTTTTTGCTTTACTATCTTTTGAAACATGGACAGATGCCATATATAAATATAAATCCCTGTCATCTTGCCTTGATAAATCTTCATAAACCATTTTTAAATTGTCATTTTGGGAATCATAATACAATAGTTTTACATCCATGCCAGATTGCAATTTAATCTCTTTTTTATAAATGCCATTATCATAAACTATAATCCTGCCATTCAGATTATCATCAATAAATAAAGAATTTCCAGAAATACAAAAAGCATCTGGTCTGGTTTCTGTATTTTCTTCATTATGTGGAAATGAATAAATTAACTTGTTTTTATTATTTTTTGTATTTTCCTTGTAATCTTCATTAATATTTCCGACAGTCCTGACAAGTTTGTTATGCTCTGCCATGCCATCTGTCCTTTCACACAACTGGTATATCCTGATGCCAGTTAAATCCACTACCATCTGGTATATTTTTCCCTCTTTTGTAACCTGGATATTTCCTCTGCCCAATGCATCTTTATGGTTTTCTGGAACTGCATATATTCCAGCATTTTCTAAATCATTCTTTAATATATATTCAGTAACAATACCTCCACCCTGTTTATTTTCATAAGTAGTACATAAATCATAGCTTATACTATCCCCTAATGTTAGTACATCCCTGTTTATCTGCATTTCATCAATATAAGCAAGACTGGCAGGTTCTCCCAGATATTCTGTTATTAAATTTCCATCCATGTCAAAACAATAGTTTATAGGTATTTTATTATTTTTACATATTTTCTTTCCTTTTTCTGCTTTATTATCTTCTGAAACACAAACAGATGTCATATATAAATATAAATCCGTCCCATCTTCCCTGTATAAATCTTCATAAACTATTTTCAGCCTGTCATTTGTATAATCATAAAACATTAATATTGCATCCATATTATTCTGTAGTTCAATTTTCTTTTTGTAAACGCCATTATCATATACTATAATACGGCTATTTACTGTATCATCAATAAATAAATTATTCCCAGAAATACAAAAAGCATCGGGCCTGATTTCCTCATGCTCTTTTGCAGGCTCATAACCTGCTGAATTTTCTTTATTAACTGGAAATGAATAAATTAACTTGTTTTCTTCATTAATAAAGCTGCTGCTTTTTGCTTCTTTATTATGCAAATCTGTATTATCATGATTATTTATTTTATTATTATATGCCTTTATTAGGCTAAAACATATTACTGGTGTTATTAACAATATTATAATTACACAAATTATCTTTTTTTTCATATATACTCCTCCACCACGCCTTTCAACTTATGGCACAAATAATAATGAAAAGTTACGTTTTTTGCTATCCTGTAACCATCTTTTAATTATTATATTTCTACATTTTTAAATAATATTTATTTACAAAATTTATAACCATTTCATATTATAGATTATACGGAAACAGCTTCAATTAGTATAAAATTAAAACTGTTTCCGTATTGTTGTATTTGTAATCAAAAACCTATTTTACAATGACAAATTTTTATTGTAAGTACTTGTATTTCATGGGTTTATATCCATTGTTTAATAATGATTGGTAATTTCTTCCTGTTTTCTTTTCAACTTTACCCGCTGTTTTATTTTCTTCATATGTATCAACATATTTTTTACCACCACTACTATATACTTTCACAACAATTATAACGTGGTCATTTACTTTATTAAGTATATCATATGCAGCTACATTATCATAATTCTTTCGTTCAGAAAAGCAATTTGACAAAGTAGATGTACCATGTTTATATGGAAAGTCAAATGCAACCGAAACATACCCTGAACAGTCCATTCCAACTGTCCCAGAAATGTACCCTGATGAGTAGCCGATATATCATAGATAAGAATATAAAAGATTTTATTTTTAAAAATCTTTTTATTATTATGTGTTTATTTTTTCTATCTGTCAATATC
>CAJTRU010000045.1:0-4694 GCA_910579085.1 uncultured Lachnospiraceae bacterium | reverse complement strand
TTTATTTATTTTACTATTTTTCATCTTGGATAATTCCAAACAGAAATAAAGCAAATTATTAATAACAAAATATTATATAAGAAAGCAGGAAAACAGATATGTCAAAAAAAGATAAAACAACCCCGGATTTCTTTTACTTACCTCCCAAAGAAGAGGAAACAATGAAAGTATTATGGAGTACCAAGGATGCCTTAAGTGCTTCTGAAATAGCAGACAGAATTCCTGGAAGAACATGGCCGGCATCCTCTATACAAGGCATATTACGCAGCCTTGAAGGAAAAGGTGCTGTAAAAGTTGACAGTATAACAAAGCTTGGCAAATCATATGGAAGGCTTTTCCGTCCTGTAATATCTGCTAATGAATACGCAACAATGCAGTTTACCAGATATTTCCAGCCAGACGGGGACAGCCGAGAAATCTGTTCTTCTATGGTATCTTCCCTGTTAGGTAATGAAAACATTAAAAACGACGATATTATTAATGCCTTGCAAGATATTATAAAGGAGTATGGGAATGGTTAAATATAATAGTAATATATTTGTTGAAGAATATACACCTTTCTCCATATATGCTGTATGTATTGCTCTATTATGGGTGGGAATTTTTATAACTTGCATTTCTGTTTTAAGGAAAAACAGTTTTTTTATAAAGCATTGCTCAATATACACTTTATTTGTTTTACTTATAACATGTATAACCAGAATACTCCTTCCAATAGAAATGCCATATACAAAAGCTTTGAATTTTGATAAAATTTTACCAGAAATAGCAGGATTTTTTTGTATGCCATTAATCCAGTTCCGTTATCTAACAATAACACCAGGATTAATTATTATTTTTATATGGATTCTGCCTGCAACATTCATTATTTACAGGCATATTAAAGAATATCTGCATTTTAAACATGCACTTGATATTATGCCAGCTACAGAAGACCAGCATTTATATAATATATTTGAAAAGGCAGATATACATAATAATATACCTGGCATTAAAATAATAGTCCATACTTATGTAAATTCTCCTTCTATTATAGGTATATCACATCCAGTTATAATTTTACCTGATATAAATTTTAATGATAGTGAACTGCTTAGTATATTTATGCATGAAATATCACATTATAGATATAAGCACCAGTTTATTAAATTAATTATGGAACTTATATGTACAATATTCTGGTGGAATCCTTTATTTAAAAAGCTGTCGTCAGAATTATCACATGCAATGGAACTACAATCGGACAGGGCTGTATGTTTAAGCTTAAACCACAAACAGAAAAAAGAATATTTACAGGCAATAGCTAAAGTTGCTGGAAATACAAAAAACAAAAGTACAGCTCCTTCATGCTTATGCAGTATGCTGGAAAAAGATGATGGCAAAAATCTTTTACAACGTTTTAGAATGATTGCAGAAAATAAATACCAGAATAGAAAAAAACTGGATATAATAATTATTCCATTAATTATTGCATTATTTTTTCTGTCTTATTCTTATGTACCACAGCCATTTAGTGAACCATCACCAGAGAATATGGAAAGTGGGGAAGCAGATACAAGTATAGCTGGTAAAGATATTGATGAATTTTTTATTATTAAAACAGATAATGGATATGACCTTTATAGTTATCCTGGAAAATTTCATGGCGGAATAACCCCTGGGAATTTACCTTATCTTGATGGTATAAAAATATATGAAAATAAAAAAGAAGCACTTAAAGAAAGGCATTTAAAATGAAGAAAAAATTATTTTTAACAGCATTATTTTTAAATTTATCTGTTGTACCATCCATTATTCCTCCATATTGTACTTTTACTACAAAAGTTTTGGCATCAGAAGTTCCAGGCATACAGCCTTATACAGAGGAAACAGGATATAAATACAAAGTAATTAATGGCAAATTACATAAAAGGTTATGGTCATTTAAATATAACAAATGGCTTGAACCAAAATGGACTCTTGTAGAATAATATAAGAAAGAGGTTATATTTTATATATGGAAAAAGTAATTCTTTTTAACACATCCTGTGTGGAGGAAATTAAAAAACTTTTTGCACCAATGCATTTACAGGTAATTGAAACAGACTCCCGGCAATACAATGATACTTTACAGAATATCGCAAATGGCAAAACAGATATTATCTATTCAAACCCTTTTACTGGGAAAGTACCTGATGAAAGCCTGATACTGTTTTGTGGTATTAGTGGCAAAAAACTTGATAAAATCCTTTTCAAACTACGTAACAATAAAAATATTAATGTTACTTATAAAGCAATACTTACCCCTTCTAATTCTGGATGGACGGTGTTGCACCTTTTTCTTGAGCTTGCAAAGGAACAGGCTGCTTATAATACAATGCAGAAACAGGAAAACACCCCTTAAATCTTTAAGGGGTGTTTTCTTATCCGTTACTTCCATATTTTTTTAGTATCTGTATTTTCTATATTAATCTGGTAAATTTCAATTAAAGGATTATTATATACAGAATAATAACATTTATCTCCAGATTTTATAATTCTGCTTACCGCATGGTTACATGGTTTCCAGCCTTTCTTGCCAAAATCTCCTTCATAAGTATGGTTATATTTATATTTTTGGAAAGTCTGTTCTTTAATGTTAAAAATCCAGAAATACTCATCATTAGCAGCAATATAATTATTATTTTTAAAACTATAACTATTATATATATTTTCAGCTGCATTTACTCCATTTAGTAATTTAGTTTCATATCCCTTTTCTGTAGTATATAGTACCTTTCCTGTATCTTCAAGTCCCTGTACAATATAATCAGATACAATAACTGTTTCTTCTGAACCACATATATAAGCTGGTTTATACTGGTAATCTGTTAATTTTTCTGATTTCTTATCTTTAAATGAATAATAATAAATTTCTGTTTTACCCGATAAATCCTCATATATAGCTTCATTATTAAATTTTGTCCTGGTATAGCAAAAACCATTCTGCCATCCTCCTATAGCCATAACTACATCACCAGTATAATAATAATTATTTTTTATATATTCACATTTTATACCTGTATCTTCTGTTTTTCCTGTGTCAATATTGTATATCATCACTGTTTCTTTTTTCATATTATCTTCCAGCTCCTCTACCTCACACCATACTAATGAGTTCCCGGCATCTTCAATTACTGGAAATGTAGACATATTAATTTCTGCTATTGTTTCCTCTTTTCCCTGCATATTTATTTTAATAATTTTAACTTTATTATTTAAAAAACATCCTAATATTATATTCTGGTTTATTATCTTATTATAAAATATATCGTACTTATTATCTAATGAATATATATCAGACATTTTTCCATTACAATATTTTGCATAACACCATTCAGAATCCGTATTATATGAAAAATAATAATTTCCATCTTCCACAGCCTTTAATGAAATACTATCCCTGTATTTTTTATTAACTTTAAATGATATATCTGGTGTAATTATATTCTTTTCTTTTATATTTTTCTCTTTTTTGTCTTTTCTTTCTGGATATTCATTATTTATATTATTACTTTCTTTATCTTTAGATATTGTCTGGTTGTTTCCACATGCAGACAACAAAAACGTACATAACAATATAAGAAAAAATTTTTTCATTATTAATCTCCCCTCATTAATAATAACAAGCAACATAAAATAAAACAATAAATTATCTGGCACTATGTCACTTTGATTAGTACCAGATAACCCAAATTATAATAATTTACTAATTATTTACCAAATCATAGCACTACGGAAATGTGCCCTGTTTACAGTATAGGCTTTCTTTGCACTTACCTTATATACCCCTCCATGTGTTGGATGAGGGTCACATATAAATACATAATCTGTATCATTTTCATTATAAATATATCCACCTGTACATAAAAAATGGCCACTTGTACTATAGCGCCAGTTATCCGTATCGGACTTTATATCTAGGACAACTGGTACATATTTTTTTGTATCTTTTTCTACTCTGGATTTCCATGTAGATAAATCACTAAATTCTTTATATACATATTCACATCTGCTCTGATATTTATTAAGAACAGCTGGAATTTTCGTCATATCTGTACCATCAGATGTTGTACCAAGTTTACCCGCATAAAAATTTTGTGTTTCAGATGCACTATTTATATATTGCAAAACATTTTTAACAGTAGCCGGTCCACAATAATATCCATTTTTTTGCAAAGTACAATTCATATTAAAATTAATATTAAAATCACCTGTTGCAAAAGGAACTGTAACATCTTCTTCTAATTTTTCCTGGTCTAACAATGCATCTTCTTCAGTTAAAATATATTCTTTTCCTCCCTCTTCAATAGAAAGGTCGCCATCAACTTCTGCTTTTGCATTTATTGCATTGCTACTTATAGAAGTCCCAATTATACAAGCTAAAGATAATGCTATCAAATAATTTCTTTTGTTTCTCATAAATATACCTCCTGATTATAATTAAATTATTAAAATACTATTTTTTATTTCTTCTATGCTCTAATTAATCCTCCTCCCTTTATATTTTTATCCATACTCATACAAATAAGTAATACTTTTCTTAAATACTTATTTAAAAGTGGATATAACACAGCCTTATATAATCTAATATAGTTTTTATTAAGACTTTTTATAAATACAATAGTAATAAAATCTCTAATATTATATTACTACTGCTATATACCATCCTATAT
>CAJTRU010000044.1:28364-28847 GCA_910579085.1 uncultured Lachnospiraceae bacterium | reverse complement strand
TGTATATATAGTATTATATTTTTTGGATTTATATATATTTTTAAATTGTGATTTCTATAAGGTTTCCTTCTTTATCTTTTATAACACTTTCATAATATCCGTCACCTGTTGTTCTTGGTTCACTAGTAATTGTAAAACCATCTGTTCTCAGCCTTTCTGTTAATGAATTGACATTTTCTTTTGAACCTGTATTAAAAGCAATGTGTACATAGCCTGTCAGATTTAGTTTATTTTCACGTTTTTTTAATTCGGGTATATTCATAATTTCGAGTCTTGCTCCATTTTCAAATGATAAAAAATAGGAAGTAAACCCTGTTTTATTATTATGGTATTTATCACCTGCTTTTCCTCCAAAATAAGTTTCAAAGAAATCCTTTTCACCTTCTAAATCTTCCACATATAAAGCAATATGGTTTATAGTCATTTTTTGTCCTCCTGTATTGGCAAAATATATTTTTTCTGTTTAATTATACTACTTTATTA
>CAJTRU010000044.1:2076-28354 GCA_910579085.1 uncultured Lachnospiraceae bacterium | reverse complement strand
ATAATATATATTGCGAATTATTGCATATGTCTTCCATATAATTACTATAAAATTATTTTATATATCCATTGAAAAAAATATGATTTAATTGTATTATTATACTTTAAGAAAAATAAAACCAACAGGAGGAAGACCTATGTTTAAAAATTTGAAAGTAAGGGTGAGCCTGGCTCTGGGATTTGGAATTACAATTATTATTTCCGTTGCCATAATTATTTTAATGCTGCTTATAATAGACTACCAAAGTACTACATATAGCAGTATTATTAACAGCCAGGTCAAAGCCAATGAATTGATTTTACAATGCCGTATTTACACAAATATCGCTGCCCGCAATGTAAGGGATATGGCATTAGAACCTTCAGACCCTCAAAACGAAACTACACAGGCAACTATTGATGAAAACATTGCAGAACTTGAAACAGTTACAAAACAGCTTATAGCAATTTATCCATTAAAAGATAAAGGCCTGGAAGAGTACACTAATGCTATGCAGGAATGGTATAATGAAGTACCAGATATTTTAAATGCAGTTAATTCAGGAAACCAGAAAGAAGCTATAAGGATTATTAAAAGTGAATGTACACCAAAATTAAATAATATGATTGGCATTGCTAAATCTATTTCTGCTAATTTATTGAAGGAACAGAACAGGATTATTGCAAAACAGCAGGAAACCAGCCAGCTTGCAGAAACAGTAATGATTATAGCAGCTGCTGTAGCAGCACTTTTTGTAATATTTATAGCATTAAGGCTGATTGCCAGCATTACAAAGCCAGTAAAACAGGTTAGTGTTGCACTTAAAGGTTTTAGCATGGGACAACTGGATATTCCTGTTACATATAAAAGCCGCAGTGAACTGGGCGGGATGTGTGATGCTTTAAGAACCAGCCAGCATGTACTGACAGAGCTTATTAGTGATGAGTGCCATATTTTAGATGAGATGGCAAGTGGTAATTTTGATGTTAAGACAAAGGATGAAAATATATATGTAGGGGCATTAGGCAATATATTGAAATCAATACGTGCTATTAATAGAAATTTAAGTGATGCAATAGGGCAGATTATGCAGGGTGCTGAACAGGTAGCCAGTGAAGCAATGCAGGTTTCAAATGGTTCACAGTCTTTGGCGCAGGGGTCTACTGAACAGGCAAGTTCTGTTGAACAGCTTGCATCAACTATAGTAGAGATTTCTAATAATTCCAAAAATAATGCACACAACAGTGAACAGGCGAGTGCACAGTCAAAACTTGCGGGCAGGCAGGTTGAAGAAAGTGTCAGGCTTATGGGTGAAATGGTTCTGGCAATGGAGAAAATATCCAGTTCTTCTAATGAGATTGGTAAGATTATTGCAACAATTGAAAATATTGCATTCCAGACAAATATACTTGCATTAAATGCTGCTGTTGAAGCAAGCCGTGCTGGCGAGGTTGGCAAGGGATTTGCTGTAGTAGCAGAAGAAGTGCGCGGGCTTGCTGCTAAATCAGATGAGGCAGCAAAGGCAACTAAAAACCTTATTGAACACTCAATCTTAACAGTTAATGAGGGAAGTGGCATTGTTAAGAGCGTATCAGACTCACTTACAAAAACAGTTGAAATATCTAATAATGTACTGGAAGCTGTACATTCAATTACACAGGCAACTGCAGAAGAGGCTGAGTCAATAGAACAGGTAACAAGAGGGGTTAATGAAATTTCATGTGTGGTACAGACAAATTCTGCTACAAGCGAAGAGTTTGCTGCTACAAGCACAGAAATGTCTAACCAGGCTGCCCTGATGAAAGATATTTTGAGCAGGTTTACATTGCGCCGTTAAGGATTTTTTAAAATATGTGACAGTTATATTCTTATTATATGCCACAATCCTAAAAGGGATTGTGGCATTTTATCCCATAACACTATTGAAAAATATGTACTATTAGATTATAATAATAATATTGGTTAATGTACTAAAATATAAATTATTACCTGGAGGTATTTATGGATTTTTTGGATGAATTAAAGGAACTTGGCGTAGATACAGACAAGGCATTAAAGAGCCTTGCTGGAAAGACTTCATTATATGAAAAACTGGTTAAGAAATTTCCTGGCATGGTTAATGATTATCCAGTTTCACCAGATTTTAGTGATGATGAAATAAATGACGTTATAGAAAAGACACATGCATTAAAAGGGGTGGCAGGCAACCTTGCAATTACCCCTCTCTATAATGGATATTCAGATATTGTGCAGTTTTTAAGGGAAGGAAAACCAGAACAGGCAAAGGAAGCACTTAAAAGCCTGCTTCCTGTCCAGGAAGATATAGTAAATTGCATAGAAAGACATTAAAAATAAAGCAGCTTTTATGGGTGCATTAATAATACAATTTATTGGAGGACAAAATGGATAACAGGGGAACTGTACTTATTGTTGATGATGTCGAGATTAACAGGCTTATTCTTAAAGAAATGTTTGATGAAAGCTATAATATTATAGAGGCTTCTGGAGGGGCAGAGGCTGTTTCAATTATTAACAATAATAAGAACGTATCTGCTGTGCTTTTAGATTTGCTTATGCCAGATGTTAATGGCATAGATGTACTTAAAACAATGAATAAAAATGGGAAAATTAAAAATATTCCAGTTTTTTTAATTACGGCTGCTGATGACCAGGAAATACTGTTAGAAGCTTTCGGGCTTGGTGCAGTTGATGTTATTATGAAGCCATTTATAGCACAGTTTTTAAAATGCAGGATTGGCAATATTATTGAACTATATAAATACAGAAGGAAGCTTGAAAGTGTAGTAAAGGAGCAGACAAAACGCCTTAACGAGCTTATGCATTCTACAGTTGAAGTGCTTGCCACAGCAATAGAATTCAGGGATTGTGAATCTGGTGAGCATGTAAAGAGGATTTGCGTATTAACAGAGGAACTTATGACTGAAGTAAGTAATATGTATCCAGAATATTATCTTCCTCCTGAAGAAATTGATAAAATTGTTGCATCTGCGGTATTACATGATGTTGGTAAAATCGCTATACCAGACAGCATACTCAATAAACCTGGAAGGCTTACAAAAGAAGAATTTGAGATTATGAAGCAGCATACAGTAAAAGGCTGTGAACTTCTTTCAAGCATACCTGCCATTATGGACCAGGAGGTATATAGTTATGGATATGATATATGCAGGCATCATCATGAAAGATGGGATGGCAAGGGATATCCTGACGGGCTGGCAGGTGATGAAATATCAATCTGGGCACAGGTAGTGGCTGTAGCAGATGTATATGATGCGCTTACATCACCAAGGGTATATAAAGCAGCATTTTCAAGTGAGAAAGCAAAAGATATGATATTTGGCGGGGAATGTGGCACATTTAACCCTAAAATCATGAAAGCATTTGCAAATATAATGGAAAGGCATTAACAAAATAATGTTTTTGAAAGGCATATTGTTTGAGGGGTAAGGGGGAAAGGGCATAAAAATGGACAAAAAAATCATACGTTTTTTAAGGCTTAGTTTTGCGGTTATGGTTATTGTTTGTATTGCTATATTTGCTGTACTTACAGTTTTTATGTCACTAAGGACAAGGGACTCGGTAAATGAAATTAGTGATATTTATATGTCAGAGATAAACGGGCAGATACAGCAGAAATTCCATGCTATTACTGATATAAGAATAGGCCAGGTAGAAGGTGTAATCCAGAGAACCCCTCCATGGTCAGATATGGAAACTGCCAGCATTTTGGAAGAGTTAAGGGTCAGCGCAGAAGTCAGGGGTTTTCAATGGCTTGGGTTTTATACAAAAGATGGCAGGATGGAAACTATTTATGGGGAAGATATAGAAGTTTCTGATAAAACATTAAACCAGAGCCTGGAAACTAGTGGCGATGTTGTAACAAGTGGTTATGATAAAAATAATGAAAAGATATTTGTTTTTGGAAAATCAGCAAAATACAAAATGGCTGATGGAGGTAAAAGTGTTGCAATTATTGCAGCAATTCCAATGGATAACCTGGAACAAATCCTGTTCAGGAATACAGAGGATACTAATGCAAATACACATCTTGTTGATTATAATGGGGATTTTATAATCAGAAGCGGTGATGCATACAGGGACAGCTACTTTGAACGTCTGAAATCTATTGTTGAGGACAGGAACGGCAAAACTTCAGAAGATTATATTAATGAATTAAAAGAAGCAATATCCAAGAAAGAGGATTATGCTGTAACTCTTCTTGCAGATGGGGAATTAAGGCATATTTACTGTTCATCAATTGCTGATAATTCTAACTGGTATCTTGTAACAGTCATGCCACATAATCTTTTTGGCAATGTTATTACATCACTGGATGGAAGCAGGAACACGATTGTAATTGTATCAATTATTGTTATTATACTGCTTTTTACAGGTATATTTATTGTGTATTACAAATTCACGCGTAGCCAGGTTTATATGCTTGCCAGGTCCAGGGAAGAAGCACTCCATGCTAATATGGCAAAAAGTGAGTTTTTAGCAAGCATGAGCCATGATATACGTACACCTATGAATGCTATAGTAGGAATGACAGAAATTGCAGTACGTAATATTGGTGACAGCATGAGGGTGGAAGACTGTTTAAGGAAGATAAAGTTGTCCAGCAAGCATTTGCTTGGACTTATTAATGATGTACTTGATATGTCTAAAATTGAAAGCGGCAAACTTACACTTAATATAGCACCTATGTCATTGCGTGATACTATGGATGATATTGTAAATATTATAAAGCCACAGATTAAAGCAAGAAGGCAGAATTTTGACATATATATTAATGATGTTATGGCAGAAGATGTATGTTGTGACAGTGTGCGTCTTAACCAGGTACTTTTAAACCTTTTGTCAAATGCGTTAAAATTTACTGATGAAGAGGGCAGGATAGATATTTTTGTATGGCAGGAACTGTCATCACTTGGTGATGATTATATAAAAACCCATTTTATGGTAAAAGACAATGGTATTGGAATGACAAAAGAATTCCAGGAAAAGATTTTTGACTCATTTGTAAGAGAAGATACGGACAAGGTACATAAAATTACCGGAACAGGTCTTGGAATGGCAATTACTAAAAGCATTGTTGATATTATGGGAGGTACAATAGAGGTTGAAAGTGAACCAGGCAAAGGAAGTACATTCCATATTATAGCTGACTTGCAGAGAGCAGATGTAAAAGAAAAGGATATGCATCTTCCAGACTGGAATATACTTGTTGTAGATGATGATGAAAGACTGTGCCATAGTGCAGTAGCAAATCTTGAAGAACTTGGGGCACATGCTGAATGGACTACTGATGGCAACAAAGCAGTGGAAATGATAGAAGAGCACAATAAAAACCATGAAGATTACCGGATTGTGCTTGTGGACTGGAAAATGCCTTATATGGATGGTATTGAAACAATAAGGGAGATACGCAAAAGAGTAGGCAAGAAAATACCAGTATTCCTTATATCAGCGTATGACTGGAATGATGTAGAAGAAGCAGATGAATCATTAGATGACATTGAAGGTTTTATATCAAAACCATTGTTTAAATCAACATTATACCACCATTTAAAACATTATAACGACCCTGTTGCTGGAGATACACCGTTTGTACAGGCAGCAGATGAAGAACAAGAAGTGTCATTTGGTGGTAAACATGTGCTTTTAGCTGAAGATATTGACTTGAACTGGGAAATAGCATATGAAATCCTTTCTGCATTTGATATGCAGCTTGAAAGAGCAGTAAACGGAAAAGAATGTGTTGATATTTTTGAGAAATCTGAAATAGGATACTATTCTGCAATATTAATGGATATCCGTATGCCTGTAATGAATGGTTATGATGCTACAAAGGCTATAAGGGCGCTAGAGCGTGAAGACCATGTGCTGCCTATTATTGCTATGACAGCAGATGCATTTTCAGATGATGCAAGGCATTGTATGGAATGTGGAATGGATGCACATATCACTAAACCAATAGATATTAAAGAATGTAAACGTATATTAAGCAAGTTTTTAACTGATTAAAAAAAAGACAGCTATTTTATAAGCAATAAGGTTATTACATAGGATTTTATAATGTACCTGCTGCTTGCAAAGTATAGCTGTTTTTTATTGCATGAGAAAATTTAACTACAATATAATAATAACATTTATGCATTATTTTGTGGCATTTGTGTATAACATCTTGAAAATATGGCTAAAATCCGTCATAATATACAAACAGTGTATGGCATTATATGTTATACAGTGATAATTGAATTGAAAAAGGGTGGCAGTTTACGGTATATACTATAGTGCCTGCATTTTTATTTTATTCTGCACTTAGCAACGTGTAACTAATGATAATTTACGGGGGAATGAGAAATGAAAACAGATGAAATAATTAATGCAAAAAGCAGGTTTCTGGCGTACTTTTCACATGATATACGTATGCCAGTTACCGGCATTATAGGGATGGCGGATATTGCCTTAGAAAATATTGGCGACAGGGAAAAGCTTGAGGACTGCCTTATAAAGATAAAAAGTTCTTCAGGTTATTTGCTGTCAATTGCTAATAATGTACTTGATATGGTACAGTACAACAATGGCTGCCTGCATAAAATAAACAAATCATTTGATATTGAGGAATTTATCAGTGGATGTACTAGTATTTTTGCAGGCCTTTTATATAACAGGGATATTAATTTTATTACATGTTTTCCAGGACTACCTGTAACAAGGGTATTTGGTGATGAACTTCATTTGAAGCAGATTTTGGTGAATTTATTTGGGAACTCAGTTAAATACACACATGACGGAGGAGAAATCAGGTTTGAAGTAGAAGAAGTAAGATATGATAACAATACTGTAACATATTGTTTTATTATTTCTGATACTGGAATTGGCATGTCAGAAGAATTTATTAGTGAAATGTTTGAGCCGTTTAAGCAAGAACATGCAGACAGCACTATTAAATATTCAGGAAACGGCCTTGGAATGGCTATTACTAAACAGTTTGCTGATATGATTGGCGGGGATATCAAAATTAACAGTAAAAAGGGTGGAGGGACAACAGCGAAAGTTATGGTTACTTTTGATATAGATAATTCATTTAAGAAAAAGGAAAACAACAAATTAAAAGCAAGTTTTGACGGCAGGAATATTCTGGTTGTTGATGACAGTGATATAAATGCAGAAGTAATATGCGGGCTCTTGCAGCAGAGAGGTGCATATACAACTATGGCACTTAATGGCAGAAGTGCAATTGAAATATTTATGAACTCAGAAATGGATTTCTATGATGCAGTACTAATGGATGTAACAATGCCTGTAATGAACGGGCTAGAAGCAACAAAAAAGATACGTTCACTGGACAGGGAAGATGCTTCAAAGGTTCTGATATTTGCAATGACTGGTAATATTTTCAAAGATGATATTGCTAAATGCAGGGAAGCTGGTATGGATGGACATTTAATTAAGCCAGTAAACCTGGATGAGTTTATGGAGAAAATGATGGAGTATGATAATAATAAAAAATGCAGGTAATATTGCAAAAATATAAAAGCCGCTTTATAATAATAAGCGGCTTTTTTAATTTGTATAGAAATTATGCAGAATACCCAGAGAGAGGGGGATATTATGTTATATTTTATTGCGGACACACATTTTTCAGAAGAAAATATAATCCTGTATGAAAACAGGCCATTTAAGACTGTGCAGGAAATGGACAGGGAAATTGTTATGAGGTGGAATAATACAGTAAAATATAATGATATTGTATATGTACTTGGGGATTTTGGTGCAACTGGCAATGAAAAAGCGGTACTAAGCCATCTGAATGGAGATAAGTTTCTTATTAAAGGAAACCATGACACCAATTCCAATATATATTACAGGGAAGCAGGATTTAAGGAAGTATCAGGTCTTCCCGTAATACTGGACAGTTTTTGGATTTTATCACATGAGCCATTATATGTAAATAAAAATATGCCATATGCAAATATCTTTGGACATGTACATAATTCACCTGTTTTTAAAACATACAGCAGCCAGCATTACTGTGTATCTGTTGAAAGGACAGATTATACCCCTCTGGCATTTGAAGAAATTATTTCCAGGGTAAAAGGAAATTTATAAGCCTGGTGTTTTTAGAAAACAGGTGTAAAAATTAAACAAATCTTAACCTTTTTCCATATTGAAACTTAATCTTTATTTTCATACAATATTAAGGACATAAAATATTATCTGCAAAGAAGGATTTTGTTGCAGCAGAAAGGCATGGGATTATAAATGTACCATATTTTAATTTGTGATGATGAAAAAGATATAGTTTCTGCACTGGAGATATATTTAAGGGCAGATGGTTATAAGACATATAAAGCATATAATGGTAAAGAAGCAGTTTCCATTATTGAGCGTGAGGATATACATCTTGTGCTTCTTGATATAATGATGCCAGGCATGGACGGGATAGAAACAATTTCCAGGATAAGGCAGGTAAGTAATGTTCCTGTTATTTTCCTTACTGCAAAGGGGGAAGATGCTGACAAAATACTTGGACTTAATATAGGTGCAGATGATTATGTGACTAAACCTTTTAATCCTGTTGAATTACAGGCAAGGGTAAAGTCACAGCTTAGAAGGTATTTTAAGCTTGGAGGGGGAAATATCCATGATGAATTAATTGTAATGGGAGGGTTGTCGCTTAATGATAAGGCAAAAGAAGTTACACTTGACGGGGAACCTGTCCAGCTTACTAAAACAGAATATGATATATTAAAATTCCTTATGCAGAACCCAGGGGAGGCATTTTCGCCACAGAAGATATACCAGAAAGTATGGAAGGACGAGCCTTTTGGCACTGAAAATACAGTTGCAGTACATATAAGGCATTTGAGGGAAAAGATAGAATATGACCCTGCAAATCCAAGATACCTTATAGCTGTATGGGGACGTGGATATAAAATGGAAGATGGCGGCAATAAAAGTAATTAAGTGTTTTTAAAAGGCAGGAATTTATATATGAGAAAAGTAATGTCAAATCTGTTAAGGTTTCTATTAATATTTGCGGTAATGGTATCTGGCTGTGTATGTGCTGCTTCCATTGCTGGAATGGTTATTGCGTCTTCATCAGGCATGTATAACAGTGAACTAAATGAGGCCATAAGAAATGGCAGGAAAAATCTTGCAGGGCTTTATTCAAGGTATATTTTTGAAAAAATGATTGGCCAGGAGAACCCTGGCTGTATGGAAAATTCCAATATGCAATATGTGATTATAAAAGGGGTAAATCCTAATGAGGATATTAGCAGTAAAGCAAATACAGAAGTAATTAATAATGATGAAAATATTGTATATACAAACATGGGAACTTATCCAGAACTGCCAGATGAATTTTATTATAAGAATTGCAAATTTTTTGATAAAAATGAAAAAATTAAAAACCAGACTCCTAGTCTTTTTAACAGCTTGTTTGACGATGGTGGCAGTAATATAATACACAAGGTTAATACAATAGAAGAATATGTTAGCAGGATATTTTACATGGATGGCATATTTTATCTGGAAACAGACAATTATGCATTTCCTGCTTATAGTATCAGGATACCTGCTTCAAGTTTAAACAGCAAGGATTTTAAAACGTTAGAAAAACAGGGGTATATTTCATATACAAATGATTATGTAATATACGAACTGGTAACTGGCAAGGACGGAAAACTTTTCTACAGATGCCCGTGGATGCATAATATTGTATTAGATACTTCAAAATATAGTGGCTGGGACAATATGTTAATTAATGATATTTCATGTAATCCAAAATCCATAAATATTGGAAGGCAAGGCATTAATATAAAATTATTTGACTGGAAAGAGGATAACCAATATTTGGCATATGCTATAGAAAGTCCAGGTGCTTATGCAGGTATGCCAGATGAAATAGTGCAAATTGATTACTGTGATATTTTTGTTTCATATGAAATAAAAGATGATATCTATAAAGATATATATGCAATTTTATATAATGTTTCTACACCATTGGATAAAACTTCAGATGATTTGTTTTATACACAGAAAAAATTAATAATATTTTTATATAATATCCGTTATAAAATGGCTGGAATAGCTGCTATTTCAGCAGTTATATTTATTATAACACTTATTTTTTGTTGTTACAGAAGCTATTCATATAAGGATAAGGAAAAAATAATACATAGCCCGTTCCATCGTTTGCCATTTTTATTATATACAGCGGCATTTGTATTATTGCTGGTATTTGATGTAAAAATTGGGATGGATGTATTATGGCGGTCTCTGCAATATGTTACAGAATTTAAAATGTTATTTATGATATCTGCATTTACGTGTATATGGTTTATGTCATGTATATTTATTTTTATAATGCTTTGTCTTGAAACAAGCTGCCGGCTTGGGGCAGGCATATTTTGGAAAAGTACATTTCTATATCTTTTATGTAATATATTAAACAAAGCAGTTATTCCATTAAAGGATATCTATAATAAAACAGAAAGAAATACTTCTTTATTTATAAAAACGTCCTTTGTGCTTTTTATTTTTAATATATTGCTGCTGTCTGGTTTTATATTAAATGGTTTAAAAAATTATATTATATTCTTTATTATTATTGTTGCATGTGGGGTATTGGACTATATTATATTAAAAGTAGTTATGCAGATGGAGGTTTTGCAGCTGCATGCCAGAAGGATGGCAGAGGGAAACCTTGAAAGCAAAGTTGACACTTCAAGGATGGCATGGGAGTTTAAAAAGCATGGTGATTACCTTAACCAGATAGGGGAGGGGATGGCAGCAGCAGTTGAGGAAAAAATCAAAAGTGAACGTTTTAAAACAGAACTGGTTACAAATGTTTCACATGATATAAAAACACCTCTTACTTCAATTATAAATTATACAGGGCTTCTTAAAAAAGAGAATATAAAACAGCCAGAAGCAAAAGAGTATATAGGGGTTTTAGAGCGCCAGTCTGCAAGGCTTAAAAAACTTATTGAAGATTTAATGGAAGTATCAAAAACTTCAACTGGAAATGTTACTTTAGAAATGGAACTGTGTGATGTAAATATTCTTCTTACACAGACGCTTGGTGAATTTAAAGAGAAGCTTGACAGCAGGGAACTTGTGCTTGTAATAAACAAGTCCCTGGAAAATATATTTATAATGGCTGATAACAGGCATATATGGAGGATATTTGACAACCTTATGAATAATATCTGCAAATATGGGCAGCCTGGCACAAGGGTTTATATAAATATTGAAGCTACAGATGAAAAAGTAGTAATTATTTTCCGTAATACATCAAATTACCAGTTAAATATATCAAGCAATGAGCTTATGGAAAGGTTTGTACGTGGTGATGAGTCACGCCATACAGAGGGAAGTGGCCTGGGACTTTCAATAGCCAAAAATCTTGCAGAGATTATGGGTGGCCGCCTGGAACTGCATGTAGATGGTGATTTATTTAAGGTAATACTAGAATTTCCAAGAACAGTGACATCAATAGAATAAAAACAATATGCCCTGGCAGGTTTAAGATGCCAGGGCAGCAGGTTACATCATTTCTTCCAGCTTTAAAATTGCATCAGATATACCACCAGTGCTCTGGAAAAGCCCCCTGTCAACAGCTTCCTGCCCTACAAGGATAGTTCCAAGGTCGCGCGTAAGTATTCCTGGCGCAACCATCCATTTTTCTATGTCTTCTTTGGCAGCATCTGAATGGTTCGAGATAAAGGTAGTAATTCTTTCCTGTATAAGCTTAAAATATTCATAAGTCTGTGGAGCACCAAGAACCATTCCATTAAGCCTTACAGGATGTATAATAACTGTAGCAGATGGTGCAATAAAAGTATAATCAGCAGCAACAGAAAGCGGTACGCCAATAGAATGGCTGTCACCCATAACAAGTGCAACTGTCGGCTTTGACATAGATGCGATAAGTTCTGCAAGTGCAAGCCCGCATGAAACATCACCGCCTATTGTGTTAATCATAAAAAGAATTCCATTAATGGATGTGTCATGTTCAAGAGAAGCAAGCAGTGGCAGCATATGTTCATATTTTGTTGTTTTTGTGTTGTTACCTGCACACTCATGTCCTTCTATTTCACCTATAACAGAAATAAGCTGTATAGTTTTTCCTGTTTCTGCATTTTCCAGCCTTTTACAGCCAAATTCTTTTATATCATCTTCCATAATAATCCTCCATTATAGTTTTACTTGATTTTTTTATTGTTAGTATCCCTGCCAAAAGGATAATTATGTATCTCTTTTATTTGAATTTTTTTCACCCTTATGCTTAAAAAACTTGTATTGTTAAAATAATTGGAGTAAAATAATTATACAAGGAGAAGAGGAGGGATTTTTTGAAAAAAACTAAGCAAAAAACTAAAAAACAGAGACGTATTGCAGATGAAATCTTATTCCAGGTGGGCAAAAGCGTGCTTGCAGTATTTCTGATAGTAGCAGTAATTGCTATTTTTATAGTACGCTGGCTGGTTGTGTCTTCTAAGGAAACAGAACTTACATTGCAGTCTAAGTCGGCATCATACCAGCTCACAGGTTTTTTTGAGCAATATGAAACAGCATCAGCACAGCTTGCAGTTAATCCAGAAATAAAATCTGTGCTTGAGGAAACAACACCAGGCAAAAATATTCTGGATGCAGAAAAAATGGCCACTGTAAAACAAAATCTTGAAAGTATTGTAGAAACAGATACAGAGAATATTATGGCGGCATGGATTGCAGACCTGGACACAAGTGTACTTACACAGTCAGATGGCTTTACATCAGATGAAGACTGGGTTTTTACAGAACGTGTATGGTATAAGCAGTGTGCAGATACTGGCAAAACTGTACTTACAGAGCCATATGTTGACCCTGCATCTGGCAAAACTATACTAAGTGCTGTAACACCTGTTTTTGATGGAGCTGGGAATATGTCAGGGGTAGCTGGAATTGATGTTTCAATGGGAAATATGGATGAAGTAATGGCAGGCTATAAAATAGGAAAAAGCGGTTATATATTCCTGGTGTCTGCCGGGGGTGTGATTATTTACCATCCAGATGAAAATGTTAAACAGAAAAACATAACAGAAATGGGTGTATCACAGAATGTTATAGATGCAGTAGCATCGGAGGATGAACATTTTTTAAGATATAAGATAAATGGTTCAGTAAAATATGGTGTAGCGGAGAAGGTAGGCAGTACTGGTTACACCGTTATTAGCAATATACCATTTATGGAATATTATTCAATGATTTTTGGAATATTTGTAGTACTTGTTATTATATTTATTGCCGGGATATTTATGATTGTATTCAGTATAAAGAAAAGTGCAGCAAATATTTCCAAGCCAGTTAAAGAACTTAACAATACAGCCCAGCAGCTTGCCGCCGGGGATTTGGATGTGCATTTTGAAATAAAATCAGAAGATGAAATCGGCGAACTTGGAAAATCTATTAAAAAGACAGTTGCGAGGCTTAAGCAATATATTGTATATATAGATGAAACGGCCGAAGTCCTGGCAAGTATGGCTAATGGCAAACTAAGTATTGAACTTAAGAATGATTATGTAGGGGAATTCCAGAAAATTAAGGACGCAATGCTTAATATATCATCATCAATGAGTGATGTAATGAAAGGTATAAGTGAAACTGCTGAACAGGTTTCAATTGGTGCAACAGAACTGTCAGATGCTTCACAGATGCTGGCAGAAGGTGCACAGACACAGGCATCATCAGTGCAGGAACTTGCCAACAGGACTAATACAGTTTCAGAACAGGTACAGGAGAGCCGCAAGGATGCTGAGCTTTCTGCTAAAGCAACTGTGCATGTAACAACAATGATGGAACAGAACCATGATAAAATGCAAATGATGATGGATGCCATGAATGAAATACGTAGCACTTCACAGCAGGTTGTCGGCATTATACAGACTATAGAAGAGATTGCAGAACAGACAAACCTTCTTTCATTAAATGCTTCTATCGAAGCAGCACGTGCTGGGGAATTAGGAAAGGGGTTTGCAGTAGTTGCTGATGAGATTGGCAAGCTGGCACTTGAAAGTTCTAAGGCAGCAAGCATGACCAGGGAACTTATTGGTGTTTCAATGGAAGAGATTAACAAGGGCAATGAAATTGCTAATGGGGTTATGGTTTCACTTGAAGAGTCAGTAACCGCTGTAGAGCATGTTAATGAAATGATTAAAAAGACTGCTGGAAATGCTGTGCTCCAGGCAGAGAATATGGAACAGATACGTATGGGCATTGATAGCATAGCACAAGGAGTAAATGATAATTCTGCTGTATCAGAAGAGACATATGCAACATCAGAACAGCTTGCAACACAGACTGTAACACTTAATGAAATGGTACACAGATTTGAATTATAATAATTTGTAGCAGGAAGTCCCCCGTTTTTTAGCGGGGGATGGATTTTTTATAATGTTTTATGATATTATCTGAATAAAGGTGTTGTAATTTATGCCATATTTTGTGTATAATATTTCCTGTATACAAATTTACTGGAAGTGAGGTTATATATGACAAGTAAAGAGAGAACAAGGCTGAGGGCACAGGCCATGAAAATTGACAGTATTTTCCAGATAGGAAAAACCGGGATTTCCCCACAACAGGCCGAGGCAGTGCGTGAGGCGCTTAAGGCAAGGGAACTGGTCAAGATAAATGTCCTTAAAAATTGTGATGAAGATATCACAACACTTGCAAGGGTTTTATCAGAAAGGACTGGTTCAGAAGTAGTCCAGGTTATAGGTAAGAAGATTATATTATATAAAAAAAATCCGAAAAAAGAGGAAAAAAGAGTACTTGCCAGGAAAAAGGAGCTTAATAAACGGGAATATGCCAGGAAGAAGCCAGATGGAAGAAAAATATCCAGAAAAACAGCAGGAAAGCCTGTAAAGGGCAGAAGGCAGGTATAATCCAGATGGGCAGGACAGGCATTATGGGAGGGACATTTAACCCCGTCCACATTGCACATATTAAAATGGCAGAAGCAGCATACAGGCAGGCAGGGCTTGACAAGGTGGTTTTTATGCCATCTAAGAACCCGCCACACAAAAAAAATATCCATATAATTCCAGAGAAACACCGGGGTGCAATGCTTAAACTTGCAATAAATGGTGTGCCATATTTTGAATATTCAGATTTTGAATTTAAAAGGGAGGGCATAACATATTCATCCCAGACACTTAGTCTTCTGCATATGCAGAACCCAGGTGAGAGATATTTTTTTATAATGGGTGGTGATTCATTTTTCCAGATTGAAAACTGGCACTTGCCTGGCAAGATTATGGAATATGCTGCTATAATTGCAATAAGCCGCAATGGAACTGGTAAAAAACAGATGGAAAAATATGCAGAAGAATTAAGGGAAAAGTATAATGCAGAAATTATAATTGCGGAAATGCCACAGATGGATATTAGTTCGAGCTGTATAAGAGAGATTATTTTGTCAGGAGGGGATGCTTCTATGTATTTACCAGACAAAGTATGGAATTATATTAAAGAACAAGGCTGTTACAGCCTTTAATAATATTACAGTTTTTAACCCAGTATTATATATGCCTTAAGTCCTGTAAAATTAAATAGCAACTATTTGTAAGGAGATATATTTATGTTGGAAAATGTTGAAAAAGTCCAGGAAAGGCTTAAATCAAAACTTACGCCTAAAAGATATATCCATACAACAGGTGTAAGGTATACTGCTGCTGCACTTGCGATGAGGTATGGTTTGTCTGTTGAAGACGCATCAATGGCAGGTGTGCTGCATGACTGTGCAAAATGTTTTTCAGATGATGAGCTTGTAAGGAAATGCCTTAAAAATAATCTTGAATGTACAGAACTTGAACTTAGGAATGGTTTTTTATTACATGCAAAGCTTGGGGCATACTATGCAAAAAAGAAATATGGTGTAGAAAATGAAGAAATAATTTCTGCAATAAGATACCATACTACAGGCAAGGCAGGAATGACACCACTTGAAGCAGTAGTTTTTACAGCAGATTATATTGAACCAGGAAGAAAGCCTCTCCCACATCTTGAGGCAGTGCGCAGGATGGCATTTGTTGATATTGATGAAGCAGTATACCAGATACTTGACAGGACACTTGGCTACCTTGGTGACAAGGCAAAGACAGACAACAGCGGGCGTGAAATAGATGTACATACAGTTGAAGCCTTTAAATACTACAGGCAGATACATATGGAGAAAGATATTAAATTTTAGTATAGAAAGGCAAGGTTATTTCTATGAGTGAACAGATTAAAATGGCAAAAATTGCATATAATGCCCTTGATGAAAAAAAAGGTGAAGATATTAAGGTTATTGATATTTCTGGAATATCTGTAATGGCAGATTATTTCATTATTGCCAATGGAAACAGTATAACACAGGTACAGGCACTTGTTGACAATGTTGAAGAGAAAATGAACCAGTCAGGTTTTATTATGAAGCGTAAAGAAGGCAACAGAAGCAGTACATGGGTTCTTCTTGACTTTGGTGACATAGTAGTACACGTTTTTGATAATGAGGACAGGCTGTTTTATGATTTGGAGAGAATATGGTCAGATGGCAAGACAGTAGATATATCTGCACTAGAAGATTAAAATAAAATATTTTAGAACATACGTTTGACAAATAGAGGATAAAGTGGTATTATATTAAATATAATATCACTTTGTTATTATCCACAGTTCTAATATATATATAATAACAATCTGGCATAAATTCAGGGACGCCCTGGCGTTCTTATGGCAGCACACCAGCACAGGGCAAGCTTTGGGGCAAGGTATAATCCCAGGCCTGCCATCTGTTTATCTGGTATACTAGAATACCTGGATTTTAACGTATTGTGGATAGTAGCATAACTAGGAGGACGTTTTATGCAAAAAGGAAGAATTACTGCTAAGCAGCAGGAAATATTAGAATACATTAAATCAGAAATTGTTAATAAAGGCTATCCGCCAGCAGTAAGGGAGATATGCGGGGCTGTGCATTTAAAGTCTACATCTTCTGTACATTCGCATCTGGAAACATTAGAAAAGAACGGTTTTATCCGCAGAGACCCTACAAAGCCACGTGCTATTGAAATAATAGATGATGACTTCAACCTTTCACGCAGGGAAATAATCAGTGTGCCAGTAATAGGTTCAGTTGCCGCAGGTGAGCCTATATTTGCAGACCAGAATATTGAAAGCTATATGCCAGTACTGCCAGAAGACATGCCAGACGGGCAGGCGTTTATGCTCAGGGTAAAAGGTGAAAGCATGGTTAATGCAGGTATATTTGATGGTGACAGGGTTCTTGTAAAGAAACAGGAATCAGCTGAAAACGGCGAGATAATAGTAGCACTTGTAGAAGATGCTGCTACAGTCAAGACATTTTATAAAGAAGATGGGCATTTCAGGTTACAGCCAGAGAATGACACAATGGAACCTATAATACTGGATGATGTTACAGTACTTGGCAAAGTAACAGGTTTATTCAGGATTTATAAGTAGCCAGGAATACAGGATAAGTGGGGAGTTGCTGATGGACAGGTTAGACAGGCAGTTTGATTTTTTACGTGAAACAGATAAATTAAAGCAGATTGGCAGGCAGTCATACCTGGCAGATGGAAGCAGAAAAGAAAATGATGCAGAACATTCATGGCATCTTGCTTTAATGGCAGTCCTTTTAAGCGGTTATGCAGAAAAGGACATTGATGTGCTTCGTGTCATGACAATGGTACTGGTACATGATATTGTTGAAATTGATGCAGGTGATACATATGCATATGATACAAATGGCAATGCTACAAAGAGTGAGCGTGAAACCAGGGCTGCAGACAGGATATTTAATATACTGCCAGAAGACCAGGCAGAATATTTAAGAAGCCTGTGGGAAGAATTTGAGGAGCAGGCCACACCAGAATCGGCATTTGCCAATATGCTTGATAAGCTCCAGCCTTTAATGTTAAATGATGCATCAGGCGGCAAATCCTGGAAAGAGCATGGCGTAAAGCTTGGCCAGGTATTAAACCATAATAAAAATACAGCAAATGGTTCAAAAGAATTATGGGAATATGCCAGAAAGAACTTTATAGAACCCAATGTAGAAAAAGGCATTTTAAAAGAATAATACCTATATATAAATGTAAATTAAATGGGGTAGCATAATGCAGCGTTTAAAAGAGGACATTAAGAATAAAACATTCCATAAATTATATCTTCTGTATGGGGAAGAAGATTATTTAAAGAAACTGTACAGGGACAGCATGAAAAAAGCAGTCCTTGAAGGCAGTGATGATATGAACTATTCCTATTTTGAGGGTAAAGACACGGATATCCTTAAGATTAAAGAAATAGCAGAGACCTTGCCTTTTTTTAGTGATTACAGGTTAATAACAATAGAAGACAGCGGATTTTTTAAATCTGCCAGCACACTGGCAGACTACCTGCCAGAAATGCCAGAAACTGCTATTATTATCTTTGTAGAGAAAGAAATAGATAAAAGAAACAAGCTGTATAAATATATTAATAAAAACGGCATTGTAGTTGAAATGAAGCAGATGGGAACTGCTGATACAAAACGTTTCATAGGATTAAAGCTTAAGGAAAATGGCAAGCAGATGCGCGAAAATACAGCAGATTACTTTTTACAGCAGACAGGCGGTTCACTTTCCAATATAATAAATGAAATGGATAAACTCGTTTCATACACATATGGAAGGGATGAAATTACAATAGAAGACATAGATGCAATATGCTGTATACAGCTTACAGGGCGTATATTCCAGATGATTGATTATGCAGCAATGGGAAAACTTAAAGAAGCACTTGGGCTTTACAATGACCTGTTAGAACTCAGGGAAAGCCCTATGTCTATACTTTACCTTGTTACAAGGCAGTTTAACATACTTTTACAGACAAAGGCAGTATCAGGCCTTCCAAAAAATGAAATAGCATCAAAAATACAAATACCTCCATTTACAGTAGGCAAATATATTACACAGGCAGGCAGGTTTAAAAGCACCCAGCTTAAGGAACTGCTTGATGAATGTGCTGAAACGGAATATAAATATAAACGTGGATTACTTGATGCACAGATAGGTGTTGAAATACTTTTATTAAAGATGGCACAGAAATAGTATAATAACTGGAATTTTGGAAAATAATATCCATAGCAATAAAAAACCAATAATAAAATTATTATTCAGGAACATTATTAAGATGGAGGGAAAAGCTATGGATTTAAAAGACAGCAGGACAAAACAAAACCTTATGAGGGCATTTGCAGGGGAGAGCCAGGCAAGGAACAGGTATACATTTGCAGCAGAACTTGCACAACAAAACGGGCTTTATGTTATTAAAAAGATATTTGATTTTACAGCAGAGCAGGAAAAAGAACATGCAAAAGTTTTTTATAATTTCTTAAAGGAAGCAGAAGGGGAAAATATTAATATTGATGCGGGATATCCTGTAAATACATCCAAGGATATACTTACACAGCTTAAAAATGCACTCCACAATGAATTTGAAGAAGCAGACAGTGCATATAAAGAATTTGGTGATATTGCCAAAGAAGAGGGATTTACACAAATTGCAGGCAAATTTTACCTTATTGCAGATATCGAAAGGATACATGCAAGAAGATTTGAAGAAGTTGCAAAACTTATGGAAGAAAATAAACTTTTTGTATCTGATGTTAAAACAGGCTGGATGTGCCTTGGCTGTGGTTATGTAGTTGAATCAGAAATTGCACCACAAAATTGTCCAGTGTGTGACAGTGGCCAGGGATTTTTTATAAGAATGTCAATGGCACCATATATGTGTGACTGTATGAAATAAATTACCACAATAAGCAAGCCCTGTCAGACAACCTCCAGGAATTATACATGGCATAAAAATGCTATTGTATAATGCCTGGAGGTTTTTTTGTGGTTTATGGAATTATATGGTATTGTTTCTTCATTAAAAGAAACTTATTAATAATTGTAATTATGGAGGAACAATAAAATGGGCAGGCAAAAGGAATATTTTATTACAGAGCAGGTATTAAGGGATTATAAAAGTTATCTTGTAATGGAAGAAAAGAGCAAAGCAACTATTAGCAAGTATATATGTGATATAAAAAAGCTTGCAAATTATGCTAGTGGACG
The DNA here is from genome assembly GCA_910579085.1 of uncultured Lachnospiraceae bacterium. Classification (GTDB taxonomy): domain Bacteria; phylum Bacillota; class Clostridia; order Lachnospirales; family Lachnospiraceae; genus Butyribacter. The sequence continues at coordinate 8,189 of CAJTRU010000044.1, read as the reverse complement.
AAAGATTACAAAAGAACTTGTAGTTGCTTATAAAGAAGATTTTGTATAATAGTCCATCTTTTTAGTTACAGGTGGTATGATTTCAATAATCCATTCAGGTGCACCATTGCATCCTTTATTGTTTATTTTTGTCACAGATAACAGAAATATCAGGTTCAAAATATTTTGAATTATCTGCAAAAAGAAAAACAGAAAATGGAGCAGGAAAAACTTCACAGTTGCCACTGTTATTCCGTATATAAATATTAATTTCAGTATTGATAAAATTTAATATCCTCTGGTGGTTTGTGTTAGGAGGTGATATATAATAAATATGCCCATCGATTAATTCTGCCCGTTTACCATCTTTTAAATTATAAATATCATCAATACTATGGAGTTTTTCTTGTGCTAATTCTGGCATTAGTAACACTTCCTTTCACATTTTAGTTTATGGTGGTGTAATTTTGCTTTTTTTGTTTTTGCTGTAACATAATAAAAAATTAACGTCAAGAAAAAATAGTAAAGTGACAAAAATATACTAGTAATATAACTAAACACGGCCATAATAATGTTGTACAAGACAAACTGCCAATAAGTATAAATATAATTAAAGATTTAAAAGAAGTAAATATATATGACATCAGTCCAAGTATATTTTTTATGTTATTATAAAGTTATAAACCAAGGTTTAATATAAACTGGTACTGTAGAAGTACCAGCCAATAAAAATATATTTAATTATAGACAGTAAGTTAAGCTTACAATTCCTCTGAATCAAGCATTACAGTAAATGGCCCGTCATTTTCTAATGTAACTTTCATATCTGCCCCAAAGCGTCCTGTTTCAACTTTATTACAATATTCTTTTGCTTTATTAATTATATAATTATAAAGTTTTTCTGCATGGTCTGGACTTCCTGCTTCAAAAAAAGATGGCCTGTTGCCTTTTTTGCAGTTTGCATATAGTGTAAATTGTGATATAAGCAGAAGCCCGCCATTTACATCACCTGCTGAAAGGTTTGTCTTGCCTTCTGCATCACTAAAAATTCTTAGATTATATGCTTTTTTAAGCATTTTACGAGCAGTTTCTTCTGTATCACTGTCACATACACCAATAAATACCAGAAGTCCTTTTCCAATTTTGCCAGTTATCTCATTATCTATTTGGACAGATGCGCTATTAACTCTTTGTATCAGAAATTTCATAAAAATTTATCTCCTTTTAATTTTATGTACTTTATAATAACATAATTTTATGATATTATAAAGCAGGCAAACGGAAAAACGCTTGAATAACAGCTTTTTTATAGTTATAATATATACAAAATATAATCTTAGTATAGCATATGTATATACAATATATAGTGTTAGTATAGCATATGTATATTAAATATTGTATGTTTTATGGGATATAAAGTACATTATAATATACAGGGAATAAAATATTAATGGAGGTATATGCTTTGTTTGGATATGTGCAAATACGTAAGCCTGAACTGAAGATAAAGGACTATGAGGTATACCATGCTTTTTACTGCGGGCTTTGTGAAAGGCTGAGGGCAAAGTATGGGCTGGCAGGGCGTGTTACGCTTACTTATGATATGACTTTCCTTATAATTCTTTTAAGTTCTGTATATAATGTAAAATGCAGGCATGAAAAAAGACACTGTATTGTCCATCCAGCTAAAAAGCATGAAATACTGTATAACGGGATTACGGATTATTGTGCTGATATTAATATTCTTCTAAGTTATTACCATTGTCTTGATGATAAAAAGGATGATGCCTCACTTAAAGGCAGTGCAGGTGCATTGATTTACAAAAAATACGCAAAAAAGATAGAAAATAAGTACAAACGGCAGGCAGATGCCACCAGGCAGGCATTAGAGAGGCTGGCAGGGCTTGAGAAAAAACAGGAATATGATATTAGGGAAAATGCAGGCTGTTTTGGAAGCCTCCTTGCAGAATTGTTTATTTATAAGGATGATATGTTTAAAGTGTATCTTGGGGATTTGGGATATTATCTTGGAATGTATATTTATATAATGGATGCATATGATGATTTGCAGGAGGATATAAAAAATGGCAGGTATAATCCATTTAAAAATGCAGCCGGGGAGGCTGGATTTGAGGAGAATACCAGGGAAATGCTTCTGGATGTGATATCTATGGCATGTGGTGCATTTGAACAGCTTCCATGCCTTAGTTATATAGATATTTTGCGTAACATACTCTATGCAGGTGTATGGAACCGTTATGACTATATCCACGCAAAGAAAAAGGAGGACAAAAAGTGACAGACCCATACCAGGTGCTTGGAATTTCACCAAACGCCACAGATGATGAAGTAAAAAAGGCATATAAGGAGTTAAGCAGGAAATACCATCCTGACTCTTATGCCAACAACCCTTTGGCAGACCTTGCAGAAGATAAGTTTAAAGAGGTGCAGGCCGCCTATACCCAGATAATGAATTCAAGGGCAAATGGCGGCAGTGGTTACAGCCAGGGATACCAGAACAGTTATAATAACAGCAGCCAGAGCGGCTATACTAATGGTGGTTACAATAATGGAGGTTATAATAGCGGCAATACCCAGGGCGGCTATACTAATGGTAATTATAATAATGGACAGTATAACAGGCAGAGTTACCAGAATTATGGCCAGGGATATGGACGCAACCCTAATGGTTACTATGGTTCAGGTGGATGCAGCACAGGAAATATATGCTGTGACCTCTGGTGTGCAGATTCGCTTTGCGAATGTATGGGAGGAGATTTGTGCAGTTGCATTTAAAAACAAAGGAAATTGCATGGGGTGGCATGCTTATGGCACTTGCAGTAATACTTATTGTGTTAAGTGGTGTTATTGAGGCAAGTTCCATGTTCCTGCTGGCGGCTGCAGCATTTCTGGCAGGAATTTTCCAAAGGCGCTTCAAGACCAGGGCGGGGGCAGCATTTGTTGCTGGTACATTTCTTGCCGGGTTAATTCTTGCACCACAAAAACTTTATTGCTTTACATTTGCAGGATTTGCAGTATATGTTTTAGTTGCAGAATATTTAAGGGGCAAGAAAACGTCTTTTGTGGCAGGAATGTTTATTAAAGGGCTTTGCTACCATATACTGCTTGTGGCAGCGCTTGTAATGGTAAAATATTTTATTGGTTTTGAAGCCTTGTTCCAGGAAGGATGGATAGATAAACTGGCAGGAATGCCATTGCTTTTTGTGGCGGTTGTAATAGTTGCTGCTGAAGTTTTATGGATTGTGTTTGACAGGGCATATATATATTTCCAGGACAGGTATGGTGATATTTTTGGAAGGTGGTTAGATGCGTAAAGCCGCTTATGAAAAATTATTAAAAGAAATCCTTGATGATGTAATTAATAATTCATATTTCAAAGAAAGCAGGAAATATATGCAACATGGAAATACGAGCATTTACAGGCACAGCATTATGGTTGCCCGCAAAAGCTGCCAGATTGCTTCAAAGTATAACCTGGATGTTTCATATAGCGGGCTTATACGTGGTGCGCTTTTACATGACTATTTCCTGTATGACTGGCATGATAAAGAGCATAAACACCGCAGGCCGCATGGTTTTTTCCATGCATCAGCAGCATTAAGGAATGCAATGAGGGATTTTACACTTACAGATATTGAGAAAGATATTATTAAAAAACATATGTTTCCGCTGACACCAGTACCACCAGTGCATATTGAGAGCTGGATTGTATGTATTGCAGATAAGATATGTTCAGCAGGTGAAACATTTATTCCAGCCAGAAGGACTGCCCGTTCCCATAAATGATGGCTGGATGAAACTATAAGAGAAAATATTAAAGAACGAAAAAAGAAAATTTCTTTCAATGTCCTGGAATGTAAATCCAGGACATTGGAGGACGGAGGACAAAGATGAAAAGAATATTAGTTAGTACCATAATTGCTGTTTTTTGCATATTATTTTATAAAGGTGCAGATGCGGCGGTTGTATTTGGTATGAATGAAAATACTGGAATTAATAATGTGATTACAGTTACTGGAGATAATCCAGAAGAAGAAATACAAATTAAAAACATGGTATCTGTTACGCGGGGACAGAGTTTTAACCTTTCCCAGATAAGTAATTTAACGGAGCCTGGTGATGTAGATGTTGAGAATGTCCAAGGTCTTTCTGGTTTTCCAGAAGATTTTAATTATAATCCAGATGCAGTGTTAATTGATGGTTATAATATAAAAGCTATAGGCATGGGGAGTGCTGTTTTAAAAATTTCTGCTTCTGTAGCTACAGATACATCTGGAATACAGGATGCTGTTTATCTGGCAGTAAACTGCATTGAAGGAAGTACAGGCAATTATAATATATATAATGCAATAGAAGCAATAAATTCCGGGATACTGGATAACGGAATTAATAGTTTTGAAGATGCAAACCTGGTTTACAGTGCTTATTATAGTGCGCTAATCCTGGTGCGTGCCAGCAGTACGTTTGACACAGATGCAAGTATACAGCATGACGGGGTTATAAATACCTGGAACATAACAAATGCTTATAAATTCTATAATGCAAAGCAGCTTCTTTATAATTATTTTGATTTAAACAGGCTGCTGCTGTCTGAAATCCTTTTTATTTCTGAGTATGAAGGAATTGTGCTCAGGTTTGGGCATGAAATAACAGAAAATGACATACTCGCATATTCATTTTATAAGGAAGAGGAATACAATATTGAAGCTGGAGTAATCCTGGACCTGGCAATAACAAACCTGGCAGGTACTAATGTTTCAAACCAGCAGTTTACAATTAATAAAGGTTTACAGGAAGTTAAAATCCCACTTGCCAGCAATATTAAAAAGAAAGACACATATAAGGCAGAAGTATCAGGGATGGGGGATTATACATCACAGGCAGAATTTACATTTACATTTATATTTAAAAGTATAAATAAAGGGGCTTTTGTCCAGAAGAAAGCAGTTATATATTCTGGTATTTATAATGGCTCAGAAAAAGGTAAAGCAAAAGCAAAGACAAGGTACAGGTGTGTTGCAAAAAGCCCTGGCTGGCTTAAAATCAAGCTTCCTGATGGAAGCAATGGTTATATTAAAAATAATTCTGTTTCACTGTCTGTCCAGGATATAGACAGTATTGTAAATATATATGATGCAAAATATTCTTATGCAGACCTGTCAAGGGACATAAAGAAAATGGCAAAATTTTACCAGGATGTAATGGAACTTTCAGTTATGGCTAAAACGGCTGATAACAATAATGTGTACTGTATAAGGCTTGGAAATCCAGATGCTAAAAAGAAAATATTAATACAGTCCACAATGCATGCAAGGGAGTGGCTTAATTCACAGCTTGTTATGAAGATGGCAGAAAGATGCTGCAAGTATTATTATTCTGGAAAATATAATGGAAAATCTTACAGCAAGCTATTTAATAAAGTGTGCGTATATATTGTGCCAATGCTTAATCCGGATGGTGTCAATATAAGCCAGTACGGGCTGGCAAGGATTAAAAGCCCGTCTTTAAGAAGGCTTGTAAAACGCCTTGGAAGGGGAAGCTACAGAAGGTGGAAAGCAAATGCAAGAGGTGTTGATTTAAACAGGAATTTTAACGTTGGTTTCAGAAAGGGCAATTCAAGAAGGACAAAAAGAGGCAGGGAAGGTTATTCAGGGCCATATGCTTTTTCAGAGCGTGAAACAAAAGCTCTTGTAAAACTTATAAACCAAATCAGGCCTAAGGCAGTTATAAATTACCATGAGGCTGGGAGAGTTATATATTATACAAAATATTCTTCACTTACAAGCCTTGTAAGGCAGAAAACAGGATACAGGCTGATAAGGGAAAGCATAAGCGGTGCTAATGGTTCACTTGGTGACTATCTTACAAGAAAAGGCATAGCCTGGTGCACCCCTGAAACATGTTCAGGAACAGCGCCAGTCAGCCATTCACAGTTTTATTATGAATGGAGCAGGCACAGGGATATGATACAGGCTGTTGCAAAATTATATTATTAAATGATATGGCATTAATTAGATTTTATGTTACTAATGGATTTATATAAAATACCTGTTATTGTAATAAATGTTTACCTGGATAAAATTTAGATGAAATTTCATTATATATTTTGGTAA
>CAJTRU010000044.1:0-2066 GCA_910579085.1 uncultured Lachnospiraceae bacterium | reverse complement strand
AAATTTAGATGATTTTACCAAAATAACCTAAATTTACAAGAAACTGTTGACATGAAACTGTATTTGTATATAATGGTTAATGACAAAGGCGTCATGGATATCACAGATATCCGTGGCGTCTTTTTTATTTTTATTGTTGCCAGCTGCTGTAAGTTATTGCTGTCCGGACGCAGCCGCTGTTTGCAATATATCAGACTATAAAAGGGGGCATTTATTATGGATATGAGTATATGGTATTTAGTAGGAGCAGCACTGGTATTCTTTATGCAGGCCGGGTTTGCGATGGTTGAGGCTGGATTTACCAGGGCAAAGAATGCTGGTAATATAATTATGAAAAACCTTATGGATTTTTGCATTGGCACAGCAGTATTTATTTTATTTGGTTATGGGATTATGAATTCAGGCTCATATATAGGCGGGGTTATCGGAAGACCTGAATATGGGATGTTTACAGATTTTGAAGGGTTTAACTGGTCAAATTTCTTCTTCCAGCTTGTATTTTGCGCTACTTGTGCAACTATTGTATCTGGAGCAATGGCTGAAAGGACAAAATTCAGTATGTACTGCCTTTATTCAGCAATTATAAGCATAATTGTATACCCAGTTGAGGCTGGATGGACATGGAATACACAAGGCTGGCTTGCAAAACTTGGTTTTGTAGATTTTGCAGGTTCATGTGTGATACATATGGTGGGTGGCATTTCGGCGCTTATAGGTGCTGCAATTTTAGGGCCACGTATAGGCAAATTTAGCAAAAGAACAGGCAAGCCACATGCTATTCCAGGGCATAACCTTCCAATAGGGGCTTTAGGCTGCTTTATACTCTGGTTTGCATGGTATGGTTTTAATGGTGCAGCAGCAAAAGACGTGGCAGAAATGGCAAGAATTCTTGGCACTACAACATTAGCGCCTGCATTTGCAACACTTGCAGTCCTTGTATTTACATGGACTAAATATGGCAAACCAGATGTATCTATGTGCCTTAATGGCTCACTTGCAGGTTTAGTCGGAATTACAGCAGGCTGTGCCAATGTTGATGCCACAGGTGCAATAATTATAGGTATTGTTGATGGCCTGCTTGTATGTTTTGGTGTATGGTTTATAGAAAGTGTGCTTAAAATAGACGACCCTGTTGGTGCAGTTGCAGTACATGGATTTAACGGGCTGTGGGGAACAGTTGCTGTTGGCCTGTTTGATACAAGTAATGGCTTGTTTTATGGTGGTGGTGTGCACATGCTTGGAATACAGTGCCTTGGAGTTGTTTCTGTAGGTATTTACACTGCTGTATGTATGGGAATTGTATTTACAGCAATAGACAAAATATGGGGGCTGCGCGTAACACCTGATGAGGAACTTACAGGGCTTGACCTTAAAGAGCATGGGCTGCCATCTGCATATGCAGACTTTATGCCTGCTGGCAATATGTTCTATTCAGCTGGGGCTTCTGTTGAAACGCTTAAAGGCAATATATCTATAGATAACGCTGTACAGGTACATAAAGTTACACAAGAAACACAGGCAGCTGCTGTAAAAGTGGTCAAAGAACCAGCAGAAACAGTAACAGAGAAACTTACAAGGATTTCCATTATTTGTAAACAGAGTAAATTTGATGAACTGAAAGAAGCACTTAATGAGATTGGTGTAATGGGAATAACAGTTACCCAGGTGCTTGGGTGTGGGACACAGAAAGGAATGGTCACAAAATACCGTGGTGCAGAACTGGATATAGTGCTGCTTCCTAAGATGAAAGTTGAAGTAGTAGTAAGTGCAGTACCAGCCAGAACTGTAATTGAAACTGCTAAGAAAGTCCTTTATACAGGAAATATTGGTGATGGCAAGATATTTGTGTACGATGTTGAAAATGTTATTAAAGTACGTACAGGAGAAGAAGGATTTGATGCCTTACAAGGAGAAAATGAATAAAGCATGAAATAAGAACAGCTAATAAGAGAAACTGGTGACTGCTATTTTTCCAGTTATCTCTTGTTGGAGGACGGACGCAGGTTTTTTAGTGTTCCACTAAATTATTCCATGACAGGGCACGCTTGCGCTACGTCAGCCCACGC
>CAJTRU010000043.1 GCA_910579085.1 uncultured Lachnospiraceae bacterium | reverse complement strand
AATAAAGGCTTTTAGCCGCAGAGCAAACCACCCGTTATACGGGTGGTGCTGATTTATAAATATTTATGGCAGAAGGAATTATGAATAATAATATATAAGAAGCTGTACTACCCGGCTATAACTTTGTATGCCATCTTTAATGCCATTTAGTTTAAGGTTTCCATCCAGGAATGTATTGGAAATTGTTTCCACAGTTTCAGTACGGAATGGGGAAGTTTTATTAACTTTTTCCCATGCGCCAGGTGTCAGGAATATATTATCAGATGCAACTTCCTCTGTAACAAGAGTGCGGGAATTCCATTCTTCATTACTGGCATTTTTCTTAAAATCATTGGACACATAATTTAAGACATTTAAGTAGCCACTGTACTGGAAAAATAAATTATCAGACTGGATACAGGCCATAAATGCTATAAAATTAGCTTCGTCCTCATAAATATAACCTTTTAGGTGTGCAAGTTCATGGCATATAGTATATGGCATATTGGTTATGTACATATTAGTGTTATAATTAGCCTCTAGTGTAAACGGAAAAAATATTCCAGATAAATACTGCTGGCTCATAATATTTGAGAAATATATTTTTTTAGGCTGTGGGTAATAACCAGCAAGGCTTGGATATTTTTTGCCAAGCTGTCCCATACTTTCTATACATTCAGAATATAAGTCCCCATCAAAGATAATTTCACCGTTATTATCACGTTCAAACTGTTTTGAAAGATAATTAAGTTTTGCAACTATATGTTCACGCAAATTATAAAGTTCTTCAAAGCCATACTCTTTTTGGTTTGTTGTATCAATATATTTTGATGCAAAAGTAGAAGCATGGTAAAGTATAAAACAATTTAAAGTCTGGATTAAAATTACAAATACCAAAATCCAGCTTATAGTATTCCAGTACCTGCGCCTTAGCAGTTTTAATTTCTTATGCTTAATAAATCCAAGCAGGAATACCACAATGCCTGTTGCAAGAAGAATAATTCCAAGAATTATAAGTTTCTCACCAACAGAAAAAGGAAAAATGCTTGTAAAGCGGCTGTATGTATTAACCCATAATGGCAGGATATTTGCAATATACCAGTCAGAAAATGTATTGCTGTTCCATGACAGTATATTAAGGAATACTGCAAATAAAACTATAAATAATTTTATAATTAAAGGTGTTCTTTTTTTGTTTTTTATATCAGTGTTTTTATTAATAGAAAGAGTTTTTCCAGTATCTTTGTCCGATGTATTTTTAATGCCTGGACTATTTGGATTTATATGTAATTTCATGGCATAACCCTTATTCCTTACAAATTTGGTTTTGTATTGCCTGCTGAGGCTTTTGTATATTTGTAATTTTATAATTAATATGTGATAAATAAGTGTTAAAAATTAAAAAACACACAGGCAATAAAAGCCTGTGTGCCATTATAATCTATAAATGTTAATTAAAATTGCTTATATTAGCAGGATTTTTTATCAATTTGTGCATTAAAAGCATAGAAGTTTTTGCTGTCCAGGTCATCCTGTACACGGCGTAATGTTTCACCAAAACGCTGGAAGTGGACAACTTCACGTGCCCTTAAAAAGCGTATAGGGTCTGCAATTTCAGGGTCTTTAATTAATCTTAATATATTATCATAAGTGGTACGTGCCTTCTGTTCTGCTGCCATATCCTCATATAAATCAGTAATGGTATCACCTTTGCTTTGGAATTCACATGCATTAAATGGAATACCAGCCGCTGCTGTTGGCCAGATTGCAAGAGTATGGTCAACATAATATTTATCAAAACCAGATGCTTTGATTTCTTCAGGGGTAAGGTCTTTGGTAAGCTGGCGTACAATAGTTGCAACCATTTCAAGGTGCGCAAGCTCTTCTGTACCTAGAGAAGCAGCGGTAATGTTCCATTGATTATTTTGCAGTATATGTATTGTATTTTCTGTATAATGCTTAAAAGTGGTTTTAAAAATGAAGATATAATACAAGAAATTGGAAATATTCCAGGGTATAATAAATGGTGCAGGGAGGTATTATCATGCAAAAGGAAATACGTATAGCTTACTATGATAAAGATTTACAATTTGAAACATTCCATTTTGATGGAATTGTGCAGCCGTTTCCTAACCATTTCCATGATTATTATGTTATTGGTTATGTTGAAGCAGGAACGCGCTGTTTATTATGTAAAAACAGGGAATATGTAATAGGCAAAGATGATATTCTTTTATTTAATCCAAATGACAGCCATAGCTGTACCCAGTGTGGCGGAGGAACATTTGCTTATACAGGATTTAATATTCCAAAAGAAATTATGTTGCAATTGGCAAAGGAAGTTACAGGTACAGGGAAGTTACCTTGTTTTACGGAAAATGTCATAAAAAATACTGGCTTGTGTGCTTGTCTTCATTATTTATACCAGATAATTCTGGATAAGGCACAAGTATTTGAAAAAGAGGAAACACTTCTTATTCTTATCCAATTGCTTATTGGTAAATATGGACAGCCCTTTTCAGGATGCATAAACAGATATAGTGAAGAAATAGAAAATGTTTGTGTATTTATTTCAGAAAATTTTAACAGGCATATTACACTAGATGAATTATGCAAGTATACTGGCCTTAGTAAATCCACATTACTACGGGCATTTACAAGGGCTAAAGGTGTTACTCCATACAGGTATCTACAGGCTGTCCGTATAGGCAGGGCAAAAGAATTATTAGAACAAGGTGTTTCTACAGCAGATGTTGCCATGCAGGCAGGTTTTTCAGACCAGAGCCATTTTTCAAACTTTTTTAATATGTTTATAGGATTACCGCCTGCTGCATACAGGCGTATTTTTAAGGAAGGTAACAGGAATAATGGATAAAAAACAAGTGACAGGACATATTGCAGCACTTTTTACAGTTGTAATGTGGGGAACAACATTTATATCAACAAAAATACTGCTTCAAGATTTTACTCCAATAGAAATATTGTTTTTCAGGTTTTTATCTGGCTTGCTTGTGCTTATTGCTGCTTATCCTAAATATTTAAGGTTAAAGGATAAAAAGCAGGAGTTTACCTTCGCTGCTGCTGGGTTATGTGGCATATGTTTATATTATCTGCTTGAAAATATAGCATTAACTTATACTATGGCTTCAAATGTTGGTGTTATTATTTCTGTTGCACCATTTTTTACCGCTGTTTTATCACATATTTTGGTAAAAACAGGGGAAAGGCTGAAGGTACAATTTTTTGCAGGATTTTTTGTTGCTATGGCAGGAATATGCCTTATAAGCTTTAATGGTTCAAAGCTGGAATTAAATCCTGCTGGTGATATCCTGGCGGTTATTGCGGCATTTGTATGGGCAGTTTATTCATTGCTTACAAAAAAAGCAAGTAGTTATGGATATAATATTATACAGACAACAAGAAGGATATTTATATATGGGATTATATTTATGCTGCCGTTTCTTTTTATATCTGGTTTTAATGCAGATATCCAGAAATTTGTAAAACCACAAAATGCCCTGAACCTTATTTATCTGGGTATAGGTGCATCTGCTGTTTGTTTTGTAACATGGAGTTATGCTGTAAAAGTGCTTGGTGCAGTTAAAACAAGTGTGTATATTTATATGGTTCCTGTTATTACTGTATTTACATCAGTTATTGTATTGAAAGAAAAAGTTACATGGATAGCAGCAACAGGCATAGTATTTACATTAGCAGGCCTGTTTCTTTCAGAAGGCAGGTTTAACTCCAGGAAAAATTCCATTTAGGGGTGTTATATTGTTTTTTCTATGCTTTGGGATTTACAGCATGTGGATTTTAAAGCTGGTTTATCTAAATAAGAAGCAGCCCAGTCACACATAGCATCTAGTACAGGGGCAATGGTGTTTCCAAATCCGGTTAAAGAATATTCAGTTTTTGGAGGCACAACAGGATAAACTTTTCTGTTTATTAATCCATCCTTTTCAAGTTCCCTTAACTGCTGTGCCAGCATTTTATCAGTTGCTTTTGGGATTAGCCTGTGCAGTTCACTGTATCTTAAAGTTTTTCCAGTAAGATGCCACAGAATAACTGATTTATATTTTCCTCCTATCAAGTCAATAGCAGCTTCAATAGGACAGTTATATTCATTTTTATTACTTACCTTCATAAATTTCTCCTTGCTTACTTTTTGGGTAGTATATACCTAAAAAGTACATTCTTGTTTTTAAATTTGGTTAGGGTACAATTATAGTACAGGGAAACCTGGAAATCAAGTTTATCATTAAGGAGGAAAACATATGGATTTTTTAGAAATTGCAAAATCGCGTTATTCTGTACGTAGCTATAAGAGCAGAAAGGTAGAACAGGAAAAGTTAGAAAAAATTTTATTAGCAGCACATGTTGCACCAACTGCGGCAAACTTACAGCCTGTACGCCTTATTGTTGTACAAGAGGATAACGGGCTGGAGAAAATTAAAAAGGCAGCAAATATCTATGGAGCACCTTTAGCAATTATTGTTTGTTCGGAACGTACAAAAGCATGGACACGCCCGTTTGATGGGAAAAATGTGTCTGATATAGATGCAACAATTCTTACAGACCATATGATGATGGAAGCAACTAGCCTCGGACTGGGGTCTGTATGGATTTGTTATTTTAAACCTGATATTATAAGGCAGGAATTTAAGCTTCCAGATACCCTTGAGCCAGTCAATATCCTTGTGGCTGGATATCCAGACGAAGAACCAGCAGACCCTGGACGCCATGCTACACAGCGTATTCCTTTAGATGAATTAGTGTATTATGAAAAGCTTTAAAGCAATATCTGGTATTGTACAGGTATTATAACTAAAGATTGCTGCAAGTATGGGAAGAACCAGTAAGTGTATAAGATAATTATATAAACTTACTGGTTCTTTTATTTTAGTTATATATTAAGGTTTTCATCTCCCCAGCGTTTCATATGTTCAAAAACAGGAATAAAACTTTCTCCAAGGCTGGTAAGGTTATATTCAACATGGGGAGGCACTTCTTTAAAATCATAACGTGAAATAAACCCATCAGCTTCTAATTCACGGAGCTGTTTTGTAAGGCTTGATTCTGTAATATCCCCAATAGCCCTTCGGAGTTCCCCGAAACGGTGTATATCTTTAAATGTTATGTAATAAATTATTTCAATTTTCCACTTGCCGCCTAAAATTTTTTGTATTGTAGAAACCGTTTTGCAGCGTTCAATTGACTGGATGCTTTTCTTCATTACTAATACTCCTTTTTTAAACACAGCATAGCATATATAAAATTAAAAATCAATGAACATATTAAAACACAGGTACTATAAAAAAGTACAGTACTTGTAAAAATATAGTACTTAAGTATAATAAGTGCAAACTATAGAAAAGGAGTGGTGTTTATGCACTATACAGGAACAATATGGCGTCCTCCATATGAAGCAAAATCAATTCTTATAGAGGTAACTGCGGGATGTACACATCATAAATGTAAATTTTGTACTTTATATAATGATTTACAGTTTAAATTCAGGATGTCACCTATAGAAAATATTGAGGCTGATTTACGGGAAATCCAGAAAATAATTAAAAACTGGAATATACAGGATAAACACCGTGTGTTTCTGACAGGGGCAAATCCATTTGTCCTGTCTTATGATAAACTGGAAAACATTGCAGGGCTTGTCCATAAATATCTGCCATCAGTAAAATCTATTGGTTCATTTGCAAGAATTACAGATATTACACTTAAGACAGACAGTGAGCTTGCAAGGCTTCATGATATGGGCTATGACGGGCTGACAATAGGAATTGAAACAGGCGATGATAAAGCTCTGGAGTTTATGGATAAGGGTTATTCCTCTTCTGATATTGTAGAGCAGTGTAAAAGATTAGATAATGCAGGTATTCACTACAGCTTTTTCTATCTGGCAGGTATTTCTGGGGCAGGATATGGCGAATCTGGAGCAAAAATAACTGCTAATATATGTAACCAGCTTCACCCATTATTAATTGGAATAAACATGCTTACAGTTTATCCGGACTCAGGATTGTTTCTGGAAATAAAACAAGGAAACTGGCAGGAAGAAAGTGAACTTGAGAAATACCGGGAAGCCAGGGTGCTTGTTGAAAATTTACATATTGAAACAGTTTTTGCAGCATTAGGTGCTTCAAATGCATTCCAGATTAATGGGAAACTGCCAGAGGATAAGGAAAAGCTGCTTTATATACTTGATAAGATTATTAAAAGTACGGATGAGGAGGAATTACAACAGTACAGGAAAAGTGTCCATCATTTATAGAAATATACAGGTTTCCAGTTTTATCTGTTTTTTGTATGGAATATGGAATTATCAAATGGAAAAATAATCCATGCATGTAACAGGAGTGTGGTTAGCTGTTACTGTTGCAGAATTATTTACATTTATGCTGGCAATATATCTGGATGCCAGAAGCCATAAATTTTATAATTATTTGTGAAAAGAAATTAACCCTGTGTTATATGGTACAATCATTAACTCATATATTTTATATGAGGGAGGTGTTTTGCATGGAACACAGGGAATTTGTTTATTCTGGCGGGCCTGTTCCAGAACTAGACGGGCAGGAATATGCAGAATTTCTTCTAAATATACAGAGAGCGGTTATTCTGTCACTGGAGAAGCGGGATTTATTATCAGCATTACAACGGGAACATTGCCTGCTTAAACTTGGAAAGGAGCATTTTAATGGACAGGTATGAACACTTAAGCCAGGAACAGAAAAACCAAGGAAGCAGAAAACGTGTTGCAGCGTACTGCCGTGTTTCAACTGGCAGTGAAGACCAGGCTAATTCATTTGAAAGCCAGCAGCGTTATTTTAAACAGTATATTTCATATAACCCTGGATGGGAACTTTATGGGATATTTGCTGATGAGGGCATATCTGGAACAGACACAAAGAAACGTAAAGAATTTAACCGTATGATAGCATGTGCCAGAAATGGCAGATTTGATTTGGTTATTACAAAAGAGATTTCACGCTTTGCAAGGAATACACTTGACAGCATTTATTATACCCGTGACCTGAAAAAGCATGGTGTAGGTGTTATTTTTCTAAATGATAATATCAATACACTTGATGCTGATTCAGAACTACGTCTGGCACTTATGTCTTCTATTGCACAGGAGGAGAGCCGCAAGACTTCTGAACGTGTAAAATGGGGACAGAAACGCCAGATGGAGCAGGGGGTTGTATTTGGAAGGGATATGTTAGGCTATGATGTACGTGGCGGCAAAATGTATATAAACGAAGAAGGTGCAGAAATTGTCCGTCTTATTTTCCATAAGTTTGTTAATGAAAATAAAGGGACTTATGTAATTGCGCGTGAGTTAATGGAAGCAGGGATTTATCCTATGCGTGCTAAAGAATGGAATACTACTGTAATATTACGTATTTTGCGCAATGAAAAATATTGTGGGGATTTAGTACAGAAAAAGACATATACACCTGATTTTCTCACACATGAAAAGAAATATAACAGGGGACAAGAAGAATTTATTATTATCAGAAACCATCATAAACCTGTTATATCCCGTAGATTATTTGATGAAGCAAACCGTATTCTGGATAAGCGTTCCTTATCACAAGAGGGTAAGGCGAAATATAGTAACCGTTATCTTTTTTCTGGTAAAATTAAATGCGGATGCTGCTGCTCAAGTTATGTGGCAAGATATAAAACCCGGAAAAATGGAAACAGGTATAAGGCATGGCGTTGTAACGAGGCTGTAAAACATGGAAAGCCACATATTGGTAAGACAGGAAAAAAGGCTGGCTGTATGGGTTGTAGTATACGTAATGAAGATATAGTCTATATTATGTATCTTGTCACCAGAAGCCTTATATATGACCAGAAGAAAATTATTAATAATATACTAGCCATTATAAAACAGGTTATTTTAATTGATACAACTGGCACAGACTTTGGAAAATTAGAATTGCATATAAAGGATATTGAAGAAAAACGTAGAAATCTTATACGGCTTTATATATCTGGCAGTATTACCAGGGAGGAATTTGAGACAGCAATGGAAGAATGTAGTAATAAAATTGCCAGCCTTCAATCAATTCTAAATAATAGTAACCATCAAAAAGAAATAATTAAACAGCAGCAGGATATTATTAATAAAATTACAGAAGTGGTAAATGGGATTTTAAGTGGCATGGAATATGAAGACTGGTTTTATAAAGAAATTTTAGATAAAATAGTTGTCAATGATAAAGACCATATTGATGTGTATTTGAAGTACCTGCCTTTCAAATGGAGCTATACGGCAGAAAGGATATAACCTGCCAGGAATAACATTGTAAAAACAGTGCCTGAAAGGAACATTTCCAGGGCTTCTGTACCTATATCTGTAAGTGTCCCGATTGCTTTTCTGTTTTCCATGCTGTATCTTTGTGAAAGATATCGCATAGAAGCGCCTATTTCGCCATCTGGACCGCCATACTGGCTAATAATAATCTGGGCTGCTTTTGCATTTGGCTTGGTAATATTTACAGGGTATTGCAGCCTTCTTTCATAGTTCCACATATACTAATCTCCTTTCTATTCCCAAGGCCAAGGTTCTTTAACCCATTCCCAGTAACATGAATTATCTACATTGTCATTTAAAAGAGGACCATATTTATGTGTGTATTCATCAAGTGCCTCCTTACGTGCTTTTTTAAGTTCCTGGTAATATGCAAGTGCATCCTGGTCACATGGATGTGTATCAAGAAAAAGAACTAATTCATCAATGCCAAAACTTACCTGTGAAATATAGAGAAGAAGTTTGTTTTTGTCCTGGTTCATTGTGCACCCCCCTGTCTTTTACAATATCCATGTGGAATACATCCATAGAATGGCAGGTCAAGCGGAGGGAATATTGTACCTTGCTGTAGTCCTTTGCAAAGGTCATAGACCTTGCACCACTGCTGCCAAGGTACATAACCTATAGCTAAAGCCATGCCTTTTAATGGGTCATTATATAAACTGGAATCTGCATCACAGCCTGGGTTACAGCCGCAAGACGGTTTATCATGGTCACAGCCGCAAGGAGGCTTATTGTTACCACAATGGCAAGGAGGCTTATGGCTGCCACCGTGGCAAGGAGGTTTATTATTACCACAGCCACAAGATGGCTTATCATGGCCGCAGCCACAGGATGGTTTATCATGGTCACAGCCACAAGGAGGTTTATTACTTCCACATTCCATATTGCAACTAGTGTCAAATCCACAGTTAAAACCTGGAGCAGGTTTGACATTGCAATTTGAATTATTTCCTGAATTACCATTCTGGTTAAAATTGCAATTCATTTTACGTCCAAAATCATTTGGACGCCTTAAATTCATATTGTTCATAAGAAGTATCCTTTCTGTTAGAATTGACGGGAATTATTTTCCGTACTAATTAATATATATGTAATTTTGGGGTAATTGTTACCTTTTAGTACAAGTATAATAAATTCTAGTTAATAATACATGTAAATCTATCTTTTTGGAATATTTTCCTGCCAGAAGATAATCTTTATACGGACATATAAACTTTGTGCCTGCCTGTATTTTGTGTTTGTCTATATCAAAGGAATTATGTGGAGTTGCTGCATTTTTATAAAGTGTGAAACCGGATAAAGATAAAAATCCATAAAATAACACATAAAGAGAAATGTACAACAAAGTTACAGATATAAATATCCTTTTTGGAGAGGTCAATGTCCGCAGAAATAACGGGCATCGGATTGTGATAGTTACAATCCCAAGAACAAATTTTTGGGAAAAATGTACAAGAATATCAGATAATGTGCTATAATTTATGTGTTGCTCACCGACACCCGCAACAGGGAGGAGGTGTTTGCATGGAAGTTGTGATTTCTTTTTTAGTTGCTGTTTTGGCTGGTGTAGCCTGCCACTACATCATCAAATGGTTAGACAGTGACGACAAGAGCAACAACTAACCTAGTGGGCTCTTTGCCACTATAAAAGAAAAGAAGAATCCCCGGACTGTGCTGCAACACAATCCGGGGATTCGTTCCTTGTCCGCATGGACTTGTGATTTCTTTTTGCCTACTGGCATTATAGCATATGCAAATTTTTATTGCAAGATACATTTTTTTAAACAAAAATTATATCCTTATTTGGCATCAATCAAGTGTTATAATTTATAAAAACAACTGCTTTTTGTTGGTAATAAACTTCTAGTTATATTTATAAGCAGTTTCTATAATATTTTTATGGTATAGTCCAGGAATGGGGGATAATTATGGCTAAAACAGTAAGGCGCGGTTATGTGCCAGGTGATGAGAGGGAATTTGGGGCAGACTCTATGGAGAAGATAAATGCAGCGGCAAATGATATATATTATCTTTTAAACCGTGGTTATAATATGAAAAGTGCCTCTGTATTTACTGGAAACCACTATATGTTGTCAGAACGGCAAAGGCTTGCACTTGCACGTATGGTGTCACAGGAGAGCCAGTTAAATATACGTACTGCAAAGTGCAGGACAGTCTTAGAAAAAGGTGAAACAGTATTTATTGATGGTTTTAATACAATTATAACATTGGAGATAGCACTCTCAGTAACTACCCTTTTAAAATGTATGGATGGAACAGTACGTGACCTTGCGGGTTTAAGAGGGACATACAGCCTTATAGATAAAACACCAAAGGCAATAAAGCTTATAGGAAAAGAATTAGAAAATATGCAAATTTCGAAGGCAGTATTTTATATGGATGCGCCTGTGTCTAATACTGGACGGCTTGCTGCTTGTATACATGAAGAACTTGCAAAGTATCCGTTTGAAGTAGAAACAGAAGTTATTAACAATGTTGATTCTGTATTATCTGGTTTAAACAATGTTATAACAGGTGATGCAATTATACTAGATAAATGTATAAACTGGATAAATTTTGCCAGAAGTATAATTGATAAAACATTTCCAGGATATCCTTATGTAGAACTGGACGGATTTTGGCTTAATAAGTAGTTAATCTTGCCATATGCCTTCCATGTTATATTTAAACAATTATTAGATGCCTGGTAATATTAAACTGTTCAGGAAAGTAAAATAACCTCTAAAATTTTTGGATAAAGTATTGCTTTTTAACAAATACTATGGTATATTTTAAACAAACATATGAATAATTGTTCATATGAATAGACACAGAAATATATTTTGGTATAAATCTTTAAAGTGGAGGAGGTATATTGCATATGAAGAAGAAATATTCAATTACTGGAATAGATTGCGCTAACTGTGCGGCTAAACTAGAAGTTAAAATGAACAGCCTTCCAGAAGTAAATAATGTAGTATTAACATTTGCAACAGGCCAGTTATTAGTAGATGCTGATGATTTAGACAAGGCATTGGAAGTTTTAAGAGAGCTGGCTGAAAAGGAAGAACCAGGTACAATAATTAAAGATTTAAAACGTCCAGGCAGCATTGGAAATAATACAGCAGATGTTGCACATATACACAAACATACAGATGGCCATAACCATACACACCATCACCATCATCATGGCCATGAGCACCATCACCACCATCATGATGGGGAACACCAGCATAATCATGGTGAATGTACATGTGGATGTTGTGAAAGTGAAGAACATGTACAAAACCATAATAAAAAAACAAGCCTTTTATCTGCTTTTCTTGATGAAAAGAAAGAGCTTGTAAGCATTGGGGCTGGTATAGTATTTTTTGCAGCAGGCATTGCAGCAGAGCATTTTACAAATTCTGCAATAATATATATTTCATTTTTTATAATATCTTATATTATACTTGGTGGTGAAGTTCTGGCAACTGCTGTTAAAAACCTTTTCAGGGGCAAGGTTTTTGATGAAAACTTTTTAATGGGAATTGCAACAATAGGTGCATTTGTTATTGGAGAATATCCAGAAGCCGCAGGTGTAATGCTTTTCTATAGAATTGGTGAACTTTTTGAGGATGTGGCTGTTGGGAGAAGCCGAAAGCAGATTATGGATGCAGTTGATATGAGGCCAGAAACCGTAAGGCTTATGGTTGGCGGAAAGCCAGTTAATAGTAATCCTGCAAATGTAAAACCTGGTGATATAATTGAGGTAAGGCCTGGTGACAGGATACCACTTGATGGTGTTGTAACAGAAGGTGAAAGCAGGATTGATACATCAGCAGTAACAGGTGAGCCTGTTCCAGTTTCCATAAGTGAAGGAAGCCATGTGTTATCTGGATGTGTTAATGTTTCAGGTGTAATATATTTAAAAGTTGAAAAAATACTTGAGGAGTCAATGGTCAGCCGTATTCTTGAAGCGGTAGAAAATGCTGCTGCTTCAAAACCACATATTGACAGGTTTATTACAAAATTTGCAAGCATTTATACACCAATAGTTGTACTTGCGGCTGTACTTACAGCAGTTGTGCCTTCTCTGGTTACTGGAAACTGGGGTTACTGGGTCTATACAGCACTTACATTTCTTGTAATAAGCTGCCCTTGCGCCCTTGTGCTTAGTGTACCTCTTGCATTTTTTGCAGGTATTGGGGCAGGTTCTAAAAAGGGTATATTATTTAAAGGTGGTGTTTCACTTGAAACACTTGCTGGGATTAAAGCAGTTGTAATGGATAAGACAGGGACTGTAACAAAAGGAAACTTTAGCGTGGCCGCTATTGTGCCAGAAAAAACAAACGGGCTGACAGAAGAAAAACTTCTTGGATATGCGGGCTGTGCAGAAAAGCTGTCAACACATCCTATAGCAACAAGCATAATGAAAGAAGCAGAGAGCAGGGGCATTTATATTCCAGAAACCAGCAGTATAAAAGAAATAACAGGCAAGGGCATGGAAGTATTATTAAAGGATGGAAGCATGGTTTTGTGTGGCAGCAGGCAGCTTCTTGAAACAAATGGAATAAAAATACCAGCAGAAGAAAGCAGTATATATGGAACAGAGGTGTTTATCTCATTTGATGGAAAATATGCAGGACATATAATTATAAATGATACTATTAAAGAAGATTCAAAATATGCAGTTTCAGAAATGAAAAAGTATGGTTTATGGACAGCGATGCTTACAGGTGATGCAGAGGAAAATGCCAAAAATGTATCCCTGGTTACTGGTATAGATGAAGTGTTTGCACGCCAGATGCCACAAGATAAACTTGATAATCTTACTAAAATACGTAGTAAACACGGGGCGGTAATGTTTATTGGTGATGGAATAAATGATGCTCCAGTCCTTGCAGGTGCTGATGTAGGCGCTGCAATGGGGAGTGGTGCTGATGCAGCAATAGAAGCCGCTGATGTAGTATTTATGAATTCAAACCTGGGTTCAGTACCTGAAAGCATAAAAATTGCCAAAATGACTAAAACAGTGGCTATGCAAAATGTAATAGGTGCACTTGTAATTAAAGCCATTGTAATGGTGCTTGGTTTTGCTGGGATTGCATCTATGTGGATGGCTGTATTTGCAGATTCGGGTGTTGCTATGCTTTGTGTATTAAATGCAACAAGAATATTATTTAGTAAAAAATACCAGGAAAATAAACAGGAAAGTGGATTTACAGCAGTTACAGAAACATCCGGCATGGAGTAGAATAGAAATGTTTCCAGAGTTCCAGAAAATATAATGTATTATCTGGAACATATGGAAACATTATATATTAGTTATTGTATAATATTCTGGTAATTTACAGGCTTACTTTTACTTATTATTCTTTATCTTGCTTGACATATAAACTTATTTTGGATATAGTTTATATAATCTAGATATTCTTTTATAATATAAAAACAGGCAGTGGATATAACTGCTTGTAGCTTAATCCATATACAACTTATTGTTTTGGAATAATTCACAATATTTCATTATGAAACGTCCCCATAAGATATACCTCTTGTCCATCAGCTATTAAAACCTTTTTAACAGTAAAATTCTTGATATTTACATAAAAGATTACAGCAGTTAATACAAGCAGGGCAAGGATTACTGAAACTATAATTATTGCTTTTTTTGTCCTTTTTTTTATCTATAATATATCTCCTTAAATATATCTGTAACCATTAATCTGCCAGATTATCCAATGCCATTATCTTACCATAAACACATAAACAATTTCAGCAAATTTTATAACTGTAAATTGTATTGCAGGGCGGATAATTCAGCCATATGGTAAATTTCTGAATATTATATACATACAAATGGTAAATATTTCACTACTTAACAGGTGACTAGCAAAATCATCTCCCCCTCCATAATTTCCAGTTATCTTATTATTCTAAGTTTTGGTGTAGATTTATGGGTTTATAATGACAGGTTTCGCGTGCCATGATGCCAGTAATATTCCATTAAAGTACCCCTTTAATGGAATATTCTGGCTCTGGCACAGAAACCGTCCGTCTACCAATCCACACAAACACCAGATAACTGTAAATTATCCTTTTTTGTAATGCTTTACACAGCTATGTAAAAAGTGTTATAATAGTGAACAATAGTATCTATAGCAAGGTCCGGAGGAATTTATGAAAGAAAAAATAGATGAAGCAGCAAATGGAATATTTAAAAGCGGGCCAGCAGACCTTGTGCTTACCCCGCCAAGCCTGAAGCTTGAAACTGGTTCTGGTGAACAATGTGTGGGAAGCTTTGTTGCAAGCAACAGCAAGAACAGGCCAATGAAAGGGCTTGTATGTACAAATTGCCATTATATCAGGCTGGAGCAGGCTTCTTTCCAAGGTGAAACTGCAACAATCCAGTTTTATTTTGATGGTAAGAATTTTATGCCAGGCGAGGTTGCAAAAGGTTCAATCCTTGTTATTACAGACTGTGGGACTGCACGTGTAAATTTTACTGTTAATGTAAACGTACCATCATGTACAGTTTCTTCTGGCAAGATAAAGGATTTATTCCACTTTACAAATCTGGCAAGGGAAAACAGTACAGAAGCGGTGCAGCTTTTCAGGAATAAGCATTTTGAAGAAGTATTTTTATACAGGGATAATTCTAATATTGCCCTGTACAGAGGCCTTATTGCCAGTACAAGCAAAGGGCTTGCTATGGAAGAGTTTTTAATTGCAATACATAAAAAGCTGCCTATAATGCTTACAGTAAACCAGACTTCATTTGAATATAAAAACTGCCATGAAAAATTTACAGATGAAATTATAATAACAAAAGATAACTGGGGATTTGGCGAATTCCATATAAATTCAGATGCGGATTTTATAATACCAGAACATAAGATTATATGGGCTGATAATTTTATAGGCAGGACATTTAAGCTGTCATTTATGGCTGACCCTTCTAAAATGTCACCAGGAAATAACTATGCCAGGATTAAGATAACATCAGTACGGCAGACTATCGAAATAGAAATAACAGCTATAAAGCCAGGGATAAAACATGAAGTTGTTATAAACCAGCTTGCTTCACAAAGGAAATATTATAATCTTACTAAATTGTATCTTGGTTTTTCTATGGACAGGATAGGGACAGATGAATATATTTCTTCTGTAGAAAATATAATTGCAGGTATTCCAAGCATGGATTTAGACATTGAAACAGAATTGTATAAAATCCACCTGGGGATTATTGGCAGGAATGAGGATGCAGTAGAGAGCGGGCTTGGACGCCTTGCAGCAAATGTAAAAGAAATATATAAAAAAGATATAAGGCTTTATTGTGCATATTTATATTTAAAAGGGCTTTGGGCAAGTGATTCACATGAAAGGGATGAATGTATTAAGAAGATAAGGAGATGTTACGAAGAAAAGGAACATAGCTGGCAGATTGTGTGGTTTCTTTTCTACCTGGATGGTGAATATGAACTAGACAGGGTGAAACTTGAAAGCATATATGGGCATCTTGAAGCAGGCTGCCACAGTCCTGTGCTTTATCTTGAGGTTTGTAATATACTTAATGATTCGCCTGGAAAGCTGGCTGAATTGAATATGGAAGTTGTTTCGTGCCTTCACTGGGGATGTATGAATAATTACCTGGAAAAAGAACTGGTGCTGCGTTATACATATCTTGCCAGCAGGTTAAAAAGTTATTCAAAAATTGTACTATCTGATTTATGCACTTTGTATGAAAGATATAATGATGACGGGATATTAGTGGCAATATGCAGTACATTTATGAAGGGGCAGATGACGTCTGCTGAGGCTTTCAAATGGTATGCAATGGGCATAGATAAAAATTTAAAGCTTACTGATTTGTATGAGTATTATATGTATTCATTAGATGAGTCACAGGAAATACACCTTAAACAGTCTGTACTTTTGTATTTCTTATATGACAACCATCTTACAGCATCTAAAAAAGCAATGCTTTATGCATATGTTATTAAGAATAAAGAGCAGATACCTGATACATATAATGCATATATAAATAATATAGAAGAATTTTGTTATGCACAGTTACACCAGGGACGTATTAGCAAGAACCTTGCAATAATATATGAAGAATGTATAAATGAAGATAAAATCACAGATAATGTGGCAACAGAGCTTCCTAAAGTGATGTTCAGCCATGAAATTTTATGTAATAACCCTGATATAACGGGGATTTATGTAAGACACCGCGAACTTAAAGAAGAAGAATTTGTACCACTCGTACATGGAAGGGCTGTTGTACATATATTTACAGAACAGTCACATGTCTTTCTTGCAGACGGGCTGGACAACCGTTATATAATGTCAATAGATTATACTGCTAATAAACTTTTAAACCTTGACCATCTTGCATCAAGGTGTTTTGATAAAAATAAAACTGATACAGGGCTTCTTCTTTACCTTTATGACAGGGCAGACCACCTGCACCAGACAGGCACATCTGCAATGGAGGTCCACAGGGCAGTTATTAATATACCAGGATTAAGTGATTACCAGCACAGAAAAGTATTTGTTGCCCTTGTAAAATATTACTTTGATAATTTTGAGGGACAGCTTCTTGATGAAGCACTTGCAACAATGGACTGGGACAATGTAGGCAGTTCTGAAAGGGCACAGTTTATAGAGTACTGTGCTGTAAGGCATTGCTATGACAAGGCAATGGAAGGAATATTAAAATATGGATATGATAAAATACCTGGCAAGAGGCTTTTACAGATTTCTTCAGCCACATTTGAAAACTGTGCAGATACTGAAAATGTTTATCTTGTAAGGCTTGCATGGCATATTTTTAATACTGGCAAGTTTGATGAAAATGTGTTAAAATACCTCTGCCGTTATTTTGTAGACGGAATTCATGAAGAAACAAAGATATGGCAGGCAGCGCGGGGATTTGGCATTGAGTGTAAGGATTTTGAAGAACGCATAATTGCACAGATGGTATTTACAGAAGAAATATCACCAGAAGCATATAATATTTTTTACAGTTATTATGAAAATGGTGATAATAAGCGGCTGGTTAAGGCATTTCTTAAAATTATAGCCTATAAATACCTTGTAAAAAACTGGCTTGTTCCTAATGATATGTTTAAATATTTTTATGATGAAGTGCGTACACAGGAAAATATGATTTGCCTTATTGCTGCTTTAAAATATTTAAGCCAGAAAAGGAAGCTTACAGAAAAAGAAACAAGTTTTGCAGATTATAATGTAAATATGCTTTACCAGAAAAATATTGTGTTTTCATTTTTTAAAGATTTTATTGGAAAGTTTTCACTTCCTATACATATAATGGATGCACAATATGTTGAATATATAGCAGAACCTGGCTGTGAAGTTAAAATACATTATCTTATTTCACCAGGACAGAAACCAAAGTCTTCAAAGGCTGGTGAAGAATTTATTACTGAAACAATGAGAGATGTATTTGAGGGGATAAGGGTTAAGGAATTTGTGCTGTTCCAGGATGAACTCCTGCAATATTATATATCAGAAACAGACGGAAATGGAGAAAGAATTACACGCAGTGTAAGTGTACATTTTGATGAATCTATGGATGATGCAAGGGAAGGAAGCCGTTACCATACACTTAATACAATGATGATTGCTAAAGAAATGCATGATGATGCAACACTTATTGACCTTATGGAAGAATACGCCAGGGAACGTGAAAATGTAAAACGGCTGTTTAAACCCATATTAGATTAGAAAAACCTGGGGGAATATATATGAGTGAAGAGCGGCAGCTTTTGGTTGGTATTGATTTAGGCAGGACAATTTCACAGATTTCATGCTTTGATGGTAAATTATATGAACCAGTCCCAATTGGAAGGATGCATGGAACAGAACGTGAATATGAAATACCATTTGCATTTGCAATAAACAGGAAGAATAATGAATGGCTCTGGGGGACAGATGCACTTGAAGCAGGAGAAGATTTTATCCACCTTGACAATATACTTGAACGCATTATTTCAACAGATAAATTTGAGATTACAGGGTATACTTTCCACAGTAAAGAAGTTTTAAAAAGGTTTTTGCTAAAAGAATTAAGCCTGCTTAAAGAATATTACCCAAACCAGACAATTAAAAAACTTGTTATAAGTATAGAAGACAGGGACAGTAAGGCAATACCAATAATTAAGGATGCATGTGGGGAGCTTGGGATAATGGGGGACAGGCTTATTGTACAGACGCATAAACAGAGCTATATGTATTATGCAGTAAGCCAGCCAAAGGAACTCTGGATTAATAATGTAGGTATGTTTGAGTACAATACAGGGGGGCTGTCTTATTCACAGATATCAATAGACAGGAAAAATGTGCCATATATTGTAGGCGTTGATAAAAAAGACTTGTCAGATGTTATGCCTTATTCAATTCTGCTTGAAAATGATGATATCCGTATTAAATATTCTTTTACCAATGTTGCCAATACAGCGCTTCATAAGCAGATGGTTACTACAATTTATGTAACGGGTACTGGTTTTGAGGGGAAATGGGCTTCAGATGCCCTTAAAGAACTCTGTGCTGGCAGAAGGGTATTCAGGGGACAGAACCTTTTTACAAAGGGTGCATGTTATGCTGCCAGGGAATTTGCAGGCCAGGGGAAACTGGAAGGTTTTATTTTCCTTGATGAAGATATGATTACAAGTGATATCTTAATCAGGACATACCACAACGCTGAATTTTGTGAATTGGCACTTGCTACAGCAGGTTCAAGGTGGAATGAGGTGGATTCAAGCATTGATGTTATACCAGATGATGAGGAAGAAATCCAGATTATTACAAGGAATGTGCTGTTGCATGAAGCCAAGGCACATATATTGTCACTAAACGGCTTTACAGGCAGGGAAAACAAGATGACACGTTTTACTGTAAGAATACGTTTCGCCAGTAAAAATACATGTATTGTAACACTTAAGGATAATGGTTTTGGTGAATTCTGCCCTTCAACTAACAGGATATGGGAACGTTATATTGATATATAGGAGAAAAAGGAATAATTAATTACGGAGGATGGATATGGGGAAATTAATCCAATGCACTGGCAGGCTTGCAAAAAATCCATATTATTTCAGGGTGACAGATACCAATGTATATTCAATAGAAGAAGTCTGTTATTTTATCCACCAGAATATTTATATGCTGCAAAGGGATTTTTTTACTTATGGCTTTGCAATATGGCTAAGGGATGAACTTGACATGGAAGATACCGCACTTAAAATGGAAAATATGCTTCATTATAATAACAACCTGAAAGATATTGTTGTTACTTTATGCTGTAGCTGTGATTATTATGATGAACTGGAAATAAATGAGCTTATAAGGATAATGGATGAAACCCAGAGCCTTCCATTGCGTAAAAGACAGAAGATAAAAGCAGATAATTACCTAAGGTGCAATTTATTTGAAAAAGCACTTGAAGAATATGGACATATTTTAAAAAGTGATAATATGCTGGCAGCAGATATAAAAGAATATGGGGATATTTACCATAATATAGGGGTAGCATATGCAAGCCTTGGCGGATACAGCAAGGCTTGTGGTTATTTTTCCCAGGCATATGAAAAAGGGAAGAATAAGGAGTCATTAAGGCAATATATATATTGTCTTATATTGCTTGAAGATAATAACCGTTATGAGCTTGTGTGCAGGCAGTACAATATTACAGAAGAAGAACGTGACAGCATTAAAAAAGACTTTAAAGAAACAGACAGGGCAAGTGCTGCATCAAAAGAAACAAGTAAAATATCACGTTTAAGGGAAATATTAAAATCTGGTTATTTAGAGGAATATTACGAGAAAACAGATGGGTATATTAAACGTTGGAAAGATGAATACCGTGAAGAAATCAGTGTTTGAAAGGATATATTATGGCTTTTTGGAACAGGAAGAAGAAAACAAAAAATGCAGATAATACAGACAATCTAGCTAATACAGCTAATACAGAAAATATATCTGGCAGCAGGCAGCAGGAAAACACCAGAGCAGGCAGCGTGGAAAGTGTTGTGGAAGAAATTGCTTTAGACCAGCAGGAGAAATTTTCATCTGTTGACAGAAAAGACCAGAAGAGGCTTGTACGTGAATGTTGTGAGTCTGCTATGGAAAACGACAGGCAGATAAGCGAAGCAAAAAAAGAATATGAAAAAATTACATCACACCTGTCTGATATACAGAAAATTGACAGGATTAGCGGGACTGAAAGAAAAGAACTTGTTGATATATGTAAAAATATAGTAAACCTGGTTAATGAACGTAACCGTTACAAGAACAGGACACTTACTATTACAGAAGCACAGATGAGAAGGTTTGAACCATATGAGGAAGACCTTGTTGATGAAATTAAGAAAATGTATAGTGCAGAATCGTACCAGAAAGCTATAGAGAGCGATATATCAAACCTGAAAAAAGAGAAAGAACTTTTATATCATGAACAGCGGGAAATTCTTGGCAAACAGAATTCCCTTAAATCTATGGCTAAGGTGCTGTCAGCACTAATAATTTCACTATTTGTCTTATTTATTGTAATTTATTATGCACTTGAAGTGGATATGACGCTGCCATATCTTGGAACAGTGCTGCTTGCCGCAGTTTCAGCAACTGTAATATTCCTGGAAGCTAATAAAAATAAACATGATATGCTGCTTAATGACAGAAAAGTTAATAAAGCAGTGGGTCTTATGAACCGTGTTAAAATTAAATATGTAAACAATGTTAATATGCTTAGCTATAACTGTGAAAAGTTCAGTGTTAAAAATGCCAAGGACTTTGAGCAGAAATGGAACGAGTATTGCAAAATGAAAGAATATGAAAGGCGTTTCAGGGAAAATACAGAGAAACTTAATTTTAACAATGAATGTCTTATAAGCCTTTTGCGTGAAAACGGCATTGCTGACAGTGATATATGGGCAAGCCAGGCACTTGCTATAATAGATGAAAGGGAAATGGTAGAGATACGCCATGTATTTAACCAGGGAAGGCAAAGGCTGCGTGAAAGGATAGAATATAATGAGACTGTAAAGGCTGGAACAGTAAAACAGATAGATGAGTTGATTACAAAATATCCAGATATGCAGAATGAACTTCTTGATATAGTTAAGGAGTATAGTGCAGTACATGCATAATAATATATTATGGGAGGTATTTATATGGAATTAATAACAAGCTTAAATGATAATGATGAAATAACAATTAACCTATTTGGCAAAGAAGAAAGTGTAATGGTTTTTTCTACTGGTGACAACAGGTATGATGAAGACGGGGATGATAAAGAAGATGGATTTCCTTTAAATAACGAAGAACTTGAATGTTTAAACTGGTTTATTGCAAATATTGATATATGTGATTATAAAAAGGAGATAACAGAATATTGTAATGAACGTTATGCTATGATTGGTGACAAGCAGATAACAGAGGCAGACCTTGAAGACGAAGTCTCTATTTATGCAATTGCAATTAATATTGGTGGTGTAGTCCAGTCATATGATGGTTTTGTTTATCCAGAAATATCATTTTACGGGGATTGTGAATGTGACCCTGAACATGGTATATGTATCGGGTTCAGGGATAAGAAATACTTAGGAATAGAGTCCCAGGACTGGACTTTATAATATGCAGGGGTTAATCCATATTTATACTGGTACAGGGAAAGGCAAGACAACTGCTGCTGCTGGCCTGTGCATACGTTTTGCAGGAAGTGGCGGCACGGTTTTATTTACACAGTTTCTAAAGAATGATAATTCAAGTGAACTGGCTGTTTTAGAACAGATTGCAAATATTATAGTTTTGCCATCAAATGCTTATTTTGGATTTACCAGTTCAATGACACCAGAAATAAAGGAAAATGCCAGAAACCATTATAATAATTACTTTACAAAAATACTTGGTAAAGTATATTCTGGTGGTTATGGGCTTCTTGTGCTTGATGAAATAATTACAGCAGATAACGCTGACTTAATAGAACATGGAAGGCTTATGGATTTTCTTAAAAACAAACCATATAATCTTGAAGTTGTGCTTACTGGACGCAGTCCTTCACAGGATTTGCAGGATATGGCAGATTATATATCTGATATAGTAAAAGTAAAGCATCCGTTTGACAAAGGCATATCTGCACGTATGGGAATTGAAAAATAAGTGGAAAAAACTTAAAAAACAGTTAAAATCGGTGGAAAGGCAGTTTATGAAAACAGAACTTGAAAATGTTACACCATATGAAATAGAGAAAAGAAGCATGGAGATTATTTCACAGGAACTTTGTGCCATTGGCATAACACTGGATAAAGAGAAAGAACCTGTTATTAAGCGTGCAATACATGCATCTGCTGATTTTGATTATGCACAAAACTTGTATTTTTCAGAAAATGTAATACAAAAGGCATTAGAATTATTAAAAAATGGGACAAGTATTGTTACAGATACCAAAATGGCATTGTCTGGAATTAATAAAAAAGCATTATCCAGGCATGGCATTAAAGCTTATAATTTTATAGATGATGAAGATGTTGCAGCATCAGCGGTATGGAATAATACTACACGCTCAGCAGCATGTATAGATAAGGCAGTTGCAATGGACACACCTGTTATATTTGTAATAGGAAATGCCCCGACTGCCCTTGTACGCATATATGAACTTTACAATGGAGGGATTTTTAAACCAGCACTGGTTATTGGTGTTCCTGTAGGTTTTGTAAATGTAGTACAGGCAAAAGAATTAATTATACAGACAGGAATACCTTGTATAATATCAAGGGGACGTAAAGGTGGAAGCAATATAGCAGCAGCAATATGTAATGCTCTTTTATATATGCTTTAATATTCAATACCTGGTATATTGTTATATTATAGGTTGTCCCAATAATATACGTAGTATAAAACATGTATTTTAAAGTATTGGCTTAAACGTTATACCATCTGGAATATCACAAGGGAAGCAAATAAATTAACTGGAAAGTAAATAATTGGATAATTATATTATTATATAGATTTGAGGTAATTATGAAGAACGGGATTCTGGCAGCTAGTTTTGGAACTACATATAAAGAAGCAAGGGAACTTTCACTTGGGGCAATAGAAAAAGAATTTTCTGGCAGGTTTCCAGGTTTTGCAGTTTATAAAGCATATACAAGCAGTATTGTAAAAAAACGTATACAAGAAAAAGAGGGCATTTTTATACCTGATGTTTTACAGACATTCCAGAAGATGTATGAGGATAATATAGAAAATGTTTATATACAGCCAACACATATAATCCCTGGTGAAGAATATAATAAAATATTTGATATGGCTAACCAGTATAAGGATGTATTTAATATTATAAAAGTTTCAGCACCGCTTCTTAACTCTTATAATGATTTTGAAACTGTAGCAGATATCCTTGGATGTTATTATAAATTTGGCAGTACAGGAGGGGAAAGGGCAGTTGTACTTATGGGCCATGGAAGCGGCCATGATGCTAATAAATGTTACAGCCAGTTCCAGGATGTATTAATACAGAAGGGATTTTTAGATGTGTTTGTTTCAACTGTAGAGGGAACTCCTGTTTTTGATGATTTATTAGAGGAATTATATAAACATACATATAAAGAGATAACTTTAATACCTTTTATGGTAACTGCTGGTGACCATGCACATAATGATATGGCAGGCAGCAGTAAAGACTCATGGAAAAGCAGGCTGGAAAGCCTTGGTTATAATACTAATATTGTAACACGTGGAATAGGTGAAATTAAAGAAATAAGGGATATTTATTCTGCACATCTTGAACATACAATTAACAGCAGTATTTAGAAAGGTTTTATCTATGGATTTAGGTTATGTTTATAAAAACCATAAAAAATTAAGATGCGGGTATACAACAGGAACATGTGCTGCTGCTGCTTCTAAGGCGGCTGTAAGAATGTTAATTACGAAGATGCCTGTTAAGGAAATAGAGATATATACTCCAAAAGGTGTAACCCTTAACCTTGAAATACTGGATATTTGTATAACTGATGAGTATGCAGAGTGTGCAGTAAAGAAGGATGCAGGTGATGATGCAGACTGTACTAATGGAATACTGGTTTATTCCAGGGCAAGTTTTCTGCCAGAGGGCATTGTGACAGACGGGGGAGAAGGTGTAGGGCGTATAACAAAACCTGGGCTTGGACAGCCAGAAGGGGCAGCTGCCATTAACAGTGTTCCAAGGAAAATGATTATGGAAGCCGCCTTAAGTGAGTTAAAAGCGGCTGGCATAGAAACAGGGCTTAAAATAATTATTTCTGTACCAGGTGGTGAAGAAATTGCAAAAAAAACTTTTAACCCAAGACTTGGAATAGAAGGAGGCATATCAATACTTGGTACAAGCGGTATAATAGAGCCTATGAGTGAAAAAGCATTAACTGATGCAATTTATATAGAGATGAAACAGAAAAGAGCCCAGTATGGCTTTAAAAGTAAAAATAATAAAGATAACAGAAATAGCAGAGAGGGCAGTTATAATGAAGTGCTTTTAATTTCTCCAGGAAATTATGGTAAAAATTTTGCAAAAGACACATGGGGAATTGATTTGGAGAAAGGGCTTAAATGTAGTAATTTTATAGGTGAAACACTTGATATGGCACTTATGCTTGGCTTTAGGAAAATATTATTTATAGGGCATATTGGCAAGCTTGTAAAAGTGGCAGCAGGAATTATGAATACACATTCGCGTGTAGCAGATGCAAGGATGGAAACTTTATGTTCATGTGCAGTCCTTGCAGGGTGCAGTATAGAAACAGCCAGGAATATTCTTTTATGTACTACAACAGATGAAGTGGTATTTCTGCTTAAAGAAAATGGAATTTTAAATAAAACAATGGATATTATGCTTGACAGGATTATTTCTAATATGAGATACAGGACAGAAAATAAAATTGAAATTGAGGTAATTGTATTTTCTAACCAGGCGGGAGTGCTTGCAGTATCAGGAAAAGCCCTGGAATTTATAAAATTAATTAAAGAACAGATAATATTATAGTTAGTTATTAGTTAAAATATTAAAAACAGGAGATTGTGGCAGACATTGGGTAAAACATTGGAAAACGGAAAATTGTATGGCACTGGTACAGGCCCGGGAGACCCTGGATTAATAACATTAAATGCCATAAGGACAATAGAAAAATGTGATTATATTGCAGTACCAAATATAGTTAAAGAGAAGGCTTTAAGCTACCAGATAGCACTTGCAGCAGTACCACAGGTTAAAGATAAAAAGTGTATATGTGTAGATATGCCAATGGTAAAGGATAAAAATATATTGGAAGAAAGCCATATAAAAGCAGCAGATAAAATTGCTGATGTACTTGTTAAAGGGCATGATATTGCGTTTCTTACACTTGGCGACCCGTCAATATATTCAACTTATATTTATATACATAATAAAATAAAATCTATGGGCTACCAGACGGAAATTATAAGTGGCGTTCCATCATTTTGTGCTGCCTCTGCATTGCTAGATGAAGGACTTGTAGCAGGTTCTTCAGAACTTCATATAATACCATCTTCATATGGCATAGATAAAGCACTGGAACTTCCGGGCACAAAGGTTCTTATGAAGGCAGGCAGGAAATTACCTGTAATAAAAGAGAAATTACAGCAAAATAATATTTCTGCTGTATTAGTGGAGAACTGTGGCATGGTAAATGAACATATTTATAATTGTACTGGGAATATTCCTGAAAGTGCAGGCTATTATTCATTGGTTATAATTAAGGAGGAATAATTTATATGGTTAATTTTGTTGGTGCCGGGCCTGGGGCAAAAGACCTGGTAACTATACGTGCATATAAACTTATTGCCAGTGCAGATATAATAATTTATGCTGGTTCGCTTGTAAATCCAGAATTACTTGGATATGCAAAACATGGCTGCCAGTTTTATAACAGTGCAGAAATGACACTTGAGGAGGTTATAAATGTAATGGCAGATGCCAGCAGGGAAGGCATTGAAGTAGTAAGGCTTCATACTGGTGACCCTTGTGTCTATGGAGCAATAAGAGAGCAGATGGACAGGCTGGATACCCTTGGCATACCATACACATATTGCCCTGGGGTAAGTTCATTTTGTGCTGCTGCTTCCTCATTAAATCTTGAGTATACACTTCCTGGCATATCACAGAGCGTTATAATTACACGTATGGAAGGACGGACATCTGTGCCAGAAAATGAAAGCATAGAAAGCTTTGCGGCACATAATACAACAATGGTTCTGTTTTTAAGTGCAGGCATGGCAGGGGAATTAAGCCATAAGCTTATATCAGGAGGATATTCTGGAGATACACCAGCAGCAATAGTTTATAAAGCAACCTGGGAAGATGAAGAAAAATATATCTGTACAATAGAAACATTGGAAGAAACAGCAAAAAAACATAATATTACCAGGATGGCACTTATAATAATAGGTGATGTGTTAACACCTGCCAGCTATAACAGGTCAGAACTGTATAATCCATATTTTACAACAGGGTACAGGGAAGCTGTAAAAAAGGAAGAAACTATAAAAAAGGAGTAACATATGGCAGGCAGTAAGGGAATGTTTATATACAAAATGGATTTTGGGTATTGTGTGTAAAAGGAAAGTGATTATATAAATAGTTTATGGAAGGATATTTATAGCAGTATATCCTTCCATTTTTATATAGGAGTATTAAATATAAAAAAATATTCCATATAGCCCATATAGGTGGCCATATATCCTTCAAGTATTGCGTTTTATTTAAAAATGTGGTAATACAATAACAGCAGCTGCAATAAGGTATATGTATATAACTAACAACTAAAGAATATATGGGCAGAATGGAGGATAATTTATGGGGAAATGGAAGTATTTAAAATGTGTTATTCTAATGATTTTGTTAACAGGGATTTTTAAAATCAGTGCTAATGCAGAAGAACCGAGACTAACTCTTGGTTATAAATGGGCAGCTAAAGGTTCAAGAGTTTTGTTTTATTGTAATTTGAATGATACATGGAGAAATTCAATAAATATAGCAATGAATAGATGGAATGAAGTTAAGGATTTTAATACAAACTCAGATATTGTTCCACTGGCACTTTCAGAAAATAGCAATAGAGAAAATAAAATCTATTGTTCAACAACAAGCCAGTTATGGCTTGCAAAAACGTTTCCAGAGGTTTCAAATAGAAGTATTACATCAGTAGATATTATATTCAATTCAAAGGATTATTCTTATATTCTTGGTGCTGCTGCTGGAAAATATGATATTGTATCTGTAGCTGTTCATGAACTGGGACACGCTATAGGAATTGCACATTGCCACGAGCTTTCTGAGACTTCTTGTTTTAGCAGTACTTGTTTATCTAATGTCATGAATCCAGAAATACCAGCTAATACAAGAAGAAGGGAACTTACTGGTTATGATAGTTCTTCAAAACAAGTAATTTATTGGTAGGGGGAGATAAAAATGAGAAAAAAGGTTAGAAATATAATTATATCTGGTGTTTTGTTTTGCATAGCTGCAATATCTGGCTATCTTTATAAGAAGAATAGTATGCTTAAGGAATTACCAGTTTATGAGAGTACAGCAATGTATCCCAAATTAACATTACCACAGTTAGCAGATAAAGCTTCATATATTATAAATGCAAAGGTTATTAATGTTGGGGATACAATTAACAATGAAGTTCCAGTATCACTTACAGGAAATCCAGATGATATAGCAGAAACCTTGTATACACCTGTAACACCTGTAACGTTAAAGATTATAAGTAAGTTGAAAGGACAAATTAATAAAGATACAATTACTTATTATGAAGATGGTGGAATTACACCATCATATGTCCAGTTGCCAGATGGATATGCTATGGAAGAGGGAATGGAGATAATAATATTTTTAAATGATGCAGGTTATTGCTGGGGAGCGCAAAGTATTTTTCCTGTGACAGACAATTCCGTAATATTGAATAATACAGCTCTGGAATATGTAGATAGCAAAGATGTATCAGTTATAAATAAAGACAACATAAAACAGGATATCAAAAACCAGATTGATTCAGATAAAGTGAAAGTTACAGATAAGGAAAAGTTTATATCTGATATTAATTTATTAGTTGGTTAATAAAGATTAATGATTTTGATGTTATGAATATTATTATATATTGCTTGTTTATTATAAAAAGTTTATAACAAATAAAACCAGAAGGCAATCCCAGCTATTATGCAATTTATTTTTTTAGCTGGGATTATTATTTATATAAATTAACGTGAGTTCGATATAAAATAAAACAAAGAATATAGTTTTAAATTTTAGTTTATTATGGCAATTTTTGAAAAATAGTATATTTGGCGAATGTACGTTTGCTGTTAGTAGTTATAAAATCCTACATGGAATTGCATTGTTCCATGGCTGTATAGATGGCTTTTTAGGTAAAAAAGAATATGCGGCAATGCCAGATACCAGATTTACTACAAAATTACAGCAGCTCCTGTGTCTGGAATGTTCTATCTGGCATATATTTTTAAGAAAATCATTGACAGATTCTATTACAGCACGTTTTCTTAGAAGTATTTTATCAGAAAGTTCCATAAGGCTTTTGGTTTTGGAATTCTTTTTTTGTTTTGTAATAAGCTGGATGCCATTTTTTTGAAGCTGGCTGGCTAATTTTTTAGAAATATAGCCCTTATCTGCAAAAAGTTTTCCAAAAATATTTTTTGTAAGATGTTCCATAACTTCAGGATTCCTGTCATCTTTATTCCCACAAGTAAAGCAGAAATTAAGTATTTCACCACAATCATTTATTGAAATATGAAGTTTGAAACCATAAAACCATCCTGTGGAGCTTTTACCTCTTTGTGCAATATTTTTAAATACTTTGTGCTGTTGTATCCTATGGTTGTCACATACATCAATAGTTGTGGAATCCACAAAACTGGTACCAGTACATTTTCCACTGCGTGAATAAGCAAAAAATACCATTGGAAATGCAGTATAAGGCATAAGCTCTACAAAGCGGTTATAACTTACAATATTTGGAAAGAATTTTTTGTAATTTGTTAAAAACAGTTTCTGGTAGAATCACTTAAATGTCCTGTAACCAGACAAGTGAAAAACAGCACATATGGTCATTGCCTCACTTAAAGTAAGACGGCTTGGAAGTTCTAGTGGAACGGGCTTGTCACCAGTCTGTATGCATTGTTGTTCCATA
>CAJTRU010000042.1 GCA_910579085.1 uncultured Lachnospiraceae bacterium | reverse complement strand
GCGTGGGTTAACGTAGCGGAAGCGTGCCCCTGTATGGAATATTGTGGCTCTGGCACTAAAAACCGTCCGTCAATTTACACCAACACAGGATAACTGCAAATTATCTTTTATATAATAGCAAGGCTTGACTTAGTACTGTAATTTAGGTTATAGTATAATAGTTGTTATTATACTATAAGTTAGTTTTGTGTTCTGGATTGTATACAAGGATACAATAATATACGTATACATAAAGGGCATATACAGTCTTTTGTATTATGGCACTGGAATTTTATTGTTGTACAAATATTATGTATGGAGGTGCTGTTTATGGGTAATGAGTCTATGATGGCTTTAAGTGAAAAGCTTGATGCACAGTTTGGTGACCTTGTGGAAGAGTGTATGTCATCAAGCCAGATTGATTTAAGTCTGTACCAGGAATATGATGTTAAAAGAGGCTTGCGTGACAGTACAGGAAAGGGTGTGCTTACCGGGCTTACAGAGATATCTGATGTGACTGGTTATAATATTGTGGGAGGCGTGAAAGAACCTGCTGACGGACGTCTGTATTACCAGGGGTATGATGTAAACAGCCTTGTGGGAAATGATGTTTCTAAAAGGTTTTCATTTGAGGAAACTACATACCTGCTTTTGTTTGGGGAACTGCCAACAGAAGCACAGTTAAAGGTATTTATTGATGTATTAGGAAGCCTTGAAGAGCTGTCAGGTACATTTGTAAGGGATGTAATTATGAAAGCACCAAGCCCCAACCTTATGAACGGGCTTCAGAAAAGTGTACTTACGTTGTATTCATATGATGCAAGCCCTGATGATATTTCAGCATCAAATGTGCTCAGGCAGTCATTACAGTTAATAGCAAAGCTCCCGCTTATATCTGTTTATAATTATTATGCGTACCGCCACTTTACCTATTTTGAAAATCTTCTGATAAAAACACCTGTACAGGGACTTTCAATTGCTGAAAATATATTACATATGTTAAGGCCTGACGGCAAGTATACACAGCTTGAAGCAAGGGTGCTTGATGCTGCACTTGTACTACATGCGGAACATGGCGGCGGTAATAATTCTACATTTACAAACCATGTAGTAACTTCTTCGGGTACAGATACATATTCGGCAGTTGCGGCATCAATTGCATCACTTAAAGGGCCAAGGCATGGCGGGGCTAACCTGAAAGTGCAGCAGATGTTTAAAGACCTGCATGAAAATGTATGTGATATAAAAGATGAAGATGAAATAAGGGAATATCTTAAAAAGGTATTGAGGAAAGAAGCGTTTGATGGTTCTGGGCTTATATATGGGATAGGCCATGCTGTATACACTTTGTCAGACCCACGTGCAGAAATACTTAAAGATTATGCAGGAAAGCTGGCGGAAACAAAAGGAGAGGAAACAGTTGCAGAATTCTATTTGCATACAACAGTTGAACGGATAGCTAAAGAGTTAATTATGGGCAGAAGCCATGTGTTGAAGCCTGTATGTGCTAATGTTGATTTTTACAGTGGTTTTATATATTCAATACTTGGCATACCAGAAGAACTTTTTACACCACTGTTTGCCATTTCAAGGATTTCAGGATGGAGCGCACACCGTCTTGAAGAGCTCGTTAATAAAGGCAAAATAATACGTCCTGCATATAAATTTATCGGCAAACATAAAGAATTTAAAGAACTGGATGTAAGATAAGCTTTAAAATGCTGCAATATATTATACTGGCAGTAAATTATATTTATAAGGAGATTAAAAATGTTACCATTAAGCACTATTGCAATATTAATTGCATTTGTACTTTATCTTGTTATTTTAGTTGGCATAGGGGTCTGGTCAATGAAAAAGACTTCAAGCACAGAGGATTATTTCCTTGGAGGCAGGGGACTTGGAGGCTGGGTTGCTGCGCTGTCTGCACAGGCGTCTGATATGAGCGGCTGGCTGCTTATGGGGCTTCCTGGCTCAGTATATGCGCTTGGCACAGGCCAGGCATGGATTGCCATAGGATTATTTATTGGTACTGTATGTAACTGGCTTTTTATATCAAAAAGGTTAAGGCGTTATACAATAGTTGCAAATAATTCCATGACACTTCCTGAATTTTTTGAGAACAGGTTCCATGATAAGAAAAAGATTATTTTAACAATTTCTTCAGTTGTAATTGTAATATTTTTCCTTGTGTATACAGCATCTGCACTGGCATCTGGAGGAAAGCTTTTTAATGCGGTATTTGGCATTGATTACCATGTAGCACTTGCAATAGGCGCAGTTGTAATCCTTGTATATACATTTCTTGGAGGGTTTCTTGCTGTATGTACTACAGACTTTGTGCAGGGGATGCTTATGCTTGTCGGCTTAATGATAGTACCCGTATGTGCATATTCATTTATTGACGGGAGCTTTGAAGCACAGGTTACAGCAAGCGGGATAGCAGGAAGTTATAGTGATTATATGAGCCTGTTTTCAAACGGCGGAAAGCCTTACAGGTTTATTGATATACTTTCACAGCTTGCATGGGGGCTTGGATATTGCGGGATGCCACATATACTTGTACGTTTTATGGCAATAAAGAGTGAAAAAGAGATTAAAAAATCCAGTGCGGTTGCTATTATCTGGTGCTTTTTGTCACTTGTTGCAGCATGTGTTATAGGGGTCCTTGGAAGGGCATATTTTGGAAGCGGTGTGCTTAAAGATGCTGAAAATGTATTTATTGAAATGATTAGCAGTGTATTTAACAGTAAACTTGCACTTCCGTTTATTGGTGGTATTTTTATATGTGGAATACTTGCTGCAATAATGTCTACAGCAGATTCACAGCTTTTAGTCTGTGCTTCTTCTGTTTCAAAGGATATTTATAAAAATATTATTAAACCTTCTGCAAGTGATAAGAAGGTATTACAGATAAGCAGGATTACAGTTATTATAGTAGCTGTACTTGCATTTATAATAGCATGGAACCCTGAAAGCAGTATAATGGGCCTTGTATCTGATGCATGGGCAGGCCTTGGTTCTGCTTTTGGCCCTCTTGTTGTTGCATCACTTTTCTGGAAGAGG
Source organism: uncultured Lachnospiraceae bacterium (assembly GCA_910579085.1). Lineage (GTDB taxonomy): Bacteria > Bacillota > Clostridia > Lachnospirales > Lachnospiraceae > Butyribacter. The sequence continues at coordinate 26,689 of CAJTRU010000042.1, read as the reverse complement.
ACAAACCTTTATGGTGCTGTTGCAGGTATTTTATCGGGCGGCCTTACAGTTATTATATGGGACTACATACCACTTGCAGGAGGCAGGACAATATATGCGGCAACAGGCATTTATTCACTGCTTGTTGGTTTTGCTGTTAGTTTTGTATTTATAATTATTGCAAGTCTATGCACAAAAGCACCAGGACAGGACATTATTGATGAATTTGAAAAAGCTAAAAAAGCTGCTATTTAATATTAAAAATTAAAAACCAAGTGTTACGTTTACTGCTCATTTATACTGGTGGTTATAAAAACTGGAATAATATTTTCTCCTTGTGCCATACTAATGGTGCAAATAAAATTTTCAGAATAACAGAAAAGGAGAAGATATGAGGAAAAAAGCTTATTTATTTATCACAGCAATGTCACTGTCAGTTATGCTTTTTAGCGGATGTGGCAATAAAAATAATAATTCTGCTACATCCCCTGAAACTACAAACGGAGCTATGGACGATAACGGCGGTACAGATAATAATAATGACAGTGATAATGACGACGACAGCCTTATGGATGACATTGAAGATGGTGCTGATGACATTATTGACGATACAGGCGACGCTATAGATGACCTGGATGGCGATAATAATGGTACAGGCAATAATGCAGGTACAGGAAACGGCACAACTGGAAATGGTACAACAGGAAACGGTGCGTCTGGGAATGGAACAGCGGGCACTGGAAACACAGGTACAACAGGTACTAATGGTGCAGATACAAATGATGACAATATAAATAATAAAAATAATAATGCTGGAAAGGGCAATGCCAATGGCGGGACTACCAGCAAAACAAATGATAATAATGGTACAACAAAAAATAATAACAAAACAAATAATAAACGATAAGTATTACCAGGTTTAGAAAAAGCCTCCTGTACATTGGTGCATAATTTGTTTAAAATGCATTATTGTACAGGGGGTTGTTTTTTGTTTTACAGAAAAAGCTTCCTGGGTTATTTCTGGACAAAAAGAAACAAGCAATAGCGGGAATGTGTACTATTATTATGGTATAATAGATTAACAGGGAGGTGGTTTAAATGGAATGGATGAAGGCAATAGGGGAAGCTGTATTGTACATTGAAGAAAATATAACAGGTAATATAACAGTGGATGATGTTGCAAAACATGTCTGTATTTCCCCGTTTTATTTCCATAAGGGTTTCAGCATGTTATGTGGATACCCGCTAAAAGAGTATATACGTAACCGTAAGCTGTCACTTGCAGGGGAAGAACTGGTTTCTAGCAGTATTACAGTTACAGGGCTTGCAATGAAATACGGATATGAGTCCCCTGACAGTTTCACAAAAGCTTTTATACGTTTTCATGGAATTTCGCCTTCAGCAGCGCGTAAAAGAAAAACTATGCTTAAGACATTTGCGCCAATAAAACTAACAATATCATTGAAAGGTGGTTATTTAATGGATTATAAGATTACCCAAAAAGAGAGTTTTACAGTAATTGCAGCCCCAAAAGAATTTAGCTATGAAAATGCCCAGAAAGAAATTCCTCTATTCTGGCAGGAACATTATACTTCGGGAAAAGGCAAATATGTGTGTGGCATGTTTGGCATTAATATTGACCCTGATATGGGAAATGAAAAATTTGAGTACCTGATAGCTGACGTTTATAACCCGTCAGCAGATATTCCAGAAGGGTTTGTAACCAGGATAATACCTGCATTTACATGGGCAGTATTCCCAATAAAGGGTGCTATGCCAGATGCACTGCAGGATGTAAATACCAAAATATTTTCTGAATGGCTTCCAGCATTAAAGGAATATGAATTTGCAGCAGGTTATTGTGTGGAAATGTACGACATGCCAGATAAATATCCAAAAGGGACACAGGATGAAAATTACTATACAGAAATATGGATTCCAGTAAAAAAGACAGGTAAATAAAACAGTAAAAGAAAATTAAGCAATATTTTGAGTTGCTGTAAAAAGGATAGTTTATAATATTTATTATGTTTTAATATCATGTCTTCTGTAATTTTGCCAGCATAACAGCGGTTTTCACAAATATTTTTTATTGCTTTTTAATGCTAATGATAGTATAATACCAAAAATAAACCATAATTATAGAAAGGTAGCTATTGGCATGGATGGCAGTTTAATTGGAAACCTTGCAGGGGCAGGGTATTTTTTATTATTCCAGGTATTTGGATGTGTTTTATCTTTTAATATACTAAAAAAAGAGCCAGGAACAGCAAGGTTATTATTAGGAAGTGTATTTGGAAGCCTGCTGGCAGGATGGATGCCTGCGCTGTTTTCAATGGTAATGGGTTTTAATAAGGCTTCACATATTGCAGCACTTCTGGTAACTGCCTCTGTAATAGCTGTTTTTTGTTTTGCCAGCCGTAACAGGCTAAAGAACCAGAAAAATATTAGCAGCAATGTTAAAAGTAAAGCTGGAAATGCTGGCAGGGTTAAAAAGGATATAAAGCAGGTTATCCATGAATATGGCTATCTTTTAATTGTGCTGCCTGTTTTTATATTTTTTACACTGATGATGCTTTCACATACCATACCATATGACCAGTATGGAAATATACATGCAGGACAGGCAACAAACGGGGATATGAATATGCACCTTGCATTTATAAGCAGTATTGCAGAACAAGGCAAATTTCCGCCAGAATATTCACTGCTGCCAGGTACAAAGCTTTCTTATCCGTTTTTATGTGAAACAAATTCCTCAAGTATATATTTATGGGGAAGCAGCCTGCGTTTTGCATATATGTTTCCGATGTTTTTTGCTGTGCTCCAGGTAATGTATGGCGTACTGGTGCTTGCAAAAGAGATGCTAAGGAGCAGGGTAAAAGCTGTTATTGCATGGTTTTTCTTCTTTTTTAATGGCGGTTTTGGAATATGGTATTTTGTTGATGGCATAAGGGCAGATAAATTTGTTTTTTCAAGGATTTTTACAGAATTTTACCATACACCGACAAATTTTTCTGATGAAAATTTGCGCTGGTCAAATATTATTGTGGATATGCTTCTTCCACAGCGTGCAACATTATTTGGATGGGCTGTGCTGCTGCCAGCACTTTATATACTTTACCGTGCAATATCATTAAAAGACAGAAAGCATTTTATAGTGGCAGCAGTTATGGCTGGAGGGCTGCCATTAATACATACACATTCATTTCTTGCAATGGCGTTTGTATGTGCAATGTGGCTGGTATGTTCTGCCAGCAGTTTTAAATATAATATAAATAAAAAGGGAATAAACAGGGTTTCAACATGGCTTTTTGCTGGTTTTCTTTTGCTTATGTGCAGCCTGGATATTGCCAGGCTGGAAACAGAAACTGAAGAGAACGTTTATTTTGTAATTGCGCTGGCAGGAATAGCATGTATAGGTATTATATGCCTGTACATGGCATTTAAGGGCTTAAAGAACAGTGAAACACGGGGTACTGTGATAAACTGGGCAATACTGCTTGGAATTGTTTTAGTACTTGCCCTTCCACAGCTTTTTAACTGGACTTTCCAGCAGGCACAGGGGGAGCAGTTTACCAGGGGGTATTTTAACTGGGCCAACCAGGATGATTTATATGTTTTCTTTTATATAAAAAATATTGGCATTGTTTTAATACTTGCAGTTATGGCACTTTTCTTTTCAAAGATAATAAATTATTTTATTATACTGCCTGTTTTTGCTATATGGTTTGTTGCAGAACTTATAGTGTTCCAGCCAAATGTTTATGATAATAATAAACTTCTTTATATTGCGTACCTGTTTATGTGCATGGGTGCTGCAAGTTACCTGGCAGATGCTGTAAAAATGGCAAGGAGCAGGGCAGCAGGTGCTGTATTGTCCTGTACAGTGCTTTTCCTTGGAAGTATCTCAGCAATTCTTACAATGTACAGGGAATATATATCAGATTACCAGTTGTACAGTAAGGACAGTATTGCCATGTGCAGGTATATTGAAGAAAATACAGAACCAGAAGATATTATTCTTACAGATACACGTTACAATAATGAAGTAGCAGCACTAACTGGAAGAAATATTGTGTGTGGAAGCGGCACTTTTTTGTATTTCCACGGGCTGCAATACTATGGCCAGGAGGCAGCGGTCAGTGAAATGTTCCAAAATCCGTGGAATACAGAACTCTTTAGCCAGTATAATGTAAAATATATTTATGTAAGTAATAGTGAAAGAAATAATTATAATATTATTTCTGATGATATTTTCCTGGAAAATGCTGAACTTGTGCACCAGGAAGGGGATGTATGCCTGTACCGCTGCAAGTAAAAATTTATTCTGCATTTTTGTATAAATGTGTAAAAATATGGAAGAAGCTAGTTTGGTCTTAAACACATGTATATAAGAATTGCATGGTTTAATTTGAAATTTTTGTTAAATTGTCAGAAAACTATTGCAAAATTAAAACAAAAGTGTTACAATTAAGACACTTAAAAAAGACAGCGGTTATATACCGCAGATGTCAGGTGAGGAGGCGGATATGCGAAAGAAATCCCATATTTCATTGGCTTGGTATCTGATGAATAGTGAGGGAATGGAAATGCTTGGAAGTCATAAAGGTTCATTCTATATAGGTAGTATATTACCAGACTGCGTTCCATCATTTTTCGTGAGGAAGCATACATTTGAGGATTCCTTTGACATCCTGAAAAAAGAACTCGGAAAACTTGTTTCACATTTTGATGTAAGAAAAGGGGCAGATTGTTACTTTTGCAGGCATCTTGGTGTGATAGTCCATTATATAGCCGATTACTTTACGTTTCCGCATAATGCTAATTATCCCGGGAAGTTAAAAGACCATTGTGTTTATGAGGAGGAGCTGAAACATGCAATCCGTTCTTATGTCCATAGCCCGGAAGCAATGAGAAAGCGTTTAGCAGAAACCGTCCATTCCCCGGGTGCGATATTGAACTTTGTCCAGAGGATGCACGAGATTTATACCAGAATGCAGAGTGCTGTGAACCGTGATTGTGAATATATTGTAGAGCTTTGCCATACTGTTGTCGATGCAATCCTTCTGTTATTTGAAGAGCAGACTAGAGAAACGCACCTCAGAATACCAGCTTAAAGATTATGGAAGACGGAAAGTTTTATGAGGACGGAGCCGTACATCGTATAAGGGGCTGCCTGTTACACATAATAAAGTAACAGGCAGCTTTTTTGTTTTACAGAAAAAATAAAAAAGCAGTCCTGTACTGGTAATAGCAGAAACGGAGGGAAACATATGGAACACCTGGTGTCAGTAAATGTTTTAAAAGAAGACAAATCAGAGGAAGAAGTTGAAATATATTTTGAAATAGATGATTTTGAAGAACTTGCAGAACCAGAAGAAAGAATTGCATTTATAAAAGAACAGGTAAAAAGACAATATGAAGATGCCAGAAAAGTTTATTTTACTAAAAAAGATTTAAAAGAACTACAAAAAGAAATTGATGATATAAATGATACATCAGACTGGAATAATGACGAAACATTTGATGAATTTATGGAACATGAGGACTTTTACTAGAAGCTGGGTTTTAAAAATTTCAGACACTTATCACATTTTCTATCTTGACTTCTTTCTGATTTGCGGTAGAATAGATGATAGCGTTTTGTGTGTAAAGCGTTACACAAGATTAATTTTGGAGGAGTAAAAATGAATTCAGCAAAAAAATTAATGAACCAGCAGAATAAGACTGATAGTAATGCAGCGGGAGCAGGTGTGCCAGCTTCTGGCGACAGGATTTTAGGGGATGCAGGCGGCGGCCCGGGTAAAAAACCAATAATCCTTGGTGCAATATGTGTTATAGTTGTACTGGCACTTTGTATAGGTGTAGGCATACAGCAGTTAAAGCCACAGAGAGTACTGGTTATTAATGATACAAAGAAGACTATGGATGATATGATGTATCCTATTTATGAAAGGGAGAGCATGTATCTTCCTTTAAATGAAACATACCAGTACATGATGGGTTCTTCTGTATGGGATGTTGGCTACCAGGGTGACGACTCTTCTGTTGATGCAGGGACAAATAATTCTGATGGTCTTAAAATAGAGATAATGAATAAAGAAACAGAATATGAAATCTTATACCAGGAAGCAGAAAAGGCAGGATATAAGATTACAGAAGATGAGAAAAAAGATGCAGAAAAGCAGGCAGATGAGGCATTAAAAGGTCTTTCAGGTGTTCAGAAACTGAAACTCTGCATTTCAAAGAAGAATTTGACTTCAAGGTTTGAGAAGAGGATAGTTGCAGACAGGTATAAGGCTGACCAGCAGGCAAACCTTGATAAAGAAGTTGATGAGGACAAGGCAATTGCGGATATTTCAAAAGAAGATTACCGCCAGTATGATATAGACTATTATTATGTATCACTTTCTACTGTTGACAGTGAAGGTAATTCTAAAGAATTATCAAAAAGTGATAAAGAAGAACTTGCAAAGGATATAAAGGCACTTGCTAAAAAAGCTGCTAATGCAAAGGATTTCTCAAAGCTGGTTGAAAATGAAGAAAAGTCAGATATTAAATATAACACAGGCAATTTTACAGAGAAGTCAGGCTGGACATTTGTTTCTGATAAGAATTTAAAGAAAATCAAAGCGTTAAAGAATGGTGAAATCTCAGAAGTATTTATTGATGATTCTGCTGGATATTATGTATTTGTAAAGATGATAGATAATAATTCAACAGAAAGCTATGAGTCAGAGTGTGACAAGGTAATTGAAGAAGCACAGAAAGTTAAGTATGATGAATGGTATAAAGGGATTAAAGATGGTTATAAAGTTGAGATAAATAATGAAATCTGGGATGATATAACTATCGGGGCAGTAACAACAACTATAGTGACTGCAGAGGATTTGCAGGCAATGGCTGAAGAAGAGACTTCAGGCACATCAGAATAATAAAAAAGTAACAGGAAGTTATTAATGTAGTACAAGCCGTATGGATTATAATTAAAAGATGCCATATGGCTTGTTACGATTATAATATTTATAATGCTGTAGATATGTATTGCAGGGCAGTATTATTGTATCAGATGAAATGGAGGATATACATTTATGGGAAGTGTTAAAAGAATTTACGTAGAGAAAAAAGCACCTTATGCTGTACGTGCAAAAGAACTGGCAGAGGAAACCAGGCGTTATCTTGGGATTAAGGAACTTGAAGCTGTACGTGTGCTTATACGTTATGATGTGGAGAATTTAAGTGATGAAACGTATAAACAGGCACTTGTTACTGTATTTTCTGAACCGCCTGTAGATAATTATTATGAGGAAGAATTTGACTATAAGGAAGGGAGTCTTGTATTTTCAGTAGAATATCTTCCAGGCCAGTTTGACCAGAGGGCAGATTCGGCGGAACAGTGTGTAAAGCTTTTAAATGAAAAAGAGAACCCTGTAATACGTTCAGCAGTTACTTATGTTTTTGAAGGAAATATCCCGGAAGAAATGGCAAAACGTATAAAGGAATATTGTATTAACCCAGTTGATTCGCGTGAAACAGATGGGAAGAAACCAGAAACACTTGTGCAGGAGTTTGACGAACCGGCAGATGTAGCTGTATTTGAAGGGTTTAAGGATATGCCAGAGGAAGAGTTAAAGTCACTCTATAATTCATTAAACCTTGCAATGACATTTAAGGATTTCCTCCATATACAGAATTACTTTAAAGGGGAAGAAAAAAGAGACCCGTCTGTTACAGAAATACGTGTACTGGACACATACTGGTCTGACCACTGCCGCCATACAACATTCCTTACAGAGCTTAAAAATGTTGAGTTTAAAGACGGTTATTATAAAGAACCTGTTTTAAAAGCTTATGAAGAATACCTTGAGGCAAGAAAAGAACTCTTTAAGGACAGGAAAGACAAGTTTGTTTCGCTTATGGATATTGCACTTATGGGTATGCGTAAGCTTAAGGCAGATGGAAAACTTGATGATATGGAAGAGTCAGACGAAATTAATGCCTGTTCTGTAATTGTACCAGTTGAAATTGATGGGAAAACTGAGGAATGGCTTGTATTCTTTAAAAATGAAACACATAACCACCCTACAGAGATTGAACCTTTTGGTGGTGCTGCTACATGCCTTGGTGGCGCAATACGTGACCCGCTTTCAGGACGTGGCTATGTATACCAGGCTATGCGTGTAACAGGTGCAGCAGACCCGTCTGTACCTATGGCAGATACACTGTCTGGAAAGCTTCCACAAAGGAAGATTGTAACAGGTGCAGCGCAGGGATACAGTTCATACGGCAACCAGATAGGGCTTGCTACTGGCCTTGTAAATGAGGTTTACCATCCAGGTTATGTTGCAAAACGTATGGAAATTGGTGCTGTTATGGGTGCAGCACCACGCCGCAATGTAATCCGTAAAAATAGTGACCCAGGTGATATAATTATACTTATAGGCGGCCGTACAGGACGCGATGGCATTGGCGGTGCGACTGGTTCTTCCAAAGCACATACTACAAAATCCATTGACGTGTGCGGGGCAGAAGTACAGAAAGGAAATGCACCTACAGAACGTAAAATACAGCGTCTTTTCCGCAGGGAAGAAGCAAGCCTGGTTATTAAAAAGTGTAATGACTTTGGTGCTGGCGGTGTTTCAGTTGCTATTGGTGAGCTTGCAGACGGTTTAAGGGTAAACCTTGATAAAGTGCCTAAAAAATACGCAGGTCTTGACGGGACAGAACTTGCTATTTCTGAGTCACAGGAACGTATGGCAGTAGTAGTTGCCAAAGAAAATGTTGATAAAATGTTAGGGCTTGCAGCAGAAGAAAACCTTGAAGCTGTAGTAGTGGCGGAAGTAACAGAAGAGCCACGCCTTGTACTTGTATGGAGGGACAAGGTTATTGTAAATATATCAAGGGCATTTCTTGATACCAACGGGGCACACCAGGAAACAGATGTTGTTGTAACAATGCCTTCAAAGGAAGATAATTACTTTACGCAGGAAAAAGAAGTTACAGATATAAAAGAGGCATGGATTTCAACATTAAGTGACTTAAATGTCTGCTCACAAAAAGGGCTTGTTGAGATGTTTGACAGTTCAATTGGTGCAGCAAGTGTATATATGCCATATGGCGGGAAACGCCAGCTTACCCCTGTACAGACAATGGTTGCAAAGCTTCCTGTACTTTCTGGCAAATGTGATACAGTTACAATGATGAGTTATGGAATTGACCCATACCTTGCAAGCTGGAGCCCATACCACGGTTCTGTATATGCAGTAATCTTATCTGTTGCTAAGATAGTTGCAGCAGGTGGTGATTACAGCAAAATACGCTTTACATTCCAGGAATATTTCAAACGTCTTGGAGAAAACCCAGAGCGCTGGGGTGAGCCTTTAGCCGCACTTCTTGGTGCATATGACGCACAGATAAAGCTTGGGCTTGCGTCAATAGGCGGCAAGGACAGTATGTCAGGCACATTTAATGATATTGATGTACCTCCGACTCTTTGTTCATTTGCAGTTGATATTGCAAAAGTACAGGATATTATTACACCAGAACTTAAAGAGGCAGGCAATGTGATTGTTAAATTCGATATAGAAAAAGACCAGTATTCACTTCCTGTATATAGCCAGCTTATGTCAATGTACGGGCAAATCAGGGAAATGGCACAGGCAGGAATTATTAAGTCAGCTTATGCAACAGGATATGGCGGAATATGTGAAGCAGTTAGTAAAATGGCATTTGGCAACGGGTTAGGTGTTACAATAGACAACAGCATAAATAAAACTGCATTATTTGCAAAGGATTATGGTTCAATAATTGCAGAAGTTGCTGCAAGTGACCTTGACAAGATTACTGTAGCTTATACAAAGATTGCAGAAGTTACCGATAATGCGGAATTTGTATATAATGGTACAGCACTTCCTGTGGAGGAAGCACTAAAGGCATGGACATCAAGGCTTGAAAGCGTATTCCCTACAAGGTCAGATGTAAAACAGACAGAACTTGAAGATAACTTATATGAAGAAAAAAATATTTATATATCAAAGAGCAAGACACCAAAGCCAGAAGTATTTATACCAGTATTTCCAGGTACTAACTGCGAGTATGATACTGCCAGGGCATTTGAAGCAGCAGGGGCAGCAGTAAATACAGTTGTATTTAAAAATATGACAGAAAGCCAGATTACAGACTCTGCCAGGGAGTTTGAAAATGCGGTAAGAAATGCGCAGATACTTATGTTTTCGGGCGGGTTCAGTGCAGGTGATGAGCCGGATGGTTCAGCTAAGTTTATATCATCAGTATTCAGGAACCAGGGAATAATGGATGCAGTACACGAACTTATAAACAAAAGGGACGGGCTTGTGCTCGGCATATGCAATGGCTTCCAGGCACTTGTAAAACTTGGGCTTGTTCCATATGGGGAGATAAGGCCGCAGTCAGCAGACTCACCAACACTTACAACAAACAGCATTGGACGCCATATTTCTAAGACAGTATATACCAAAGTTGTTTCTAATAAATCCCCTTGGCTTTCAAAGGCAAAGCTTGGCGGTGTTTATTCAATTCCTGCATCACATGGTGAAGGACGTTTTGTTGCAAGTGATGAAGTAATAAAGAAACTTTTTGAAAATGGACAGGTTGCAACAAGGTATGCAGACATCTCAGGAAAGCCATCAATGGACGAAGACTTTAACCCAAATGGTTCATATGCTGCAATAGAAGGAATTACAAGCCCTGACGGGCGTGTGCTTGGCAAGATGGCACACTCAGAAAGAATAGGTGACGGAGTTGCCATAAATATATATGGAGACCAGAACCAGCATATATTTGAGTCAGGTGTAGAATATTTTAAATAATATTATAAACTGGATTTGCAGTTGTCTTTTGTTGGTTTACGGACGCAGGGGTTCTGTGTCCAGCTTAAACATATTCCATGACAGGGCACGTTTGCGCTTGGACGCAATGTCATTTAGTTAAGGGGGATTGTTTAAAAATATCATATATTATACAGGCTGGCAAATCCAAAGTGCCTTCCATGAACAAAGCACGCTCCCGCTTGAACTCGCACGCAATGGATGCATAAAGCCCTTAATGTTCCTACGGAACATTTTAAGACAGGGCTTAAGCACCAGCGGCTTCGTACAGCTTGTTCATGTAAGCACATTTGGAATTTGCCAGCCTGTCTGCTCTTTGGCACATTCCAAAAACATTCCTGCTAAAACTCTTAACTAAATGACATTGCGCTACGCCAGCCCACGCAGCAGTGCATAGTATCCTTGTCATAGAATAATGTTTAACTGGAACACTGGAAACCTGCTGTACACCAATAAACCATAAAAAATATAACATACATACAAAACAGATACTATAACTGGAAATTATGGTGTGGGGCAGAAGACTTAGAAGGGTGGAAGTACATTGGCATTATTTTTATATTAATCCTTGTATAATGGTAATTATTATATTGTTTGGTATGTGACTAGCAAAATCATTCTCCACCACCCCATTTACAGTTATCTTAATTATTCTGGTTTTTGTTGCAGATTGCTGGTGACAGGTTTTGCGTGCCAGATGCCATGAATTATTCCGTAAAAGGGGCACTTTAACCCCGCCGGCATTTAAGCCCATATATTATATATTCCAGGGAAACGTAAGTTTTATCTGGAATATAATAATATATGGGCTTTATGTGCCGCCTAGTGGGTTAACGTAGCGGAATGCGTGCAAAAGCCATGCCTTCGGCATGCTTTTTTGTATGGAATATTCTGGCTCTGGCACAGAAACCGTCCGCCAATCCACAAAAACAAAAACACAAGATAACTGGAAATTATCTTATTGCAAATTCCTCCCTGCTTATACATTTGCTTAAAAGCAGGAAAACTATATAGCAGACAACTATTATTATACATGTAAGAAAAAGCATTGGTATCTGTAATGTGCCTGGAACTAATTTAAGCAGGGCACTATAGATTTTATGTGACATGCTTCCTGCAAGTGCTAAGAAAAGGCATGGAAGTATAATCCAGTGCAGGCTGTCAGGCGCTATATAGTTTTTAAGGTAAAATCCCTCCATAACTGCCATAATTACCTGGCTTGCCAACATTCCAGCAAGGTACGCTTTTATGCCATATACTGGTACAAGTGCTACAAGGAAATATATTTTTAGTATAAGGCTTAATACAGTTATTATAAATGTAAGCTGTGTATGTCCCATTCCGTTTATTATGCTTGTAAATGCAGTTGAAACATACAGGAACGGGCAGAGCCATGAAAGTATTACTATGTATGAGCCAGCGTCTGTATTATGGAAGAAAAGTGTACCCATTTCATCTCCGAATACAATAAATATACATATACAGAGCCAGCCAATAAGCAGGTTGTATTTTGTAGCAAATGTTACGGATTTTCTTATTTTGGCAGAATTTTTTTCTGCTTGTGCCTGTGCTATTGATGGCAGCAGCATAACTGCAAATGAATTACTAATGGCAGATGGAAAAAGAATAAATGGCATTGCCATTCCGGATAAAATACCATATATGCTTAGTGCATCCGCAGGGCTGCATCCATATTTCTGGAGTGCGGCAGGTATAAAGACAGCTTCGGCGCTATGTAAAAGTGAAACAATAAGTTTAGTAGTAGTAAGTATTACAGAGAGTGAAAGAAGGGTTTTAAAAACAGGGTGCTTCCCGCTGTTATATTTTTTAATTCTGGTTCTGGAAGCACTGGTGTTTATATTTTTAGCCTGGTGTAAGGAAATAAAAAGCCTGGCTATACTGAAAATACAACCACATATTTCACCAGTTACCAGCCCGCATACAGCTACTATAGCATTAAATTCCTTTCCAGAGCCTGCAAACGTGCACATAAGGTATACAAAGAGCACTCTTGACAACTGTTCAATAATCTGTGAGCTAGCTGGTACAGAAGCATTTTGTATTCCATAGTAATAGCCTGAAATACATGCTGAAATGCTACAGAAAGGGAATAGCAGAGCCATTATTTTCAGATATGGGGCGCATGATTTTTCAAGCAGGATTTTTTCTGCAATCCATCCAGGATTGGAATAAACAAGTACCAGAAGCAGCAGTGAAAGGCTTAGGGCAAGTATCATTCCTGATACTAGTATTTTTACAGGTGATACATAGCCCTGGGTTTTTTTTGATGTAGTAGTTCCAATAATCTGTGAAATTGCAGTTTGTATTCCAGCACCATATATTGTAAAGCATATACCATATACCGGAAAAACAAGCTGGTATATTCCAAGCAGTTCTGAACCAAGCAGCCCTGCAAGGAAAATCCTATAAAAAAACCCTATAATACGGGTTATAATACCAGCAATAGTAAGTATTATAGTTCCTTTAATAAGTTTGTTCTGAAAGATTTTCATATAATATAAGCCTTTCTGCTATATAGCAAAAGCGGTTAATATACTATATGAAAATTATGGGCTAATATGTATCCGTTTCAATATATGGATGCCATACCATACAAGTAGCATATTTCCTTAATACCACTATGTACATGTATTTTATAAATACTAGATTAAAATATATAAAATTTTTTACTGGCATATCAAAATATGAGTGATAATACTTAATATATGTGTATAAGAAAAGATGAATTGACGTTATAATAAGATACTAGTAAAAGATGAGGTACGGATTTATGGCACTTGATAGCGTGGAAATGGGCAGAAAGCTTAGGGAGATACGTGAGGAAAACCACATGACACAGAAAACGTTTGCATCGGTATTGAATATTTCCCAACAGACATTAAGCAGATATGAAAATGGAAAAACAGTAATTCCATATGAAGATTTAAGGAAAGTGGTCACGGTTTTTGGTGTATCAGTAGAATATATTCTTGAGCTTGAAAACACAGAAATGACATCAGATGAAATACGGCTTGTTGATTATTATAGAAGATTAGATGACAGAATGAAACAAGGTGTGAAAATTATGCTTAAAACTATGGCAGAACAAATTCCGGACAAAAGTAAAAGTTATAGTTAATTGGAGAGTATTACAAAGGAATACATATGAATGTATTAATATTAGAGGATAATGGGAAAAGCAGGCTTAACCTTGAGAAAATTGTTAAGTCATGCAGAATACAGACTAATGTGCTGGTGTTTGGGAGAAGTACAGATGCTTATGCATGTGCAATGGCAAACCATATTGACTTGTTTCTTGTTGATATTATTCTTGAACCCTCAAAGAGGAATGACAGTTCAGGAATTGATTTTGCAGATAAAATCAGGGAACATGCAGAATATAAATTTACGCCAGTGATATTTATTACAACACTACAAGGACTGGAGATACAACTGCTAAAAAGGATACATTGTTATGATTATATAGAAAAGCCAATCGGAGATGGTGAAATAGTAAGAAGCAGGGTAGAAGAAGTATTAAGTGCTATTTCTGATAATAAATATATTGCAGACAGGGAAACTCTTGTACTTTATTATGATGGTCTTGGTTATGTGTTTTATGTAGATGAAATTATATATTTTTCTTCACGCAGGGGAAGATTATCTTTATATACAATAAATGAAACAGTTGAAATACCACATGTAACAGCAAAAAGTATAAAACAAAAGGTCAAATATACAAAATTTTTAGAGCCTACATATGGTACATTTGTTAATATTTCCTATATTGAACATGTTGATTTCCGCAATAAAGAAGTATTTTTAAAGGAAATAGATGATGTACTGCCAATAGGCGGAAGAAAAGCAAAAGATTTTAAGGAGGAATATTTAAAGTGCCGCCAGTAAACAGTATTATAGCTGTTTTAAATGGTATATTTGAATTTATTGCTGTTTTGCTGGTTGCCAGGACATTTGCTGGAAAAAAGAAAAACAATCTTTTATATATACTAATGGTGTGCCAGGCGGTTTTCTGTATAGTATTAACTAACTGTTTTTCGGTTAGCGGGCTGTTAATGATAGTATGTTATTTATTTTACTTTATATATGTAGCCTGGCTAAGCAGTTTTAAGCTGAAACAGGCATTAAAATATTCTATGGCGGCATTTGGATGTGTATGTATATTAGAAATGGTACTATGTTTTATAAATACAATAATATCAAGTCCTTTTAACAATATTGTGCCATACCAGTTAATAACGTTTTTGTCAGTGTCTGAAATGCTGCTGTTATGTATTTTGCTGCGTAATGCATTTTTTGTAATAGAAACCAGAAAGATTTTAAATGATGCAGGACAAAGTGTTTATCTTTTGTCAATTATAGGATGCATTATGTTTATGGCAGCATTTATAAATTTTAAGCTAACAAGCGAAATGCCATTTTATGACAGTATATATCTGGTTATGGGAACAATTGTGCTGTTATTTTCAGTCTATAAAATTTATTTTTACCAGCAGGAACTAAAGCTTAGAAGTGGTTATGCAGAGGTATATAAAGGTTTAATAACCCAGTTACGTGAGAGGCAGCATAAATTTGTAAACCAGATTAATGCAATTTACAGTATGATAAATGTTTATGACAACTACGAAGATTTAATACAACGGCAAAGGGAGGAACTGGGGCATCTTGAACAGTATATTATGCCTGGAAAGCTGTTAGTCCTTGATAATCCGCTTGTTATTGCCCATATACACCAGAAAATGTGTGAAGCTTTAGAGAAGAATATAGAAATTGAAACAAAATTTGACTGTTCTTTGCACAATGTAAATATACCAGATACATTATTAATTGAAATATTAGGGAATTTACTGGATAATGCAATAGATGAAGTGCTTGTACGTAAAAGAAATGAAAAGATATATTTGTACATAATCCAGAAAAATGATAGTAAATATATACAGGTTGCAAATGAACATGAGTATATACCATTTGAAGAATATAAACACTTTTTTGAATATGGCTATTCTACAAAGGACAGTGACAGGGGATGCGGGCTGGCATATTTAAGGAAAATTGCCAAAAGATATAATGCAGGTATACAAGTTGGCAATGAATTATTCAATAACCGCAATTGTTTCTTTATAAGAGTGGTGTTATAAAAAATGTTATTATATTTTTATATGCAGAAAAATAAAGCAGCGGGATATCTTATATTTTTAAAAAGATAAGATATCCCATTTTTTGTTTTTATCCAGGTAAATTATTTAGATGGCATCTCTGGCTCACCAAAGAAACAAAAACTTGTACCGGAAAAACGTATAAATGCACCAAATGCTAATGCAAGGCTGCATAAAGACATTAAAGAACTTTTATTGAAGCGTTTCATCTTTCTTCCTCCTTTCATAAATTTTTGCAGCAATTAGCTGCAATGTCTGGAAAAAAATTACCCAATATATTAAATCCCTGTAAGTAAAGGATTTAATGCAAATAAATAATACCATGCAAACTGCCATAATTATACAGGCAGTATTACGGTAGCGCACAAAGTGTTTCTTGTCAATTGGCGGCCTGGTGCTGGACTGGACTGGCCCAATTAAGAATGTTATTAATATGCATAAACATATTGTTATTATCTGTACTATAAGATTAACAGGGCAAAACTTTGCCATAACAGCCACAATGGCAAAAAAAGCCAGTGAAAAACCGAAACAAGACCAGTACTGCCTGAAATGTATCCCGCCCATATTGTGGCGGAGAGTACAAAGTACTAAAGCAGCTACAAGAAATTCAGTTCCTGCATGGAAACGGCTGAATATAAAAAGCATAATTAAGAATTTACTGGCTTCATGGAGAAGGCACATATAATAATACTTTAATAAACGCATATCATTACTTGCCTCTGGCATACTTATCACCTCCTGCCTGCAAAGAATAACATATAGGAATTAGTAATTGTGGAAATTGGATTAATGTTGCATAATATTGCAATTTATATGGAATTAATGGAAATAAAATGGAATTTATATAACATTAATTAAAAATCCGCATACATTAATAAATTTATTGTAAAGGAATAATGTTGAATTAAAGTTGCATTATGTAGGCTGGAAAATACAAAACAAGCGTTTTGCCCAACATTAATATAAAAAACAGGCTGGTTATATCCAAAAATCTTTTTTAATAATAATAAATGCTATTATTAGTTATTAATAGGACAAAGGGTAGCATTTAGATAAAAAGGAAAATACTATAAAAGGAAACTGTATATAAAAAGGGGCAAATGCAGGTTCTTAATTTCCGGGAGAATAGTCCTGCCTGGAATTAAGATACAAAATATTGGGAGATGATAAGGTTGAAATTAGATAAATCTATAGGTGAAAGAATTATGATTTTGCGTAGCGAACGTGGATATACCAGAAAGACATTGGCAGAGCTGGCAGGAATATCATCAAAGTTTTTATATGAAATTGAAACAAATAAAAAAGGATTTTCTGCTTATACATTGCATGGAATTGCAAAAGCTTTAGAAGTAAGCATGGATTATATAATGACAGGCAAAGGGGCAAGGGTTTATGATGATGTTATATTTGATATAGTTTATAAGTTTAAACCAGATGACTTGGAGTCAGTAGAAAAGTTATTAGAGGCAGTATACAAAATTACAGCAGGCCAGACAGGAAGCAGAGTAGTAAATCCTTAAAAATATGCAATAATTTCCACATACCCTTTGTTCTTTATATATTATAAAATAATTAAAAACTCCTGGCATTAAGTAAGGTTATGCCTGAACCGGCACATCCGGTTGTCATATATAAATTTCTTTTTCCTTGGGTCTCCTTCTGCGCGGTAAGCCTCAAGGCTTTCTAAGTCAAATATCTGGCTCCAGACTGTTTCAAAACCAGGTTCATTATCATACTGGCACATAAAGCCATATCTGCCTTTTAAGAGATTTTTTGTATTTTCTAAAAGATTGTCTTTTATATGTTCCTGGAAGCTTGCCAGTACAACATTATAACGTGTAATGGCATTATAATTATTTCCATCAGAACAGTCATACTGCTTCATTCCATCAGAGGTAAAACAGTTGGTAATACAGGCAATACTGCCACCACTAGTTTCATGGGGGTGATGTATTTTTTTACAAAATGGTGTACATTCTGCAATTAAAATCCTGCCACTTCTGTCTGCAAGCAGAATATTGCAGTTAGAAGCAACAGGAAGTTCCATAAGCAGTGCAAGAGCCTGTCTGGTATTATTTGCTTTTTCAAGCAGATACCTTACTATAAAACATGAATTAAAACCAGGTTTTATATTGCCAGGATTTGTCATTACAAAAGTCATGCAGACAGCAAGCCCATGTTCATTTAAGCCTTCTTCCCCATTAATAAAAGAAGAAGTAGTAATATTAAAACTGTTTCCGTTTTGTGGTGAATAAATTTCACTTTTACAGCCGTCACGCAGATATGGTGGCAAATCATTATTCCTGCCATATATTACCCTGCCGTTTTTAGTAAAAGCAAAAGCTGTACATCCCCGTATTTCAACGGGTATATTGTTTTCCAGGTTGTACATGCAGCAGCCCATACATAACAGCCATGAGGCAAAATACAAGTAATCTGTCCCCGTTATATCACAAACACCATGTATTTCCTCACAGGCTTCTGGAAAAATAGCGGCAAGTATTTTCTCACTTTCTTTTCCATGTTTTAATTGGAAATTATCCAGATTTAACGGAAAAGATGTATTGCATTTCTGGAAAATCCTGCCACGTTTTGAACCCATTTCGTAATGGTTTCCTTTTAGTCTTAAATGGTACATCCTTAATTCCTCCTTGCTGGAATTAAGAATACATTAAATAAAATTATATATCTAATCTTTTTTTGCTTTAATTTGTCTTTTTAACAGGATAACCATTGCCCTGAAGGTCAGTTGTTTTATTTGCAGGTCTTTCCTGCTGGGTGTCATTGTCTTTATAAGGACGTGGCCTGCTGCTTTCCCATACTCCTTTTGGAATTGTCTGTACAGGTTTCTTTTTATCTGTTATTTTCATAAAAATCCTCCATTCCTGTTATTAATAGCAAAACTAATAGCAGTAAAATTATTATTTCTGTTATTATGCATATTTTATAAAAATTTATCCATGCCAGGGACAGAAACTTTTAAATGTTACCTTTTGTTTTTATTTTCATATACTGGTATATCAGCCCAGGGTCTGGGAAATCCACTTAAAAATGTGGTTTTTCTGCTTTTACAAGTATGCCCGGGTGAATTTTTGTGAGAGGATGGTAGCATATAATGATATATCTGGATAATGCTGCAACTACACCAGTACATCCAAATGTCCTTAAGGTAATGCTGCCATATCTGGAAAAGCAGTATGGCAATCCGTCAGGCATTTATGAGTTTGCAGAGAAAAGCAAAGATGTTATTGATGGTGTAAGGGAAACAATAGCAGCAAGCATTAATGCAAAACCAGAGGAAATATATTTTACAAGTGGAGGTACTGAGTCGGATAACTGGGCACTTATTGGTATGGCAGAGGCTTTAAAAGACAAAGGCAGGCATATTATTACAACGGCAGTTGAACACCATGCAGTTATCAATACATGTGAGTACCTGAAACAGCGTGGATTTGATATAACTTACATTGCTGTGGACAGCAATGGGATTATTAATCCAAGGCAGTTAATAAGAGCTATAAGGAAAGATACTATTTTGATAAGTATAATGGCTGCAAATAATGAAACTGGCAGTATACAGCCAGTGCAGGCAATTGGAGGGATTGC
Source organism: uncultured Lachnospiraceae bacterium (assembly GCA_910579085.1). GTDB lineage: Bacteria > Bacillota > Clostridia > Lachnospirales > Lachnospiraceae > Butyribacter. The sequence continues at coordinate 7,059 of CAJTRU010000042.1, read as the reverse complement.
TAAAAGGAATAATATCTGTTTCCATACGGATGCAGTCCAGGCGTACCTCCATATGGACATAGATGTAAATAAGATGAATATTGGAATGATGAGTGCAAGCGCCCATAAGTTCAGAGGTGCAAAGGGATGTGGCTTTTTATATATAAGGAATGGTATAAAGCCAGCAATATTTATGCATGGTGGCAAACAGGAGTCAGGCATAAGGGCAGGTACAGAAAATGTTCCTGGAATAGCAGGGATGGGGGAAGCTGTAAGGATTGCAATGCAGGATATGCATAAAGATATTGTTTATGTAAGGAATATGAGGGATTACCTTTTGTACAGGATTGAACATGAAATACCTGGAGTAGTCCTTAATGGTTCAAGGCATATGCGCCTCCCAGGAAACCTGAATGTGAGTTTCCTGGGAATTGAGGGACAGAGCCTGCTTATAATGCTTGATATGGACGGAATATGCACATCAAGCGGTTCTGCCTGCACAGCAGGTACTGGAGGCGGTTCGCATGTGCTTAAGGCCCTTGGTGCTAGTGGTGACAGGTTAAAGGGTGCTTTAAGGATGACACTTGGCACACAGAATACAATGGAAGAGATGGATTATGTGGTCTGGCGTTTAAAGGAAAATGTTGCTGCCCTGCGTGACAGGGATTAGTGTATTGGCAGCATTTCCGGCCTGCGGTTTGTAAATTCTGTATAGTATTTAAAGCCGCAGGCTTTTAGTATTTCTGGTACATAGTCAAAACCAAATCCAAGGTGTCTGGCTTCGTGTGCATCTGAGCCAAGTGTTATTATTTCACCACCAAGTTCTTTATAAAGCTTTAAAATTTTTTCATGTGGATGTGGGTGGTGCAGCCCGTATTTAAGCCCGCTTGTATTTAGTTCAATACCTTTTCCATTATTAATAAGCTGTTTAAGTATTTCCTCCGTTATATCGAGGAAATTACCAGTTATGGAGAGGTAGTAATCTTCGTCAAATAAATTGTTGCTTCTTAGTTTTTTCATATATGGCGTATATCTTGTAATGTAGTCAATATGGCCATAAACATCAAAATCCACGCCGCTTTTTACATTTTCAAGTGTAGCCTCATAAAACTTTTGTATTCCAGTTTTTTCGTCTGTTTTTTCCCAGAAAATATCATAATAAGGGTCAGTATTGTCTACAAGGTGCGTAGAACCTATTACAAAGTCAAATTTATATGAGTTTAGAAGTTCCATACACTTGTCTTTGGCGTCTTCTTTAAGTCCCAGTTCAATTCCAGTGCGTATTTTTATCTGTGGATAAAGTGGTATAAGCCGTTTAATTTCACTGTAATAGGCATCCACATCAAGGAAGAATGGCAGTTCCTGGCCCGGAAGCGCATTTTTTACATAGACTAAAGGAAAATTGTAGTCCATATGGTCTGTAAAACATATAGAAGAATAGCCGTTTCCTATTGCAGCCTTTAACATTTCTTCCATTGGGGTGCTGCTGTCTGTTGAAAATGCAGTGTGTACATGGCTGTCTGATTTTATCATCCTGGTCATTCCTGTACCTCCTCAATCCCGCTTATATCTGTATCAATAGTCATTGAATAATTAGTATAGTAAACAACAAATCCAGGTTTGCTGCCATTTGGTTTTTTAACGTGCTTTTTCTGTATATAATCAATCTCTGCTTTACCTTGCTCCTTTGCTTTGGAATAGTATGCAGCAAGCCTTGCTGCCTCCTCAAATGAACGGTCTGGCAGCTCTTTTCCTTCTGTTTTTACTATAACATGTGAACCTGCGCTTGCTTTTGCATGGAACCACCAGTCATTTCCTGTTGCTATTTTAAATGTAAGTTCATCATTCTGGTAGTTGTTTTTGCCAACATATATATCAAACCCGTCAGATGAAATATAATGCAGAGGTTTGCTTTTAGCTGGCTTTTTACTGCCTTTGCCCTTAACGGCTGCCTGGCGTTTCATATACCCATATTCGGAAAGTTCACGCCTTATTGTTGCAAGGTCTTCTTCATGTCTTGCAATATCAAGGGCGTTGCTGATTGAGTCAAGGTGGGAAATTTCCTGTCTGGTTTCTTCAATCTGTATGCTTAATGCTTCAAAAGTCCGCTTTAATTTTGCATATTTTTCAAAAAAACGTTTGGCATTATCAACAGCACCCATATTTTCGTCAAGTGGTATAGTAATTTCTTCATTTGTATAATAGTTTTCACATGTAAAGCTTTTTTCACCACCTTTTAATTCATAACCATATGTCGTAAGAAGTTCGCCATATATCTTGTATTTGTCCCTTTTTGCAGTATCTTTAAGCTGCTTTGCCTGTAAATCATATTTTTTGCGTGCCCGTTCCAGTGCGGTATTGGTAATTCTGCGCAAATCGTAAGATTTTTGGCGTATACGGGAAATTACTTCCTTAGCAGAATAATACATGCAAAGCATCTGGCTGGCACTTTCACAGGTTTTTACCTGGTAACTGCTGTCATCAGAATACATAGTTAATGGGATGCAGGCAAATTCCACAGGCTCATTTCCTTTATATATAATACATGGTTTAAATGATGCTTCTTTTACCTGTTCCATAATTCTTGTAAAATTGCGGTAAAGGTGCAGCTTTTCCATTTCTGTCAGTTCTGCTGTACTGTTTTTCCCTGAAAGTGAAGAAATATATATAAGTTCTTCAGACATAACAGGGCTAAAACCTGTAAGTGAAGTATATAGTGCCTTTGCAATATTTACAGGCTTTGCAAGGACTATATCTGTAAATTCTTTTTCAGTAATGGTAAAAGGGTCAAATTTATTCTGTGTATCTGGTATAAAATAATCCCTTCCAGGAAGTACTTCCCTTACTGAACTTACAAGTAGTGAAATATGCTTAATGCTGTCAATTATTTTATTATTGTCATCACAGAAAATTATATTGCTGTGTTTGCCCATAAGTTCTATTATAAGGAATTTCCTGCATAAATCACCCATTTCATTGAGATGTTCAAGTTCTATCTTTATTACACGTTCAAGCCCTTCCTGGCTTATATTTGTAATCCGGCAGTTATTAAGGTGTTTCCTTAATACCATGCAGAATGTTGGTGCAGACATTGGTGACTGTTTATTTTCATCATTAATATACAAAAGCGGCAGGCTTGGGTTAACTGATGCCGCCAGGCGTTTCTGGAAGCGCTGGGTATTTCCAGTACCGTCACTTATGCTTTGCTTAATAGTAAGCAGAAGCTCGTCCTTTTCGGGCTGTGCTATTTTGGTAATGCGTCCATTTGTTAATGTATTTTTAAGCTCATTTGCCAGAGCTGCTATAGTAATTCCATCTAGTGCCATATCCAACCTCTTTTCTGTAAGGACATAATACAATGCCCTTAATATATTGTGCATATATAATACAGGTAAACATTAACAATTATATTACTTGGGGTGTAATAAAGCAACTTAAAAATCCAGTATTCCTGTTATATATGGCAGTAATGTATTCTTCCCTTACATATAGCAGATAATAACAAAATATTTGCATTTCACGCTTTTTGTCTGTATAATATGCTAATAGAGGAGTTTATTTATTTTTACAGGGGAAGGGGTAAAAAAATTGGAAAAGAGGAAACAGGCTTTTAAAACTTTTCTTAAGGGCTTTTGGATTTTTTATGCACTTGCCAGTATAATTGTGACTACTATAAGTGCAGACAAGCTTATTACAAAGGATTATACTGGAATTTCAAAATATGTCCCGCTTAATGATTTATGGGATATAACAATAAACCATGAATTATATAACGATGTTTCCCTTGACAGTTTCCGCTTTGATACAGCCAGTAAGGGTGATATTATTTTAATGCAGCGTAAAATCCCTGGTGACTGGCAGGCTTCAGAAGGTGTACTGCGTATACATACAAGACAGGCAGCAGTTGAAGTATTTGTTGACGGCCAGATGGTTTATGAATATGGGTATAGCCGTTTTATGAAAGGGAAAACTGTTGGCACTGGCTACCAGTTTATTGATTTCCCTGATAGTTATAAAGGAAAAACATTAGTAGTGAAATTTTGTGTAACAGAAGATAATGTTTTTACAAAATTAGACCCTTTGCGCATTTATGACTGGAAAGACGCATACAGGGTTATTATGACAGAAAACAGAATTCCACTGTTTTTAGGAAGTTTTCTGCTGGTTTTCGGGCTTATAACTGGAATAATTACAATTATATTACTGGCAGTTTCCACAAAGTTTTTAAAAATATTTTGTGTTTCCATGTTTTCAATATGTATGGGGCTATGGACATTATGTTATTATGATATTATTTTAATTTTCTCTATACCGCTTTATTCTGTTTCATTGCTGGAGTATGTTTCTTTGTACCTTTTGCCAATACCCATGACAGTTTATATGTATAGTGATGTTGCCAGCCTGGGTAATAAAATTTTAAAAATAGTATACTGGCTGCTTTTGTCAGTACAGATTATTTTTATAACTATAGCGATGGCATTACACACAATGGATATTGTACATTTTGCTGCCACCCTTAAATATATGCATATAATTATTATATGCAGCCTTAGTTATTTCTTTATGGTATTAATACTTAACTTAAAAGCCAAAAAGAAGAAAAATAAAGTTTTCCTGGCGGGTATGCTTTTTATTATAATATGTATTGCATATGACCTGGCTGGTTATTGTATGGAACGTTATTCAGGTTACAGTCCTTTTAACCTTAAAGGTGTGTCTTCTATAGGGGTAATGGCATTTGTGTTTATACTTATTATTGCTTTTTATGTAGATATGACTAAAAAAGCAATGCAGGAAACAGAACGTAATTCCCTGCTTAAAAGTGCATACACTGATGAACTGACACAGCTCCACAACAGGCGCTATTGTAAAGAATTTATGCAGAAAATTGATAAAGGCAGTACAAAAGGGTACACAGTTTTTTGCTTTGACTTAAATAACCTTAAAATCATGAATGATACATATGGGCACGCAAAAGGAGATATTTTAATACAAAGTGCAGCAGAAGTTATTCTGGAGACATTTGGGGATTATGGGATTGTTGCCAGAATGGGCGGAGATGAATTTGCTGCTGTGCTGGAAACATCCGATGAAAGCCAGGTTATTGGACTGGCAAGCCTTTTACATAAAAATATTAATAAGAAAAATGCAGAGATTGAAAACCTGGATATGTCTATGGCATATGGTTATGCATGTGGCAGCCAGAATGAACAAGACATAGAAAAATTATACCAGCTAGCTGATAACCGTATGTACCAGCATAAAGAAAAAATGAAAAAAGCGGGGCTTGCAGCAGCAAGATAGGCAAGCTATATTTTAACTGCCCAGTATAAATATATACTGGGCAGGAATTATTTTATACTGTAAATAAAGAATTTATTCCAAAACCTGTAAAAATCCAAAACAGTATAAATCTTGAAAAATTATGTAATACATTAAATATCTTTTGCATTAGCGAGTTTATTTGCAAAATCACTCATAGCTTCTGATATTTTTATCTGCTGTGGACAGACAGCTTCACAACTTCGGCAGCCAATACATGCTGACGGGTGCTTTTCTTCTGGAGTTGCCATTAATGCCATTGGCGCTATAAAACCTCCGCCAGTAAAGTTATGTTCATTATAAAGCTTTATAAGCCCAGGTATGTCTAAACCTTTTGGACAATGGCTTGTACAGTAATGGCAGGCTGTGCAGGGAAGACGCCTGCTTAAAATGCCGTCTGCAATTCCAAGGAGTGTGTCCATTTCATCCTTTGAAAGAGGCTTTTCAGTACTGAATGTCTTAATATTATCCTGTACCTGCTTAAAATCTGACATTCCAGAAAGTATCATTGTAACGCCTTCTATGCTTTGCAGGAAGCGGAAAGCCCATGCTGGTATTTCCTCTTCGGGACGCATCCCTGTAAGTTTTTCTTCTACATCCTCTGAAAGTTTTGCAAGTTTGCCGCCACGTAATGGCTCCATAACCCATACTGGTATTTTGCGTTTGTTTAAAAGTTCTACTTTCGCTTTGGCATTCTGGAATGACCAGTCAATATAATTAAGCTGTATCTGGCAGAATTCCATTTTATCACCGTATGCTTCAAGGAAACGCTCAAGTATTTCATAACTTCCATGTATAGAAAAACCAAGATGGCGTATGCGCCCGTTCTCCTTCTGCTCTGTAAGATACTTGTAAATACCATATTTTTCATCAAGGTAAGCATCAATATTCATTTCACATACATTATGGAATAAATAAAAATCAAAATAATCCACACCACATTTTTTTAACTGTTTTTCAAATATTTCCTCAACCTTGTCCATATTTGAGAGGTCATATCCTGGGAATTTTGAAGCGAGGTAAAAACTGTCACGTGGGTAAGACTTAAGTACCTTGCCCATTACAATTTCCGAATTTCCACTATGGTAGCCCCATGCTGTATCAAAATAATTAATGCCATGTCTGATTGCATAGGCAACCATTTCTGATGTTTTTTCCTCATCAATCTTCGAATCATCGTCATCAAAAACAGGAAGCCTCATTGTACCCATGCCAAGTGCTGAAAGTGTAATATCCTGGAATTTTTTAGTTACCATTATTCTTCATCCTTTCTTTTTTAGTTGTTACAACAAGAATGCTGGAAGCTTTCCTGTCTAAGAACAGTAATAGGTTTATTATATACTTTTTCTGGAAGATACACAACATAAAAACTGGAAATTCCAATTATCTTTTGCAGGCAGACGGACGGTTTAAAGTGCCAGAGCCAGAATATCCAGTACAAGGGGTACGCTTACGCTACAGTAAGCCACGTAGCAGCACATAAAATCTGCCACTATAAACCAATAAAACGTTGGACAGCATGATAACTGGAAATTATGGTGTGGGGAAAGTGATTTAGACGGACAGAAACATTTTGGTATTTTTTTCTTTTAATGTCTGTATAACAGTAAATCTTGTAATAGGTAATAAGTGGCTAGCAGAATAATTCCCACCATCCCCATTTACAGTTATCTGTTTGTTCTGTGTTTTATTGTAAATTTACAGTGACAGGTTTTGCGTGCCAGATGCCATCAATTATTCCATAAAAGGGGTACTTTA
>CAJTRU010000041.1 GCA_910579085.1 uncultured Lachnospiraceae bacterium | reverse complement strand
GGAACACCAGAAACCCTGCGTCCGTCCACCAACAAAAGATAACTGGAAATTATCCTCACCTCTTTTTTATTGTAGCAGAGTTGTATGAAGTAGACAATAGACAGGCATTGTGGTAAAATCCGAAAGGATAATATAAAGCTTTGTCCAGGCTTGTATTTACAGGTGAAATTATATAAGCTTATAAAATATGGCAGCATTAAAACTGTTATATGTAAATTTTTAAGAGAGGATAAGTTCAGATGGGAGAAAGAAACAATAAAAGATTTTTATCATTGTTGCTGGTGGTTTTACTGGTTATTTCAATAGTGCCAGTGGACAGCCAGGTTTATGCGCTGGCTGGAAACAGAATACAGCTAAATGCAGGAAAGACTAAAACAATGGAAGCAGGAACTGCTTTTAAACTTAAGGTTAAAAATTTACCAGTAAAGGCGGAGAATATTAAGTATAAATGGTTGTCTTCAAAAAGCAGTGTTGCTTCCGTTTCAAAGAAAGGTGTTGTAAAGGCAATAAGAAAAGGTACAGCAAAGATTACCTGTAATGTAAAGTATTCTGTTAAAACAGGCAGTAAAATTGTAAAGAAGGCAAATAAGCTTGTATGTAAGATTAAGGTAGTACCAGATGTTGTTCCGACAAAAGAACCAGTAGCATCTCCAGATGTTACACCAGTTGCCAGTGCTGTACCAGAAGCCAGTGCCATGCCATCTCCAGAAGCAAGCCTGTTTCCGTCTGTTACACCTGGTGTAACACAAGTTCCAGAGGATAGTGCAAAACCAGGTATTAATAATATGGTAAAGGAAATGGGAATTGGTATTAATCTTGGGAATACTATGGAAGCACACTGGTCGGACAAGGATAATAAAACAACAGGTGCACAGTCTATTGGTGGAAACCAGCCACAGGATTATGAGAAATGCTGGGGTGCAGTAGTAACAACAAAAGAAATTATTGATGGTTATAAGGCAGCAGGTTTTTCTACTGTAAGAATACCTGTTTACTGGGGCAATATGATGGAAGACGATGGAAAGTTTGAAATCAATAGGGAATACATGGAACGTGTGCAGGAAATTGTTAAATACTGTCTGGATGATGGTTTATATGCTGTAATTAATATACATCATTATGATGAATTTATTATAAGGAATTATGCGAAAGATGAAGCACTTAAAATAGCAGAAAAGCTTTGGATACAGATTGCAGAATACTTTAAGGATTATTCTGGCTATCTTGTTTTTGAGGGGTTTAATGAGAACCTTGGTACACAAAGGGAGGAAGATAATTATACAGATGATGAATTGTATAATTATGTTAATGAGATGAACCAGACATTTGTAAATGCTGTAAGAGGTACAGGCGGGAATAATGCACAGAGGCTTTTAATTGTATCAGGCTGGTGGACAAATATTGATAAAACAACAGATACACGTTTTAAGATGCCTTATGACACTGCTGATGGCAGGCTTATGGTTTCGGTACACTATATTGATAATGCAATGTACTGGGCTGAAAATACAGGAAGCCAGGAATGGCTTGATTACAGCAGGCAGCAGTGTGAACTGTTAAAAGAGGCATTTACAGATAAAGGTATACCTGTTTTTGTTGGTGAGTGTACATCAATTTATGATAGCGGGCATATGGCGGATAATGCGTTGTATAAGGAGTCATCACAATGCCTAAGCATAATTATGGATATGGCAGTTAGTTATGGGTTTGTGCCAGTTCTTTGGGATATTAATGATAATTTTTATTCAAGAACCAGTTATTCTGTAAAATCAGAGAGTGACCAGAAGGTAGTGTCAGAAACAGCAAGGAAAATTAAGGAGTAATATTTCCAGGATGGAATATTTTGTATATTATTATAGGAATGGTTTTTGAATTAATGAGTTTACATGTTCTGTCTAAATAAATAAGCGCCATGTTTTAAAGTATTAGAAGCATGGCGCTTATTTATTTAATGTGTTGTGTAATTTAAGACTAATAACACATAGAAAAATCATTAATAAAAGCATCTTCTTGCTGGAGGTAGACAGGTTCTGCTTTTAATGTGTCCAGGTCAATAGCATATATACCTCTGTTTTCATCATTTTTTTCACGTCCTATACAATACAATGTATTGTTCCATAGTTCTAGTTTTTCTGTTACAACTATAGGGACATCCAGTTTCTTTTTTTTCTTTGTAGCCATGTCTACTTCATAAAGGATATTGTAGTTTCTTTTGCCTACACCTGCCTTTGCGCAGCAGATATATAATTTCTCTTCATTACCTGCAACACCCCATATATACTTATGTATTTTATATATCTGTTTTACTTTGCCTGTTTCCATATTTAATAATGCAATTCCCGATGTAGAACAATCATTTTCATCACAGTTCCGTTGAACGCTGTCAGAGTAGTAAGAAAATAAAACAGAATTGGATTCAGGGATTGTTCCGACAGACCATGTAAAGCGGTCATCTTCCTTGTCTTCAAATACCCTGTCCACTTCTTTGGAAACTGGGTCAAATATAAATGGTTCTATACAGTAATGTTTTAACAGCTTGGCAGCTACAAAAAGTTTATTACCGCATGGTATAATATAGTTAATAGCATAAAATTTGTCTGTAAGCTGTATATTCTGGTTATTGCTGTACTGGTATACCTGGTCACCATGTCCGCTGTCAGCACTAAAAAATATATCATCAAAATTTTTTGAGTATGCTGCCAGTGGATATGCTGATGTGTAATCAACAGAACCTTTATGGACAAATTTTTTAGTCTGTAAATCGTATATAATACACTGGCTGCCTATACCTGTTTCTGATGTATCAGTGTAGTAAGATTCAGTTATTGAAAGATAAGGTGATAGTCCAGGGGTATCTGGAAGCGGGGTACTTGTGGCACTTACAGATACTTCCTGTTTTTCAGGCTGTCTGGAATTACAGCCTGAAAAGCAGGTTATGATAAAGACAAATAATATACAAATCCGTTTCATATGTTATATACCTCTTTAAAATTGTTATTATGTACTGGTCTTTGTATATACTGTTCTTTAAAAATCATATGTATAAACAGCCGCCTGTTTAATGTTATTATAGTTAGTAGAGGTGACGCCAAGGTTTTTAACTCCTGTTTTCCATATATCAATTACTGCATTTGGTAAGTCGCCATTATCATTTTTAGTAAAAGTAGATGTGATATTATTTGTCTTGTTAGTAACAGTTATTATTTTACCAGATTTAGGGTTGTCAATTTTTCTGTTAGTTGCACAGTCACCTTTCTGCAAGTAGTTACTATTGTCTCCTTTTTCATCATCAAAAACTGAGAAATCGCCTTTTCCTGTTACATTACCAGAAGTAATCTTTATCACATTTCTTGCAATTCCTAATAGTTTCTCTGACTCAGGTACTAATTTGCCATATCTGTATGTTCCTACTGGCAGTCTTTTTCCTTGTGGTAATACCTTTAATTCTGTTAAGTCTACTACAACTCTCTGGGCAGAAATTTGTGCCATTGTTTTATTTATTTCCTGGTAGCTGTTATTGTTTAATATGTATATTTTTTCAAGTTCTCCCCAGTTATCATATAATACCCTCATTCCTAATTCTGGGTCTGGCAGGACTTCTTCATAAACCGGACCAGCGTCTTCTTCATAAAACTGTCTTGTATTTTTTGATGTTTCCAGTGTGTTAATTGCATTATTAAAGCTGAGTGCAGGGGTTTCTGTAGTACAAGGTAATTCTTTAATATCTGCTGGTGTATCTTCAACAACTTTCCACAATGAATTTCCCTCGTATTGTATTATGGTATTTGCATTTGCCATTTCTGGTATGCTTTTTGAATAGATAGTTCTTTCTGATGCGCTTGCAACAGAACCTGCAAAGTAAAATACGCCTGCTCCACATAAAGCAATTGATAATAGTTTTTTAAACATATAAGTTTCCTCCTTTAATAATATTTAGTATATCTATATATATAACATATTATATAGTAAAAGTCAAACAGTGTATGCTTAAAATATAATGTTTTAATAACTGGAAAACTTTTGATAATTAATAGCAAATAGGCATATTTATACTTTAATGGCATATTGCTAACATATAATACGAAGTGTATTTGTGGATGATAAATATAACATTAGACTGTTAGTAAAACCAGTCTTCATTATTATATAAGCCAGTTTTATAAAATTTTATATTTAAAATTTCTAAATGGATAAAACAATTTGCAATGCTACAAGATTATGGAATAATTGTTTTACGGAATGTTGCTGGCTCTGGCAAAGGAAACAGTCAGTTTAAACAAATACATGATAACTGCAAATGGATGCGCATTGTTACAGGATTTGTTTTGACAAATGTTTTATATGGGCTTATACTTATACATCATATGATGCCACGGATTGCTGCATTGCTGCGCAATTCCCGCAATCCTGCAAACACCGGCAATCCCGCATATTTACAAGCAAATCTGCTTCTTGCTGGTGTCTGGCGGGCCAAGCCAGCAGATAGCAGTTTGCATGTAAACATGCATTGCTATCTGATTTTGGCCATGGCATTATCATATTACTTTGACTGAAAGGCTGGTTATTTTACAGATGGATATTTATAAAGTGAGGAAGTTTACACGTCCTGCCTATATAGATGTGGAAGTGCCAGGTTCTAAGAGTATTACAAACAGGGCACTGCTGCTTGCTGCTATGGGAAATGGTGAGACTCTTCTTAAAGGTGTGCAGTTTAGTGAGGACTCTTATGTTTTTTTGAAAGCACTTGAAGGGCTTGGATTTAAAACAGAGACAGACAGGATAAAAAAGACTGTCAGGATTAAGGGTATGGGTGGCAGTATTCCTTTGGAAGAAGCTTCTGTTGATGTTGGGAGTGCAGGCACAGCCGCAAGGTTTTTAACTGCATTTATAGCAATGGGCAATGGTATTTATACAATTAATTCTTCAGAGCAGATGAAGAAAAGACCTGTAAGGGAACTATTGGAGGTGCTTGAGGATTTAGGTGCAAAGTTTGAATGGCTTGGGGAAGAATATAATTTTCCAATGCGGGTTACAGGCATAAGAAACCCTGGTAATAATAATTTACAGGATGTAATGCCAGAAAGGACTGTCCAGTTAAATATTGACAGAAGCAGCCAGTTCCTTAGTGCGCTTCTTATGACAGCCCCTGCGTTATTTGGTTCATTAACAATAGAGCTTACAGGAAAAAGGGATGCAAGGTCTTATGTAATGATTACAGAACAGATGATGAAACAGTTTGGGCACAGGGGAGTGGAAAAGCCTGGTGCAGACTGCTACAGAGTGGTACAGGGTTCTTATAATATAAAGGAGTACCAGATAGAGCCTGATGTTTCGGCCGCATGTTATTTTTATGCAATAGCAGCGGTTACAGGTGGCACAGCAGTTGTTAAACATATAATGAAGGACAGCCTGCAAGGGGATATGAAGTTTATTGGTGTCCTTGAAGAAATGGGATGCCGCAAAGAATGGGGCAGCAGCGGGGAGTTAAAACTATATGCCCCGGATGGCAGGCTTAAGGGAATAGATGTTAATATGGCTGATTTTTCAGACCAGGCACTTACCCTTGCGGCAATAGCACCATTTGCAGAGTCTCCTGTAACAATAAGGGGAGTAAGCCATATAAGGGGACAGGAATCTGACAGGATTAAGGTTATTGTTAATGAAACCAGGCGTATGGGAATAAAGTGTGATGAACATGAGGACGGGGTTGTAATTTATCCAGGTTTCCCAAAGCCAGCTGTAATACAGACTTACAATGACCACAGGGCAGCAATGGCATTTACAGTTACAGGAATGGCAGCAGAAGGCATAGAAATTGAAAATCCTTTGTGCTGTAGCAAGACGTTTGCAGGTTATTTTGATGTTATAGAAAGTTTATACTAAAAAGTAGTAAAAGAATGGAGATTAAAATGAAAACTATAATTGAATTAATTCAGGAAGAGTTATGTGAAGCATTTAAAAAGGCAGGATATAGTGAAAAGTATGCAAAGGCGGCTTTGTCAAACCGCCCTGATTTGTGCCAGTACCAGTGTAATGGTGCGCTTTCTGCTGCAAAGGAGTACCATAAAGCACCAATACAGATGGCGGAAGAGGTGGCAGCCATTTTAAAAGAAAGCCAGAGTTTTAGTGAAGTACAGGCGTTAAAGCCAGGTTTTATTAATATAACATTGAGTGGCAGTTTTCTTTCAAATTATATATGCCAGATGGCAGAAGATGAAACATTTGGATGTGAAAAAACGGACAAGCCACAGACAATTGTTATTGACTATGGCGGGGCAAATGTTGCAAAGCCTTTACATGTAGGACATTTAAGGCCGGCAGTTATTGGTGAAAGCATTAAGCTTACAGCACGTTATCTTGGACATAATGTAATTGGTGATGCACATCTTGGCGACTGGGGGCTTCCTATAGGGCTTATTATTACAGAAATTAAAAGACGCAGCCCGGAACTTGTATATTTTGATGAAAGCTTTGAAGGGGAATACCCAGAAGAAGCACCATTTACTATAAGTGAACTGGAAGAAATATATCCATTTGCAAGTAAATATTCAAAGGAGCATCCAGAATATAAAGAAGAGGCACAGGAGGCAACTGCACAGTTACAGGCAGGCAGAAAAGGGTATATTGCACTCTGGCAGCATATTATTAATGTATCTGTAAATGATTTGAAAAAGGTGTATACAAGGCTTAATGTAGAATTTGACCTCTGGAAGAAAGAGTCGGATGCACAGCCATATATCCCGGATATGGTAAAGGATATGAAAGAGGGCGGTTATGCACATATAGATGATGGCGCTTTAGTTGTTGATGTTAAAGAAGAAACAGATACAAAAGAAGTGCCTCCATGTATGATACTTAAATCAAACGGGGCAACACTTTATAATACAACAGACCTTGCTACTATTGTAGAACGTAAAAAACTTTTTGGCCCGTCAAAGATTATTTATGTTGTTGATAAAAGGCAGTCGCTTTACTTTGAACAGGTATTCAGGTGTGCAAGGAAGACAAAGATAATAGGAAGTGATGCAGAACTCATATTTATAGGTAACGGGACAATTAATGGCAAAGATGGCAAGCCTTTTAAAACACGTGATGGTGGTGTGCCACGTCTTGAAAAGCTTCTTAATGAAGTTGAAGAAAAAGTGCTTGAAAAAATGCAGGAGCGTGACATGGAAGAAGGCGAAATTAAAGAAGTTGCTGCTAAAGTTGCACTTGCTGCAATTAAATATGGCGATTTAAGCAACCAGGCATCAAAAGATTATATATTTGACATGGAGCGTTTCACTTCATTTGAGGGCAATACAGGGCCATATATTTTCTATACAATAGTACGTATAAAATCGCTTCTTGCAAAGGTTAAGGAGAAAGGGATTGTTATAGATGAAGATGCACCATTAGAGCCTGCACACAGCCAGAGTGAAACAGATGTAATGCTTTCACTTTGCAAATGGCAGGATACAGTTTATGCAGCATATAATGAACAGGCCCCACATAAAATATGCCAGTTTATATATGAGCTTTCTGATGCGTTTAACAAGTTCTACCATGAGAACAGGATTGTAAACAATGAAGATGCAAAAGTGCGTAATTCATATATTAAATTAAGCAGGCTTACAGGGGATATTCTTGGGACAGCGACAGGGCTTTTAGGGCTTGAAGCACCAGAACGCATGTAAACATGATAATATTTTTACTGGAGGTGTAAAATGTACCGTTTAATTTCTAAACTGGTTATTTACAGGAATGCTGGTGAAGACAGTATATTATTCAGGCTTGCGGATATTTGCCAGCAGTTTGATGCAGGCGGTTATATTAAGGAAAACCTTATTACAGAAATTTATATAGAGATAAACCGTCTTTTGGATATTGCTACATGCTATGGTTTTGACAAAAATTTATGGCACAATTATTTAGCATTTATACTGGCAATGAGTGAAAACCCGTTTACTCTTGTTTCAGAGAAAACAGGGGCGAATGAAGGTACAGTTAATGTATTTGCCAGGGGTGATTTTTTAATATTTAAAAAGCTTTTTGATTATGATTTTACTAAAATGGAAAATGAACTTGGTATAAACTGTTTCAGTGTAATACTTGATTATAAAGCAGTAGTAAAAAGCGGGCATATTTCTAATAAAAGTGTTAGTGAAAAAGTCCAGGAACTTAGTGAGGCTATAGAAAAAGCTGTAGATGAAGACCAGATTTATAATATTGTAACAGGTTTTTATAAAAAATATGGTGTTGGAAAGTTTGGACTTAATAAAGCCTTCAGGGTTTCAGTTAATAAAGACGCTGGCGGGATTTTAGCCCCTATAACATCAACAGGGGATATGGTGCTTGATGATATTATAGGTTATGAAGCACAGAAAAAGAAACTTGTTGAGAATACAGAAGCATTTTTAAACGGAAAAGCTGCTAATAATGTACTATTGTTTGGTGATGCGGGTACTGGAAAATCTACAAGCATTAAAGCCGTATTAAATATGTATTATAGCCAGGGGCTGCGCATGATTGAGGTTTTTAAACATGAATTTAAGGATTTATCACGTATAATTGCAGAAATTAAAAACAGGAATTACAAGTTTATAATTTATATGGATGATTTGTCATTTGAAGAATTTGAAATAGAATATAAGTACCTTAAGGCAGTAATAGAAGGCGGGCTTGAGGCAAAGCCTGAAAATGTGCTGGTATATGCTACTTCAAACAGAAGGCATCTTATCCGTGAAACATGGAGTGACCGTTCTGACATGTCACAGGATGAACTGCACCGCTCTGACACAATGCAGGAAAAACTGTCACTGGCGGCACGTTTTGGTGTTTCAATAGGTTTTTATAAACCATCACAGCAGGAATTTTTTAATATTGTGAAAGGGCTTGCTGCAAAACATCCTGAAATAAACCTGTCATATGAACAGCTATGTGCGGAGGCTAATAAATGGGAATTAAGCCACGGTGGTATTTCCGGGCGTACAGCACAGCAGTTTATAAATTACCTTGCAGGTGTGGCAGAATAAATATACAAAAGAGATTTGGGCAAGAGGAGGTGCTGCAATGGAAAAATCCAGGCGGAGTATATACAGGTTTATATTTTGTTTGTTCTGTATATTTTCTGGGGCAGTATTCCAGAAGGTATACAGTAGTGCAGCATCTAAAGAAGATTTTGCAGAAATCAAAAGCCATATTATAACGGCATACAAAAATTACCAGGCAATTGTTGATTTGTCAATGTATAATGTCTATGAGAAAACTGAAAAAGCTGGTTTAAAACAGGTTATGACAGAGATTATTAATGAAACACCATATTTGTTTTATGCAGGACAGGAATATACTAAGGAAATAGTATCAAGTACATCACAAGTTAAAAGGATTGTACTTTCATATTCAGATGAGTATACTAACGCTGATGGTTCTATAAATGTGCCTAAAATAAAGAGTACAAGGAAAAAGATTAATTCTGAAGTTAATTCTGTTATGAAAAATATTAAAAGCAGTATGGATGATGCTGAAAAAGCAATGGTACTGCATGATTATATTGTAGCAAACACATCATATTCAGATAAGCGCCAGGATAAGAACCGGGTTAGTGAAGCAGGGGTTTTTGTTGACCACAAGGCAAACTGCCAGGGATATTCACTTGCATATGGAATACTGCTTAAAAAAGCAGGTATAAAAGTGCGTTATGTGGTATCAGAGAAAATGGGGCATATGTGGAATCTTGTGTGTATAGATGGGAAATGGTATAATACTGATATTACATGGGATGACCCTTTGGATACATATTCAGCAAGTGACCAGTATGGTCTTGTACAACATAAGTATTTTTTAAAAAGTACAAGTAACTTTAAAGCAAATGGCCATTATGGGTTTAAGGCAAAGCAGGCATCTTCTGGCAGGCTGGACAATATGTACTGGAAAGATGTAACAAGCAGTTTTTATTACCGGGATGGCAGATGGCTTTATATGGGGGACAATGGCATAATGGAGAGGAAAAACCTTATGTCAGGGACACCAGAAGTTTTATTCAGAGTAAATGGCAGGGCATTTGCAAGGTTTAATAATAATAAGTATTATTTTATTTCAGGAAATAGTATTTACATATATAACAGGCTGTCTGGCAGGACATTGCCTGTATGGCGTACATCAGATTACTACAGTCCGTCTTATTACCTTACACAGGTAATGTATTCAGAAGGAAAAGTTTACTACCGTCTGCTTAAAGGCAGAAAATATATTAAAGGAAGTTTTAAGGTTAATAATAGTGGCTTTCCTTGACAAACAGGCATCATATCCTGGTTTTGATAGTTAATAAGCCGTAAATCCCGTGAATATGGGATTTTTGGTTTGCAAATGTTTTACTGCTTTTGTATAGAGCCAATCTATCTCTATGTCTGTTATAATACATATATACAACAAATACAACATAAATATAAGAAAAACTTAATATTAAAAATACCACTATCAGGTGGTTTGTATGAGATTTAGTTTTATCCAACTGTTAAAGTATTGCGTTTTATGACATAATATGGCTATAATTTACCATGGTTTTTTCTATAGTTTGCCAGATTGAAGAACTCCTCTTTTTTTATAAAATGTTTATAAAAAAAGAGGAGTTCTTTATATGAGAAAATAGCTATAGTTCTTAGCTTTTCTATTGTTAGAAACCTTGAATATACAGTAACCTGTTAACTATACAAATAAAAGTGTCCGGACAATATCTGTATGTATCTAAAAAATGATAAGGGGAGAAAAGATATGAGAAAACAAAATGTTTCAATCGCAATTATTATTTGTATTTGCCTGCTTATGTTTAATCCGGCAAATGTTAAAGCTGAAGGTAAAGGAATTGATGACCCTTTGCTGGCAGTCCAACAATTTGTGCTGGAGGCTCCCAAAGACTTCCCAACGACATCCTCCTGGATTCACAATTCAATTATTAGTGCAATTCCGCTATATGGTATTAATGATACGGTAAGTGCTTATTGTGTAGATTTTTTTAATGAAGATGTAAAACAAGAAGCATATATGATTGTAAATATCACATCTGGTGAACCACAGATTCTTGAATTTCATCCAAATGGAAAATCACCATATTCAGATTCTGGGCAGGAAGAATATTACTATGGCGGCTTTGAAAATTATTATGTGAAAGAAAATGACGGCCAGTTGCAAAATTTATTGACAAATACCTTGGCTTCCAGAGATGAAGTTTTATGGGATGGTACAGCCAGTACATCTGGTGTATTCCTCAGTGTTACCGATGGATACCATAATATTTCAGGTGTACCTGACTACAAATGGCGAAATGGCTGCACGCCTACAAGTCTTGCTATGTCGATAAAATATAGGTTTGGTAGTTCCGTTGATGGTCAAAATACTTTGATTGACCGTTTAGCAAAAGCATGTGTTACTGATGCCGATGGATATACCTCGAGTGTTGATATACAACCAGGTGTTTTGAGTTATTTGTCATCCAAGAATATTACACCAAGTTTTTGCAGGGCATATTCAGTACTGGCTGTATCTGATATACCTGTTTTTGGGGCGGCAAGCAATCCGCTGCCAGCATATAAAAGTTATATCAATTCAGATGTTCCTGTAATAATTCTTATGGAGGGTGCAAAAGGAACATCTGCAGCATATCCTAATGGGTTTGGAGACCATACTGTATGTGGTACTGGGTATTATGTAGGTTCAGCAGGGCAATTTGTTATTGTGCATACTACCGGGTGTGAAGGGGATGTATATGTTGCTTACTCAGAGGCTGCATTAGGAAATTTTGCATGGTTTATTGTTTACTGACAATTGGCAATGATGGGTATTGGAAGTATCATGTGGCGGGGAGGTGCCTGGATGAAGAAATACTTTAAAACTGTTTTTATGCTGATATGTATGGCGCTGGTACTTACATGTTTTACAGCCTGTGCCAGCCAGGAAAATGAGGGGAATACACCGGCTGGACATCCGGATTCAAAACCGTCCCCCAAAAATGGGATTTCAGATGAGGAACAAAATGAGATTCCGGATTCGGATGAGAAACAATTAGAAGCTGCGTATCAGGAACAGGAAATAGAACCGCAGCAGTTAAAGGAATATTATGAATTTATATCAAAAACTTTCCGCTATATGCTGGCGGGAACGGAGAATAATAATATTACTTATGCACCAATTAATTTTTATGTGTCATTATCCATACTAAGTGAAATGACAGAAAAGGAAGCTGGGAAAGAATTGCAGGATGCGCTTGGGTATGCTGATTTAGATAAGCATGCAACAGGGCTGCAAAATATGATGAATTCCTTGAAAAAACGTAGACCAGTCAATAAAGAAGGTATTTTAGGAAGGCTGAATCTGGATACTTCTTTTTGGCTTCAGGATACACTGCATTACCAGGAAGCTGTAATGAATACGCTTCAGAAGAAATACAGCTTAGAAGTGTTTGAAGGAGATTTCCAAAATTCAGAGTTCCAGAAGCAAATGGCAGATTGGGTGTATGAAAAGACTAATCATTCTTTACAGCCACAATTTAAGGATTTGATGGCACCAACAGAGGACAATGCTTTTTGCATTATAAGTACGCTGGATTTTTTTGGAGAGTGGTCGTCATCTTTTAATACAGAAGACACAAAAAAAGGAATATTTTATTGTAAGGATGGCACACAAGTGGAATGTGAGTTTATGAATAAGGAATGGCCATATTCCACCTATGTAGCAGGGGATGGCTATATCTCCGCAGAATTAAACTTTTGCGACGAAGAAAGAATGATTTTTATCCTTCCAGATGAAACACAGGATGTTCACAGTTTTTGGACAAAAGACCGTTTGACAGATATTCTTTCTGCCTGGAAGAAAGATGACCTTAGTGTAGCAAAATTGAAATTCAGTGTTCCAAAGTTTAATTGCTCAAGCAAAATTGATTTAAAGGCAATCGCAGAAAAAATGCAGGTAAACCAGCTGTTTGATCCGTCTTCTGGTGCGTTTGGTTCTTTTTCAGATGCTCCATTGCATCTAACGGATATCAAACAAGAGGCAAATATATCAATTGACGAAATGGGATGCAGCGTGGCGTCTTATATCGCTATAGTTTCAACGGGTGCAAATGCGGAGCAGCTAGAGGAAGTAGAAATCTGTCTGGACCGTCCTTTTTATTACATTTTATGTAAAGATGAAATTCCATTTTTGATTGGTATAATTAATAACCCTGCAGAATAAAGGTCAAAATTCAAAAAAGGTATTGACGCCAATTAAAAAATCCAAGCTCTGGCAGTTAATAAGCCGGAAAGTCCATAAATATGGGATTTCCGGCTTGATTTTTGATTTGCAAATATTGTATATGATGTGAATTATAAAATTTTTTTATTTTTCTGTCTATCCAGTTTGTATTCTAAAAGGCGGTATACAAGCAGGGAAGTATAACATATAAGTAAGTGGGCTTTTATTTTTTCTTCATCAATAACATATTTAACAACTTAGGCAGGAAATATATTAAAGGAAGTTTTTATGTTAATGATAGCGGGATTCCTTGACAAACAGGCATCATATTGTTAAAATTTAACATAGTGCACAAGGCAGCCAGTGCATTAATGTGCTGTTGTACCAAGTGCTGCCAGTAACAGAAAGAGCAGGGGATTAAATATGAGGAAAAAAGTTTTATCAATTCTGGTGGATAATACATCGGGAGTTCTTAGCCGCGTTGCCGGGCTTTTCAGCAGGCGCGGATATAACATAGACAGCCTTACAGTTGGTGAAACAGAAAATCCTGCATTTTCACGGATGACAGTAGTTGTCAGAGGTGACGACCACATTCTTGAACAGATAGAGAAGCAGGTTGCCAAGCTTGAGGATGTAAGGTGTGTAAAAGAACTTAAAAGCGGCCGTTCTGTATGCCGTGAGCTTGTTCTTGTAACAGTAGGCGTAAGTGCAGAGGAAAGGCCGGCAGTTGTTGCTATAGCAGATATATTCCGTGCAAATATTGTTGATGTTGCAGTAGACAGCATGATGATTGAGCTTACAGGCAACCAGGCAAAGTTAAGTGCATTTATTAAGCTGCTTGACGGATATGAAATTAAGGAACTGGTGCGTACAGGAATAGCAGGGCTAAGCAGGGGTGCAGAAACTCTTTTAGAAGATTAGGGTTTTACATTAATATGTTTTAATTCAGGAGGAAAGAAAAATGTCAGAAGCTAGGATTTTTTACCAGGAGGATTGTAATTTATCATTATTGGATGGCAAGACTATTGCCATAATAGGTTATGGAAGCCAGGGACATGCACATGCATTAAACTTAAAGGATTCAGGGTGCCATGTAATCATTGGCCTTTATGAAGGTTCAAAGTCATGGGCAAAGGCTGAAAGCCAGGGTTTTGAAGTGTATACAGCAGCAGAAGCAGCAAAGAAAGCTGATATCATTATGATTCTTATTAATGATGAAAAACAGGCTGCAATGTATAACAACGATATTGCACCAAACCTTGAAGCAGGCAATATGTTAATGTTTGCACATGGATTTGCAATCCACTTTAACCAGATTATCCCTCCAAAGGATGTTGATGTTACAATGATTGCCCCTAAAGGACCTGGACATACTGTACGTTCAGAGTACCAGGAAGGCAAAGGAGTTCCTTGTCTTGTTGCTGTACAGCAGGATGCTACAGGCAAAGCACAGGAAATGGCACTTGCGTATGCTTTAGGTATCGGTGGTGCAAGGGCAGGCGTGCTTGAAACAACATTCCGTACAGAGACAGAAACAGACCTTTTTGGTGAGCAGGCAGTTCTTTGCGGCGGTGTATGTGCACTTATGCAGGCTGGTTTTGAAACACTCTGTGAAGCAGGATATGACCCAAGAAATGCTTACTTTGAGTGTATCCATGAGATGAAGCTTATTGTAGACCTTATTTACCAGTCAGGATTTGCAGGCATGAGGTATTCAATATCAAATACAGCCGAATATGGTGATTATATAACAGGGCCAAAGATTATTACAGACGAAACTAAGAAGGCTATGAAGAAAATAC
Organism: uncultured Lachnospiraceae bacterium; assembly: GCA_910579085.1. Lineage (GTDB taxonomy): Bacteria > Bacillota > Clostridia > Lachnospirales > Lachnospiraceae > Butyribacter. Next base: position 15,556 of record CAJTRU010000041.1, on the reverse strand, counting down.
TTTCTGATATACAGGATGGTACATTTGCAAAAGACTTCTTATTAGATATGTCAGCAGCAGGCGGACAGGCACATTTCAAGGCATTAAGAAAACTTGCTTCAGAACATCCAGCAGAGAAAGTTGGCGAAGAAGTACGTAAACTTTATAGCTGGAATAATGAGGATGAGAAGCTTATAAATAACTAATATGTAAATTATTTTTTAATGAATAAACAGAGATTCAGGCGGGCATACCATAAATGTCCGCCTTTTAAAATTTGATGGGTACTATTTATCTCTTTAAACCAGTAAAACATTTTACAACAGGATATCCAATACACAGTTTACTGTATGTGGAAATTTATGAAACAGACGTGGTTTGATGGTATATAATGCTTGTCTTATGATGTTTGATGGTATATAATGTAAGGAAAAGTTAATAAATTTGGATATACGTGGAGGTATAGTATGGTTTTATTAGCAGGAGTTATTATAGGAGTTGTGATAGTGGCAGTTGTGGTAGCTGGCATTGTTACAGCAATTTCGGCAGCAGCAAAGGACAGTTTAAGTGATGAGTAATACAGTAAAAGCACAGGAACTTTTAACATGTGATGGTTTCCCTAAGATATGCGCACCTGTTGTGGAAACTTCCCAGGATGGAATAATCAGCATGGCAGAGGCTGTATATAAAAGTGAAGCAGATATTATGGAGTGGCGCGTGGACTTTTATAAGGACTTCCATAATATAGAAGCAGTTAATAAAACGGTTTCTGGTATAAGGGAAGTCCTTAAAGATAAGCCTTTGCTTTTTACATTCAGGACTGTACATGAAGGGGGTGCAGCAGACATTAGTTATAATGATTATGCTGCCCTTCTAAGTGAAACAGGGGTTAATGCAGACCTTGTGGATGTTGAAATATACCGCCAGGGAGATATAAAAGGGCTTATAAGTACATTAAAAAATCATGTTGTTGTTATAGGTTCTTACCATGATTTTAGTGGCACACCACCTACAGAAGAGATTACGGACAGGCTGGTTTATATGAAAAATATGGGGGCAGATATACCTAAGATTGCAGTTATGCCTGGAAATAAGATGGATGTAACCAGGCTTATGGAAGCCTCCATTATTGCTAAAGAGAAGCTTGGAGGCGGGCCAGTTATAACTATGTCAATGGCAGCAGCAGGGCTTATAAGCAGGGCAGCAGCAGAATTTACAGGCTCTGTACTTACATTTGGGTGTATTGGCAAGCCTAGTGCACCAGGGCAGATTGAAGTGGAAAGGCTTAAAAAGTTAATAGAAGGGCTGCATTATACACAAGAAAGGGAAAACGGACATGGAAGGGCTTAATGAACATATTTTTTTAATTGGATTTATGGGAGTTGGAAAATCAAGTACATCAAGGCTTTTAAGCCATATGTTAAATGTAAAGGAAGTTGATACAGATGCCCTGGTTGTTGAAAAAGAGGGCTGCCAGATTTCAGAAATATTTGCAAATAAAGGTGAGGAATATTTCCGTAACCTGGAAACAGGCATACTTGATGATATTAAAGAAATAGAACCATGTATAGTATCATGTGGAGGCGGTCTGGCATTACGCCAGGAAAACGTTAAGAAAATGCGTGGGATGGGAAGGATTATATTGTTATCAGCTTCACCTGAAACAATTTATATCCATGTTAAAGATAGTTTAAGCAGGCCGCTTCTTAATGGAAATATGAATATACCATATATAAAGAAGCTTATGGATGCAAGAATTCCAAAATATCTTGATGCAGCAGATACTATAATTGAAACAGACGGGCTAAGCCTTAAAGAAGTAGCTGCTAAAATAGCGGATTTATATACTTGAAATATGTTCCAAAATAAGATAAACTATAACAAGCATTTGCGGGTTTTATTTCCGCAATTACATTAAGGAGGATTTTAAAATGGTATCAGCAGGTGATTTTAGAAATGGTTTAACTATTGAGTTTGAGGGAAATGTATACCAGGTTATAGAATTCCAGCATGTAAAACCTGGCAAGGGAGCAGCATTTGTAAGGACAAAGCTTAAAAACATAAAAAGTGGTGGTGTAGTTGAAAAAACTTTCCGTCCTACAGAAAAATGCCCACAGGCTCATATTGAACGTTCTGATATGCAGTATTTATATAGTGATGATATGTATCATTTTATGAATACAGAAACATATGACCAGATTGATATGACAGCAGACCAGGTAGGTGATGCACTTAAGTTTGTAAAAGAGAATGAAATGGTTAAAATGCTTTCACACAATGGTGAAGTGTTTGCAATTGAACCTCCTCTTTTTGTAGAACTGGAAGTAACAGAAACAGAGCCAGGTTTTAAGGGAGACACAGCACAGGGTGCTAACAAGCCGGCTATTGTAGAAACAGGTGCACAGGTAGCAGTTCCTCTGTTTGTAGAGATTGGTGACCGTATCAGTATTGATACACGTACAGGTGAATATCTTAAGAGGGTTTAATACTGCATAAATAATTAGTATTTGTTATATTTACTAATAAAAAACTGTAACACAAAATATGTGTTACAGTTTTTTATTCTGTAGTATAAGATTATTCAAAATTAAATGTTTAACTTTTTAATTAAGGTTTTATTAATTTCACCATTTACAGATAACTTTTTATTCTTCTGGAATTTCTTAATAGCTTTCTTTGTTTTTGCGTTATATATTCCATTTACTTTGCCACATTTGTAGCCTGCTTTATTAAGCCTTGCCTGTACCTTTTTAACAGTTGCTGCCTGGTAATACTGGTAAGATGAGTCAGGGCAGTAATATGGGCACACGCCATCAGGATGTGCATGGTCAGGATGGTTGCTACAGTCATAGTTGTTATTTATGCAATTATTATGTCCGGCATGGCAGCCATAACCGTAATCATAATCATAGTCATAATCATAATTATAATTGTAATTGTTGTGGCAATTACCATGATGTCCGTGTGCAAATGCAACATTAGAAGCAAATGCCAGGCTTAGGCATGTAACAACAACAGCAATCTTTTTAATTTTCATAAGCAGTCCTCCTTTAAAATTAATTTAGTTCTATGTAATAATGCTAATATATCACAGGCAATACAGGGTGTCAACACAGTTTACGGCTGCCCTGTGCTTGTTTAATAAATTTCCAGTTATCTTGTGTTGGTGTAAAACGGACGGTTTTTAGTGCCAGAGCCACAATATTCCATACAGGGGCACGTTCTCACTACGTTAACCCACGCAGCGGCACATAAAGCCCATATATTATATATTCCAGATAAAACTTACGTTTCCCTGGAATATATAATATATGGGCTTAAATGCCGGCGGGGTTAAAGTGCCCCTTTTACGGAATAATTCATGGCATCTGGCACGCAAAACCTGTCACCAGCAACATGCAATAAAACACAAAATAAAAAGACAACTGGAAATAGGTGGCGGGGAATGATTTTGCTAGTCACTTATTATACAGTGTAATAATTACTGTTATATGGATATTAATACAAAAATAACACCACTGTACTTCCGTTTGTCTAAATCACCTTCCCCATCACCATAATTTCCAGTTATAGTATTTATTTTGCTTTTCTGTTGTGTTTTTTGTAGTTCTTATGGGTACAGCAGGTTACTGGTGTTACATCTAATATTATTCCATGACAGGGGCACTTCAGCACCGCCAGTGTTTGTATCCCGTTTTAAGTGCAATGGAGGAAACGTGAGTTTCATTCATTGCACAGGGATACTATGCACTGCTGCGTGGGCTGACGTAGCGGAAGCGTGCCCTGTAATGGAATAATTTAGTGGAACACCAGTAACCCTGCGTCCGTCCCCCAACACAAGATAACTGGAAATTTATGAAATAAAATTATACCTGTCTTTCCGTAAATTCTTACAGTCTTGACATTAAAATAATGGAGAGGTTATAATAACTATGCAGTTGCTTTTTTGTATAGCTGCATATAGTGTATAAAGATAAACTAAGAGCAGCAGAATGGAGTTTATGATGAAATTGGATAAAAGGAGAACAGACAAAGGAATTCCTTTGCTTCTTTCTATTATACTGGTTTTTTGTATTTTAGGGACTGTTGTATTCTCAGTTTCGCATAAAATAACGAAAGAGATGTCAGCATCAGCAATCCAGAACCTGAGTGAAAGCCTGGATTTAATGAAAGGCACTATAGAAGCAATCTTAATTAAAGAAGCAGAATTCCAGAGTATGTTTGCACAAGAAGTTGCGTTAATGGAAAATCCAGAAGACTTTATATTGTCTTATAATGGAAATAAGACTATGGTAAAGATATCACTTATAATGGCAGGTGAAAAAGAAGGAATTTCTAATACAGGTGAAATATTTTCAGAAGACGGGCTTGACTTTTCAAAAGGAAAAACAGTAGCAGGCCTTCCTTTTTCGCAGTCCTATTTGAATTATATGGGTACATGGGCATATTCAATGAAATGTCCTGTTATAAGAGATGATAAGGAAATAGCAACTCTTTATGCAGAGTATATATATGATTCATTTGACCAGGCGCTTCCAGATGGTTTTTATAATGGTAAAGCAATGCTTTATATTATGGATTCTAAAAGCAAAAGGCTTGTATTAAAACCTAAGGGGATTGGGGAAAGGGATGCAGGGCATCTTAACCTTGAAGACTTTTACAGGGCAAATAATATTATGGAAGAGGATTTGAGAGAAGAGGTTTCTAGTTGTGTGGAAAAAGGAAAACCTGTTTTATTTTACCATGATATCCGTAAAAAAAATGCACTGAATTATATGTGGCCAGTTAATGAAGGGACAATTTATCTTATTGGTTATGTGCCAGTTGAAGCGATACAGCAGGAAGGCAGGACAGTAAACCAGAATATTTTAATTGTTGTAATGGTTATGCTTGTTGCATTTATATTATGTTGTACTTTATATTCTTTTAACCAGAAACAGCAGGATAAAGTCAGGAAAGAGCGTGAAAAGGAAAGGGAGATACATAATAAAAGACTTGCAGAAGCATTGCAGGCAGCACAGATTGCAAGTAATTCCAAGACAATGTTTTTGTCAAATATGTCACATGATATACGTACACCAATGAATGCAGTCCTTGGCTTTACTGCTTTACTTGCAAGGGATGCAGAAAATCCTGTTAAGGTAAGGGAATATACAAAGAAAATTACAGCATCTGGCCAGCATCTGCTCAGCCTGATTAATGATATACTTGATGTGTCTAAAATCGAGAGCGGAAAAGTAGTGCTTACAGTTAATGAGTTTACCCTGAATGACCTTGTGTCTTCAGTTGATGCTATTATACGCCCTATGGCGGAAGCAAGAGAACAGAACTTTAATGTAGAAGTAACAGGCATAAAACATGAGTACCTTATGGGAGATGAAACCAGGATTAACCAGATTTTAATTAACCTTCTTTCTAATGCTGTAAAATATACACCAGAAGGAGGAAGTATCTGGTTCCGTATTATCGGGCTTAAGCAGCGCTCAAGCCAGTATGAGCGTATAAGGATTGAAGTAGAAGACAACGGGTATGGGATGACCCCGGAATATCTGGAAACAATTTTTGATGCATTTACCAGGGCAGAGAACAGTACAACAAATAAAGTACAAGGTACTGGCCTTGGTATGGCAATTACAAAGAATATTGTCGAGCTTATGGGTGGTACAATAAATGTATCAAGTGAAGTGGATAAGGGTACATTGTTTAAGGTTGGACTTGAGTTCCGTATACCAGAGGGCGAGGCAAACAGACAGTTCTGGGAGCAGAGTGGTATTTCAAGGATTTTAGCGGCAGCTTGTGATAAAGAGGCCTGCAATAATATAAGAACCCTTATGTCAGCTATGGGGGTTTCTGTTGATACAGCTACTAATGCAGAGGAAGTCCTGCATATGGTACAGGATAACAGCACAGGCATAAGTTATGATATGGTTCTTCTGGACTGTAATATACAGGATGCAGATTGTATATTTGTGGCAGGGAAAATACGTGAAACAGTTCCAGACAGTGTGCCATTAATATTTTTGTCAGATTATGGCAGAGAAGACATGAAAGAAACATTAAATATGGCAAATACAGGTATACTAGCTAAACCATTTTTTGTTTCTTCGTTTAAAGAAAAAATTATAAAAATGCAGGCAGAAGCAAATGAAGAAATAATGCAGGATACAGAGGAAGACAATAATCTTGAAGGTTTACATTTTCTTGCTGCTGAGGATAATGAAATTAATGCTGAAATATTATCTGAAATACTTTCAATAGAAGGAGCAAGCTGCGAAATCGCAGAAAACGGGCAGCTTGCATTAGAGCGTTTTACTAATTCTGAAGAAGGGGAATTTGATGCAATTTTAATGGATGTACAGATGCCAGTTATGAATGGTTATGATGCTACAAAGGCAATAAGGGCATTAAAACGTAAAGATGCGGTTAAAATACCGATTATAGCTATGACAGCAAATGCTTTTGCAGAAGATGAAAGAGATGCACTGGAAGCGGGAATGAATATCCATCTCGCAAAACCTGTTGATGTAGAGCTTTTAAAAAAGGTTATAAGACAATGTATACAAGGAAGGGAATAAAAATGTATAAAAGTAAAAAAATCAATTTATTTCTGGCAGTATGTTTTTTAAGTGCAGTTGTATTTGTAACATCTTCATGTGGCAATGAAAAAACAGGCAGAAATCTTATTACATCTGAAGAGGTTGAAAGAAGACCAGTAAATTTATTTGGGCCTATGGAAAAGTCAAATCCAGATGCTAGCAATAAGGCAAGAAGTGCATTTGATTTAACTATTGGGATGGCAGAGAAAAAACTTGGGATTAATGTGGAATACAGGACATATACAGCCGAAAACTATGAAGAGAAGACATATGATGATGTATCACTTAACAGGGTACGTAATAATATGGATGATTTATACCTGCTAAACCCAGATACAATACAGATACTTGGTGAAGAAGGTGAACTTCTGGATTTATCAGTTCTTGAAAATTCAAAAAATTTGAGGGAAGTTGTAAAAATTGCAAATACTGTTGATGGCAAGCTTGTAGCAATCCCCCAGGAAGTTGTTGCGCATGGGCTGTTTGTAAATAAAGACCTTTTTGACAAGTATAACCTAAAGCTGCCAGAAACTCCTGAAGACCTGCTGGAGTGTTGTAAGGTATTTAAGGAAAATGGTTATGAAACACCTATTGGTGCAAACCGGTGGTGGCTTGAGAATTTTGTATTTGCACAGGCTTATGCAGATTTATATAATGGTGGGAATACGGAAGCAGAAATAGAAGCATTAAATACTGGCAAAAGCAAATATAGTGATTATATGCGCCAGGGGTTTGAGTATTTAAAGAAATTGTCAGACCTTGGATATATTGATGCAGAAACAGCTTATACTTATGAAGCTATAGAAGGGGAAGGCCCAGACTTCCTTGCCCAGAAAACACCAATTGTAATGGCATACTGGGGAGCAGCAAATACCGAAACAGCTTATGGAAAACCAGATTTTGAACTACAGGTAATTGGTTTTCCAAGCAAACTTGGACAGATGCCAGTAGTATCAATGACGGGGTATGGCATTAGTGCAGAAGCGGAGCATATGGAAGATGCAATAAACACACTAGATATTTTACTTTCTGACGAGGCACTTGAAGTTTATTCCAGAACAAACAAGGTGATTTCACCATCTAATAATGTTGAAGTAGAATGTATCCCAGCATTAAAACCACTAAGTGATAAAATAAAAGAGGGGGTATATGTACTTGGTTCTAATGCAGGAATGAGGGTGGAACAGTGGGGGAATACATGTTTAATTGTACGTGATTTGCTTAAAGGGGCTACGGTTAGTGAATGTATGGCAAAGTTTGATAAATTACAAGAGGAGTCCTTAAAGAAATAGTGGTAATGTTCCAGTTTTTATTAAGGGGAGGAATTTTATGAAGCAGTTTATGTTTGGGTGTAGCAGTGAGGAAACATTAAATTTTACTAATCTGGTTAACTTAAATAGCAAGCTTAAAGAATTCAAAAAATGGTGTGAAGTAAATGGAATTTCTAAGATGATGTTCCAGGTTTATTCTGAAATACTGGAAGAAGATATAATTAATATTGTTTGTAATACTATTTCAGATATATTCCCAGATGCCCCTTATGTGGGCTGTTCTACAAGTGGGAACATTACTGACTGCCAGCTTTCACAGGCTGTCACTATTGCATGTACTGTTTTTGAATTCCCTTCAACGCAGGTAAAAATTTACCAGTATAACCTTGATAATGAGGTGACAGACAGTATTACATGGAAAATACTGGAAAACACCAGGGCAAATCCCTGGGTAAAGGCAATAGAACTGTTTTTTACAATTCCAGAATATTCCTCTACACGTTTTTGTGACGGATTAAAGGAAGTAAGACAGGATATACAGATTTTTGGTGGTGTTGCTTGTAGTGATGATATTACAAGTGATGCCTCTTGTGTATTTTCAAAAGAGGGAGGATATTCCCATAATTCAGTAGTGGTAATATTCTATGGTGGAAATGATTTTTATGTTGACTCAATAAATGTCACTGGCTGGAAACCTCTTGGAAGGAAGTTCCATGTTACAAAGTCAGATGGGTGTATTTTGTATGAACTTGATGGTATTCCAGCCTATGATGTTTACCACAAATACCTTAATATACAAAATGATGAAAATTTCTTTTATAATACTTTGGAATTTCCTTTATTTTATGAACATAATGGAACAACAATATTACGTACCCCTGTAGCAAGTAATGCAGATGGTTCTATTACAATGACTTCGGATATAGATATAGGTTCTGTTGTGCGTATATCATATGGTGACCCGGGTACAATTATTGAAAGTATTAAAGAGGATAGTGTAAAACTCTATGAATTCCAGCCTGATATACTGCATATTTTTTCATGTGCAGCAAGGCGCACGTTCTGGACTTCAAAAGAGCCTACGTATGAAATATACCCATTTAAAAATATTTCCCCGTCATCAGGTTTTTTCTCACATGGAGAATTTCTGCGTACAAAGGGAAATTTAAACCAGCATAATGTGACACTTGTAATAGCAGGATTAAGGGAAGGCAAGAAAAAAGAAACAGCATGTGGCAGTATGCCACCAGATGAAAAAGTGCTTTCTAAAATACCTTTAGTATCAAGACTTGCTACATTTATAAGTGTTACATCATTGGAATTAGAAGAGATAAACAGGAAACTTGGGTTTGCCAATGAAAAACTTAAGATGGCAGCAATAATTGATGGGCTGACAGGACTATATAACCGCAATGAAATACAATCACAGATAGAAAAAAAGCTTGAAAATATCCATAATGAAAAGTTTTCTGTAGCTATGTTTGATATAGATAATTTTAAACAAGTAAATGATACATATGGACACCAGGAGGGAGATGCTGTAATTATAGCACTTGCGGATTTGCTTAATAGCGGGCATGCAAGTTATACAGAAAGGCTTTCTGCTGGCAGATGGGGTGGTGAAGAATTTATGCTGATTTTGAATAATACAGATGTATCATCAGCAGCACTGATAGCAGACCTTATAAGGCAATGTTTTGCTAATACTACTTTCCCTTTAGTAAGGACACAGACAGTAAGCATAGGTGTGACACAGGCAACGGCAGACGACAATATTGACACATTATGTACAAGGGTCGATACTGCTTTATACAAAGCAAAAAAAACAGGCAAAAATAAAGTAGTAGTTATATAACTGATGGTATGGTAATTTCCAGTTATCTTGTGTTTGTATGGGGCATGGCTTTTGTACGCATTATTTCCCCAATATTGTAAAGATATGTAGTCTGTTGTTTGAATTCCGAAGTGTACAATTTGGAGTCATGCTTGACATCTCATTTGCTTTTTCACTTGATATTATAGGTTGTTCAATTTTTATGCCCACAATTATATACTAACACCAAAAATTGATAGAAAAGACCTTGAAAAAATTGGAATAAGAAATTCTTTTTTCTCAAGGTCTGTATTTTTGGCAGAATAAATTATAATCTGCTGTCTGCAATGACAATTTACCTTTTTACCCGGACTCAATTCATATAACCATTCTTTTATACATTATTACGTATTTCCTTGTTATATTTCTAATTTATTTATACAATAATCTATCCTATGCAAATGGTTGTTTTGATTTTTGTTGCTAAAACCTTACCACTAGAATTTCTTAGCCAGGATTACTTTGTCATCATCTGGAATTTTTAATACTTCCATTGCCTGCTCTGCGGTCATTTTCATAGCTTCCATAAGATTTTGAATAAGTTCAAATGAATTGTTAATCCTCTCTTCTCTTCTTTCTCTGTTAACTCTCTCTTCCATTGCTTTACACATACGCTCCATGCCTCCTTCCGTTTCCTTAAAATGTTTAACATGTTTTGCAAGTTCTGTATAAAACATATCATCTGCATCTGTACACCTGAAATCATGCATCAACTTTCCAACAGCTTCACTGTCATTCTTATAACTGCCATTTACATATATAATATGCGAACCATCACCAAACAAACCTCCTGTTTCCTGGACAGTCCTTTCTATATGGTATAATGGTTTCCCAAGCCCCATATAATCATTTTCTGTAATAAATATTACGTATGAATCATGGATTTCATTAAACTTCTGTTTTTCTTTAAGCATCTTTGTATCCAGCATACTGCTATGAAGTCTTGCCCTGTGCGCATCTGCACCACTGTCCGCACGCTGGACTTCAATATCATAAACTTTCCCGTCTGAATCTTTTGCATAAATATCAAGTTTTATGGAACGTCCCCCTGTGACTGGGTTTTTATATTCCCTTTGTGCAACTACTTCTATGACTTCTATATCATCCCTGCCCAAAATAATATTTAATACAAGACCTGCTGCTTCTGTATTCCTGTCAAACACAACCGTCATGAAATCATCATCAAGAAGCCTTAACCCTGCCAGAAGTTTTAAATCTTCTTCCTTATATTTTAACTTTACTATATCATCCAAAATACCACCTGCTTTCCCATAATATCCTTATTTTTATTATAGTCTTTTTCCTTCTTTTTCACAACCAGAATTCCAGCTATATCACGTCCGTTTAAATAAATACAGTATAACTGCAAATTATCTTATATTTATAGGTTACGGGTGCAAAAAAAACTGTACAAACGGTTTTTCTTGTGATATTATCTAACGTAGTTGCTGAGTGGTATCCATATTTGGAACTGCATCAGATGATAAAATACCACCATTATGGCATTTTAAAGCAAAGAGGTGGTTGATTGGTTATTGGCTTTATTGGGGCTGGCAGGACTGGCTGTACCCTTGGGAAATACCTTGAGGGGTATGTTACGGTTGCCGGCTATTATAGCAGGACATGGCAGAGCGCTGACGATGCGGCGACTTTTACACAGTCCAGGGCTTTTTGTGATTTAGAAACCCTTGTAAATAGTTGTGATACAATATTTATCACTACACCAGACGGGGTTATTAGTGAAGTGTGGGAGTGTATAAGACATTATAATTTAAAAGATAAAATTGTCTGTCATTTTAGTGGTTCATTATCATCTGGTATTTTTTCAAACTCTGGCAGTACGGGTGCATCCTGCTGTTCAGTACATCCTATGTATGCATTCAGCAGTAAATATAAATCCTATTTACAATTTAATACAGCGTGTCTGTCTGTTGAAGGACAGGAAAAAGCAGTACAGGAAATGAAAAAGCTTTTTGAAGCACTGCACCATAAGGTATTTATAATTAACCCATGTGATAAAGCTAAATACCATGCAGCTGCAGTATTTGCAAGCAATTATGTTACAGGAGTAATGCACATAGCATTAAAGCTTCTTAAAGAATGTGGTTTTAGTGAAGGTGATGCAATGGAACTTCTTGCGCCTGTAACCCTTAATAATATAAACTCTGTACTGGAAAATGGGACAGCCCATGCACTTACAGGACCAGTGGAACGTGGGGACATATCTACTGTAGAAAGGCATATTGGCATTTTAAATGATGAGGATATCCTTAAGATATATAAAAACCTTGGCAAGGTGCTTGTTTCTATTGCAGAAGAGAAAAATCCAGAAAAGGATTATAAGGAAATTAAAGGCATGTTTGTATAAACAGGGATTATTGCGGCATAGCAGAAAGGATTGGTTATTAATAATGAAAAATACAGTCAGGACATTCCAGATGGCAAAAAAGGAAGGCAGAAAAATTTCAATGCTGACAGCATATGACTATTCTACTGCAAAACTTATGGATGAAGCAGGAATTGACGCTATTCTTGTTGGTGATTCACTTGGGAATACAATTCTTGGTTATGAAGATACAGTTTCTGTAACAATGGAAGATATGATACATCATGGCGCTGCTGTTGCCAGAGGGGCAAAGACTACAATGGTTGTTGTTGATATGCCATTTATGTCATACCAGACAAATGAGTATGATGCCCTGGTTAATGCAGGAAGGCTTATGAAGGAAGGGCGTGCTGGTGCAGTAAAGCTTGAAGGCGGCAGGAATGTATGTCCGCAGATTAAGGCAATTACAAGCGCCGGAATACCTGTTATGGCACACCTTGGGCTTACCCCGCAGTCTGTTAATGCATTAGGAGGGAACAGGGTACAGGGAAAAAGTGAAGAAGCAGCCAGGAATATTATTGAAGATGCACTGGCAGTACAGGAAGCAGGTGCATTTGCAGTTGTACTTGAATGTATTCCAGCCAAGCTTGCCACTCTTGTTACAGAAAAGCTTGCAATACCAACTATAGGAATAGGTGCTGGAAACGGCTGTGACGGACAGGTGCTTGTATACCAGGATATGCTAGGTATGTTTTCAGGATATATGCCAAAATTTGTAAAGAAATTTGCAGATGTAGGTGCTGTTATGAAAGAGGCGTTTGCAGATTATAGAAAAGAAGTGGCAGATGGGACATTTCCATCAGAAGAACATATTTTTAAGATTGATGATGAAGTGCTTGGAAAATTATATTAAAAAGGACGGAGTATAGAGATGAAAATTGCAGTAACTGTTAAAGAAGTGAGGGAGCAGGTTAATGAATGGAAAAGGCAGGGGCTTTCTGTAGGGCTTGTGCCAACTATGGGCTATCTGCATGAGGGGCATAAAAGCCTTATAACACGTGCAGTTTCCGAAAATGACAGGGTTGTTGCCAGCGTATTTGTAAACCCTATGCAGTTTGGGCCATCAGAAGACTTAGAAAGTTATCCAAGAGACCTGGACAGGGATGCTGCTTTATGTGAAGAAGCAGGAGCAGACTTAATATTCCATCCAGAGCCTTCAGAAATGTACCATAGTGGTTTCTCGTCATATGTAGATATGGATACACTTACAGGAGGGCTTTGTGGCAAAAGCAGGCCAATACATTTCAGGGGCGTGTGTACAGTAGTTGCAAAACTGTTTAATATTGTAATGCCAGACAGGGCATACTTTGGGCAGAAAGATGCGCAGCAGCTTGCAGTTATACGACATATGGCTGATGATTTAAGTTATGGAATAGAAATCAAAGGGTGTCCAATTATAAGGGAAGAGGACGGGCTTGCTAAGAGTTCACGTAATACTTACCTTGATAAAACAGAGAGGCAGGCAGCACTTGTGTTAAACAGGGCACTTTCAGAAGGCAGGAAGCTTATAGATGCAGGTGAAAGGGATGCTGCCAGGATAAAGGAAACAGTGTCTTCTATAATTAGTGCTGAACCTTTGGCAAGGATAGATTATGTTGAGGTTGTAAACTGGGATTTATTAGAGCCTGTTGAAAATATTGACAGCCCGGTTCTTGTTGCAGTTGCTGTATTTATAGGAAAGACAAGGCTTATAGATAACTTTATTGCTTTAGAGGATTAGGGGGAGGATATATGTTAGTTACAATGTTAAAAGGCAAAATCCACCGTGCTGTTGTAAGACAGGCAGAATTAAATTATGTGGGAAGCATTACAGTTGACCCGGAACTTATGCAGGCGGCAGGTATATATGAATATGAACTTGTGCAGATAGTAGATGTTGAAAATGGCAACAGGTTTGAAACATATACAATAGCAGGAGAGCCAGGAAGTGGCATGATTTGCCTTAACGGGGCGGCTGCCAGGCAGGTACAGCCAGGAGACCATATAATTATTATGTGTTACTGCCAGATGGAAGATAAAGAAGTTAAAGACCATAAGCCAAAAGTTGTATTTGTTGATGACGATAATAAAATAAACAGAATTTCTTCTTATGAAAAATATGGAAAATTAACAGAAGAGATGATGAAGTGAAAGGTGTTTTATGTTAAAAGGCAAAACAGTATTATTAGGTGTTACAGGAAGTATAGCAGCGTATAAAATTGCTAACCTGGCAAGCATGTTATCAAAGCTACATGCAGATATACATGTGATTATGACAAAGAATTCAACTAACTTTATTAATCCTGTTACATTTGAAACATTAACAGGCAATAAGTGTCTTGTAGATACATTTGACAGGAATTTCCAGTTTAATGTTGAACATGTTGCAATAGCTAAAAAAGCAGATGTTGTGCTTGTTGCGCCTGCTTCAGCTAATATAATTGGCAAGATGGCAAATGGCATTGCAGATGATATGCTGTCAACAACGCTGCTTGCCTGCAAATGCACAAAAATAGTTTCACCTGCAATGAATACAAATATGTACGAAAACCCAATAGTACAGGAAAATATTTTAAAGCTTAAAAAACATGGCATAAGTGTAATAGAGCCCGATACAGGGCTTCTTGCATGCAAAGATACTGGTACTGGCAAAATGCCGTCAGAGGAGGTACTGCTTAGCTATATTTTAAGGGAAATCCGCTTTGTGAAGGATTTTGAAGGAAAAAGAGTGCTTGTTACAGCAGGCCCTACGGTTGAAGCTATTGACCCAGTCAGGTTTATAAGCAACCATTCCACAGGAAGCATGGGATATGCTATTGCCAGGGTGGCGGCACAGAGAGGCGCTTTAGTTACACTGGTAAGCGGGCCATGCAGCCTGGAATGTCCTGCTTTTGTGACCCGTATTAATGTAACAAGTGCAGCGGATATGTTTAATGAAGTGGTTAAACATGCAGGACAAAGTGATATAATAATTAAAGCGGCAGCGGTTGCCGACTATACCCCGGTAACAATTGCAGATGAAAAGATAAAGAAAAAGACAGGGGATTTAAGCATAGAATTAAAGCGTACTGCTGATATTTTAAAATATCTTGGTGAAAATAAGAGGGAAGGGCAGTTTTTATGTGGTTTTTCAATGGAGACAGAAAACTTGCTTGAAAATTCCAGGAAAAAACTTATTGATAAAAATGCAGATATGATTATTGCTAACAACCTTAAAATGGAAGGTGCAGGTTTTGGCACAGGGACTAATATAGTAACAATTATTACAAAAGATGGTTATAAAGAGCCAGGCAGGATGGATAAAGAGGATGTTGCGGTATGCATACTTGATGAAATATACAAAGAAAGCATAGCAAGGCAGTAAATTTCCTGCCAGTTGTGGACATATAAAAAGAACAGGCAAGCCTTTCTGATATTTTTTAACCTCATTAAGTAAGCCCTTTAAAATACACGCTTCTTAAGCGGTGGGTTT
>CAJTRU010000040.1 GCA_910579085.1 uncultured Lachnospiraceae bacterium | reverse complement strand
AGCGCAAGCGTGCCCCTGTACGGAATATTGTGGCTCTGGCACTAAAAACCGTCCGTTTTACAACAACACAAGATAACTAGAAATTATCTTATATAATAAGCAGAATTATGTTATGCCTTATGTAAAGTAAACAGGCATATGGGTTTTAGCCAGCTTTTTAATTTGCTGCCCCATATGCCTTTTGATGTTATTTTTATATTAAATTTTTTTCTCTCTTTCCAGATAAATGTTCCTACTGCATAAAGCTTAAAATATAGTGCATATTTCTACCTGTAATTGCTGGTGTTTCACTCACTTTACAGCTTTGCAAACTGGAAATGAAAATCTGTTTTTCAATTATGTTAACTGCATAACCCTGGCTTCAATTTCCTTTAATTCATCAAGTGATAATGCTGGAATATAGCCTGCAATTTCTTCCAATGTCATTTTTCCCTTTCTTATCATTCTTTCGGCTGTCTTTCTTGCTTCTCTATAAGTAACATTATCATCAATATCCTTTGCATATGCTTCTAATATCTGCTCATCATCAAATAATGTCATCATAATATCCACCACCTCTTGTTCCCTGTCTTCCAGATACTCTTTTAACACGTTTCTGTCTTTGCAAATACGGATAGTTTCTGTTATTGCCTTTTTTGTCTGCCCATATTCCCTCCGCTGTGCATTATACACCTTACAGAAAATAATATACTGCCCAATAATATTGTTTTCATCCTCCTGGTACAGGACTTTCATTTCTGCATCTACTGATATCTTTTCACCATTAAAAAAGTCTTTTGAGAGTGATATAGTGCCAGGCGGGTTCTTCGGTTTTTCACCTGTAAATATCACATATAATTCAGGTTTTGGCATATCCACTTTTTTATAACCATACAGATTTTGCTTTGTACGTTTAAAAAAATCATGATATGTCTGTATAAGATACATCAGCGCACGTATTATTATATTCAACGTCCATGTTGACTGGCTCTCAACCAGTATGACAAGTCTGCCACCAACAGAAAATCCAAGGTCATTGTAGTCTGCATCCACTAATATATGCTTAATAGTAACATCTTTTATATCATCTTCTGTAACATCCCTGTCTTCTGGATGAAGTGTCTTATACAAACGGAGCAGATATTTCTTATCTTGAAACAGATTTGTGAATACGCTGTCTTTTATCTTGCGCTTTGGTATGATTTGCGCCATTCTGCCTCCATGCTGCTGCAATTTCAATTTGAAATCCAAAGAATAATATTAACAGCTTTCTTCTTTCATAGATAATTGTAATTCTTTCAAATAATTTGTATCAATCTTTGGAGTTGAACGCTCTTTTAATGACTCATAAACTTTTGGCACCATAATGCTCTGGTATGCTGGCCTTATTATTTTATCCACATTTATAAGTTCTTCTATACGGTGTGCACTCCAGCCTACTATACGTGCCATTGCAAATATAGGTGTAAAAAGTTCCATAGGTATTCCAAGCATATTGTAGACAAAACCACTGTAAAAGTCCACATTTGCGCTTACCCCTTTATATATTGCACATTCTTCACCAATTATTTCAGGTGCTATACGTTCTACCATAGAATAAAGTTCAAATTCCTTCTTCTGGTGCTTTTCATTAGCAAGCATTTCAACAAACTTTTTAAATGCAAGCGCCCTAGGGTCTGAAATAGAATATACCGCATGTCCCATTCCATATATAAGCCCACGCCTGTCAAACGCCTCACGTCTGACCAGTTTGCGCAGATATGCCCTTACCTGTTCTTCATCACTTGTATCAGGTACATGTTCCTTTAAATCCTGCATCATTTCTACTACTTTAATATTAGCACCACCATGCTTAGGGCCTTTTAATGATGATAATGCAGCTGCTATTACAGAATAAGTATCAGAACCAGCAGAAGTTACTACCCTTGTAGTAAATGTAGAATTGTTTCCTCCACCATGCTCCATATGGAGTACAAGTGCAAGGTCAAGCACTTTTGCTTCAATATCTGTATACTTTTTGTCAGGCCTTAACATCCTTAAGATATTTTCTGCTGCTGAAAGCCCGTCTGAAGGCCTGTGTATATAGAAACTTTCATCACATTCATAGTGGTTATATGCATGGTAGCCATAAACTGCAAGCATAGGGAATACGCTGATAAGCATAATACATTGCTTCATAACATTTTCAAGTGAATTATCAGATATTTCATCATCATAAGAAGAAAGTGTGAGCACACTTTTTGTCAGTGAATTCATAATATCCTTGCTTGGTGCTTTCATAATAACGTCCCTTACAAAGTTAGTAGGAAGCCTTCTGTTTTTAGCAAGGACTTTCTGGAACTCTTCAAGCTGCATTTTATCTGGCAAATCACCAAACAGAAGCAGGTGCGCCGTTTCTTCAAAACCAAACCTTCCATCCTTGCGGAAGCCATTAACCAGGTCATATATATTATAACCTCTGTAGAAAAGCTGTCCCTCACATGGCACAACATGCCCGTCTGCCATATCAGTTGCTTTAATCAGTGAAATATTAGTTATTCCTGATAAAACTCCCTTCCCGTTTTTATCCCTGAGACCACGCTTCACACCATACTCATCAAACAGCTTCGCATCAATGGAATTATTATCTATACACATCTGTATATATTTGCCTGTATAATCCTCCATAAGTCTTCCAAAATCATCAACCTTAATCTCTTCCTGCATATTAATATCTCCTTTCCAAAACTGTTTACAGGTATTTTAACATAATCCCGCTCATCTCGAGGATGTCTCTAATACCTCCGCAATATTACTACTAATTTTCTCTGCAATCCCCCTTATTATACGTCTTTCTTCATCAGTCATGCCATTAAATATAATTTCAATAAGCTCTTTCTGCTTTATCTTAACATAATCAATTACAGGATATGCCTTCTCCTGGAGTTCCAGATGTATACATCTTCTGTCATGCATATCTGGTTTCCTTCTTAAATACCCCTTAATTATAAGTGCATCAATCGCTTTAGACACATATGACTTTGTAAGGTAATGGATTTCCACAATGTCCCTTGCTGTATCATACCTGTCATGCTCCTTTAAAAACAAAAGCAGCTTAATATCAAACATACTAAGGCCATAATCATTCGTAACAGGTTTATAAACCACCTCGTTTAGCTTTTTATATAGCTGGCCATTTAAAAGCAGCTCCAAATGGTCATCCATACAACCACCTCACATTCTGCTTTCTCCACTTTTGAACAGTTCTATAGTGAACATATTTTATTCTATTATATAGAATTTAAAGTTATATGTCAAGCTGGAAGTACCTCTTTAATTATAGTAAATGATTAAAAGATAATATACCCGCTTAATACAATAAATATATAATACATTTTTTCTATAATAATATGATATTTTTTGTAATAAAAAGGCAGCAGCTTATCTGCCAGGATAAACTGTTGCCAGTAATTAAACAATATTAGGTTTTTTGTTTACTTTGAACGGTATTGTATTCCTTTAGCCTTTAAAATTGCACTAAATAACACAGAAGACTGCCCTGACCAGATGTTATCAAATTAAAAAATTACGTCAATGCTAAAATTGTATGTTTCACTTTTTGCCTGTATAATTTTTTATTTACTTTGATTAAGAAGCCTTTTATATTTTTAACTTATGGTGCATTTTGTAAAATCCTTTACTCCCCTGACATAAGTGCCCTTGGTGTATTTTTCCTGATTTTAAATGATAGTAAACATGCTGCCAAAAATGTAAATAATACTAATCCTGCACCTGCTGTTATATTAAATACTAGTGAAACTTTAAATGTACATTTTACTATCCCTATCCCATTTAAGAACAATGCCACAAGAGGGTTTATAAATATTGAACTTATAGCAATTCCTATAATTGTTGAAATTATTACTGCTGGCATAAAACTGGCGGCTGTCTGTAACATAAGCTGTCCTGTTGTATATCCCATAGCCTTCATAATTCCATAGTCTTTTTGTTTACTGTTAAGCATTGTCCTGACAAGAAGATACATTACAAATATAACTACTATTAAGCTTAATACAATAATACCTGCTACAATAATTGTTATAAGCGTAACATAAACTTTACCTGTACCTTGCACTACAGCAGATATATTTACAGATGATACCATACCATCACCAAGCTTCTTTGATGTATCTTTATTAAATTTATCAATGTCTGTATCTTCTTCCAGGTTAATATAATAGTTTTCCTCTTGTAACACACCCATCCGCCTGTAACCATCACTGGATAAAAGGCAGTCTTTTCCAAGATTGTTTGAAATCTGTGTAAATCCCGAAATAATATATTCTGCTTCTTTTCCATCTGCTGCAAATATAATTACATCACCTGTCTTTAATTCCTTTTCTCTGGCATATTTTACACCAATTGCTATTTCATTATCATATTTTGGAAACCTTCCTTCTATGCATACATCCTGGTTGTTAACTTTTGAAAAATCATCTGATATTGATGCCATTAAAACACTTCCCTCTTTATGTTGTACATAAAGTGAATTATAAAGATAAACTTTTTGCACATTGCTGTTTTCTTCCATTATCTTCATAAACTTTTCCCTGTAACTGGATTTTATATTAATAGATGAGTCTGCTGTTTCCCCAACAATCATATTAATAAACGGTTCCATATCAATAATCATATTAGTTGCCATCAGGCCTGAAAATACCAGGATAAGTGAAAGTACAAGCATTGTAATGCATATTATAATATTCTGTTTAATTCCTGCAAAAGTTGTTTTAATTGCAAGTGCAAGATGTAAGGGTAAGTTTGTTGTCTCAAGCGGTATATGGTTACGTTTAAAGTTATGTGTCTGTATGCCCTGCCGTATTGCAACAACTGGGTCTATTCTTTTTATCCTGCGTGATGAAAACCACACAACAACCAATACAGTTCCAGAAATAAAGGCAACTGCCAGAATAAACGGCAAAGGCAGAAACTTGGTTTTATATGGAATACCTGTCTGTGAAACCATCATTGTGTTTATTGCAGGAAAAAGGCTGTATGAAAAGCCTGCACCGGCAATTGCAGTTATAAATGTAATCCCAAAGAATTGTACCAGAAGTGAGAATACTATCTGCCTGCTTATGTACCCTTCTGCTTTCAGCACACCTATATTCTTCATGTTTTCTTGTATATAGTTTGTCACATTTGAAGATATAACCACAAGTACAATAATAGTTATAAAAAAAGCCATTGCACTTATAATTTCTGAACATATCATCTGCGAAATATAACGTGAAGAGGATATAAGTGCATATGAATTACTTGCAGCATATATCTTTGGAAAAGCTTTAGAAAGCTGGTCTTTCATGTCTGCCTCAAACTCTTCACTGCCAAATTTATCTTTCATTCTGGCTGGGACAAAATAAGATTTTTCGGCATATCCCTTCTCTTCCAGCTCCTTATACTTATCTTCTGTAAGCAATATTGCAAAAAATCCACAATTGTGTGAACCTGCCATTACACTATTTGTAAAACCACATATAGTATAATCTATTGTCTTATTGCCAATTTTAAGATTTATAGTTTTCCCTATTTTTATATTTTTGTCTGTAGAATAAATTACAGGAAGGTATATCCCGCTTTTCTGGCTGCCCTCTTCTAAAATTTCAATTTTTTCTATTTTATGCTTTTTTGCTTCTTCTTTATTAAAAAATATTAATTCTGTGCTAATGTTTCCACCATTGTAATCAAATGAACCACTTGCTGCCATTGCATCTTTTATGCCATATTCTGCTGTACGGCTGTCTTTTTCAAGTGTTTCTGAAACAAACTGCTTTACATCCGGGCTGCTGCTTCTTATAGAAAGGGTAATATGGCCTGCATTTAATTTATCATGGTAACGGTCAAAATTGCGTTTATAATCCATAGACAGCATCAGCCATAAATTTAACATCAATGCTGCAAAAAACACAAGGACAACTGTTGCTATGGTCTGCCATTTTACCTTACGTATATTTGAATATGCAATAAGAAAGTATTTTTCCATATTACCACCCCATTTCCTTAAGAAAAGCAGAGAGCTTTCTATGGCGTTCCTCATCTCCATGTTTATACTTTCCAAGCAGGCACTCCCCTAAAATCATTCCATCTTTTAGATATAAAATACGGTCTCCACGCCTGGCAGAACGTATATCATGTGTAACCATAACTACGCTCTGTCCCTGTCCATTAAATTTAGTAAGGGTATCAAGTACATCAAGACCCGTCTTTGAATTAAGTGCTCCTGTAGGTTCATCAGCAAACAGTATTTCTGGTGAATTAATTAATGCCCGGACAATTCCAGCACGCTGTGCTTCACCTCCTGAAATCTGTGCCGGGAATTTCTTCTGTGTCTCCTCTGGTATGCTTACAGCCTGGAACAGTTCCTTTGCACGCTTTATAATTGCCTTTTTATCTTTATTAACAAGAAATGCTGCTGAAAGTACATTGTCCATTATGCTCATGCTTTCAAGCATGTAAATCTGCTGGAATACAAAACCACAGTGCCGGCGCCTGAATATGGCAAGCTGGTCAGGCGTTAATCCAGATATAACTTTGTCTCCAAATGTAATTGTACCAAGAGATGGTTTATCCATTCCAGAAAGCGCATACATAAGAGTAGATTTTCCCGCCCCGCTTGCACCCATTATTACAGTAAAACTTCCCTTATACAGTTCTAAATCTATATTTTTAAGGACATGCTGTAAAGTTCCTCCACTGGAAAACGACTTGCTTAATTTATCAGTTTTTAAAAGTATTTTCTCCATAAGAAAACCCCCTTGTTAGAATTTATTTTATTGGCTTCTGTAACTTCTATTCTAGTTTTCCAGTCCTTAAATGTCTTTAGGCAATCCTTAAATAATCCTTAAATATCCTTACAGTTTCTTTCTGTCTTTACCTGCCATAATTACTGTTCCTGCTTAATAAAATGCTGGCAGTAACTTTCAGCCCGTTTTTCCCGTTTTCTATTACAAGCTCCCCGCCCATCTCTTTCATGAAATAGTCTGAAATAAAAAGCCCAAGACCAGCCCCGTCAATGCCTTCTGTATTGTCTCCCCGCCTGAATTTCTCTTTTATAAATGGCAGTTCATCTTCTTTTATTCCTCCGCCGTAATCTTCTATAATTATTTTAAGGTTTTTACTGTCACTTAAAAAATCCACATCTATTTTTGTGCCTGCATATTTATATGAATTGGCAAATATATTGTCAAATACCTGTTGCAGCCGCAGCCTGTCCACATGCAGCAGGCAGTCTGGTATCCCAGGTATGGAAGCATAACCAAAGTAGTCAGAACCATGCAGCATTTCCTCTAGTTCCCTGCTTTCTATAACAGATGGTACTACACTAAGCTGTTTCAGCTCATCCAGTGTTGCTGTAAACAGGTTAGTTACAAGCGCATCTATCTGCCCGGCTTTATTAATAATTTTTATATAATTTTCCTTGTCCTTGCCACCGTCTGCCAGTGCAGCACCCAGTTCTGAAACTGCTTTAATGCTTGCAACTGGGGTTTTAATATCATGGGAAAGCTTTGCTACCAGTTCTTTTTTACTTGCATTTGCCTCTGCTTCTGCCAGTTGTGCTCTTTTTAATTCTGAACGCATAATATCAAAACTTTCTGTAAATGCGCCAAAAAGATTTTGCCTGTCCATTTCCAGCGGGATATCAAGATTGCCGCCTGCAATGTGTCTGGCAAAGTCTTTAAGCCTGTTAAATGGGTATATTACCGTTTTTTTAATATAAATAAAATATAGTGCACAAAGAATAAACTGTACAGTTATAGCAGATATAATTATAATAACTGCTTTCTGTTTCCAACCCTGTATTTCTTGTGCACTTTCATTATAAATAATTATTTTGCCTGTAGTTTTTCCGTCTGTACATATATCAAGAATTGTATCCTTGTGTAATACTGCCTGGTTTATAGTTTCACTTATTCCATCCCTGCTCTTGTATAAAACCTCTCCTTTACTGTCTAGTACAACATATCCAAGACCTGTCCTGTCATTATAGCTGCTTATTATATTCCAGTTTTCCTGTACTAAATGTACAACTTCATTTACAGCAACAGCGTCCTGCCGGTTTTCTATCTTTTGCATGGCAAAAATAACCAGCATGGCAATTTCTGTAATAAATACAAATACCATGCTGGATATAAATAAACGGTTTTTCATTGTCTGCCTCCACTAAACTTATAGCCGCCACCCCATACAGTAATAATATATTCAGGGCTGCCTGGGTCGCGCTCAACTGCTTCACGTATTTTGCGTATATGCACATTTAATGTCCCATCACCTGTAAACTTATCCTCCCAGACGTTCTCAAAAAGTTCCTGTTTGGATATTACCCTGTTTTCATTCTGGATTAAGTAAGATAACAGCTTAAATTCAAGCTGTGTAAGTTTTACTGGTTCATTATTGATAAATACCTGCATTGCATCAAAATCTACAAGAAGCCTGCCATCAGAATATTCTTTACTGCTGTTTTTGCCATAACGCTTAAGTACCACTTTTACTTTTGCAAGCAGTACGCTAAGTGAATATGGTTTCTGCACATAGTCATCACCGCCTATGCTAAATGCAGCAATTTTATCATCATCACTTGTCCTTGCAGAAATAAATAAAATAGGTATATCCGTTTTTTCCCTGAGTTCTTTGCATAATTCAAAGCCACTGCTGCCACCAAGATTTATATCAAGCAGGACAAGGCACGCCGTATCCTGCTTAAAAAAATCCCTGCATCCTGCTGCGCTGTGTACTACTGCCGTTTTCACCCCGAATAAATTAAAATACTGGGCTGTACTGTCTGCAAGCATTTCCTCATCGTCTACAACAAGACAATCATATTTCATTATTTATCCCCGTTTCTGTACTATCTTTATACAATATCTTCCCGCTTATGGTTTAAAACCTCCATATATCCCACAATTTAATGCACTTATATGCTGGTACACAAATACAGTCAGACTAAATGCCTGGAAAATTTAGTCAAACAATTCATTTATGGACAGGCTTGCTGTCTTTTCTGTAAATTTTAATTCAGGATTTTTTACACTTACCCTTGTTCCTGGAGGTACTGACTCTGTTATAAATGCATTGCCTCCTATTACTGACCCTTTGCCTATTACTGTTTCACCACCAAGTATTGAAGCGCTTGAGTAAATTGTTACATTATCTTCTATAGTTGGATGTCTTTTTATATCACGCAGAAGCTGGCCGCTTCTTGTTGAAAGTGCTCCAAGTGTTACTCCCTGGTAAACTTTTACATTGTTGCCTATTATTGTAGTTTCACCTATTACTACGCCTGTACCGTGGTCTATAAAGAAATACTCCCCTATTTCTGCACCAGGGTTTATATCTATTCCCGTATGGCTGTGTGCATACTCTGACATAATACGTGGTATAAGAGGGACATTCATTTTATAAAGTTCATGTGCAATCCTGTATACAAATACCGCAAGAAGCCCCGGATAACAGAAGATTATTTCCTGTTTTGTCTTTGCTGCCGGGTCCCCATTATATGCCGCTTCAACATCTTTTAAAAGCATATTTTGTATATCACCAAGTGACGCAAAAAACTTTGTGCATATTTCTTCACATTCTTTTGAAATATCTTCTTCTTTTACATCATCTTGTGACACCTGTATAAATGCTGATTTAAGCTGGCACAAAAGGTCATCATAGAGTTTTAATATATTATGCCCTACAAAATACTCTGGTACAGTCCTGCCAAGGTATTCATCATCAAAATACCCTGGAAACATAATCTGGCGGAGCCTTAATATTATATGTATTATACAGTCCCTGCCAGGCATACAGCACCCATTTTTAATATAAAAAAGTTCTTCATTTTTATAATTCTGTGTAATCTGTTGTACAATCCCACCAAGTTCCTGTCCTGAAAACATATATCTTTCCTTTCACTGCTGATTGTATGCAGATAAGCTGTTCTAATAAATAATATAACAGCCTGCATTTTCTTTATATTATAATTCTATAATAATACCATCGTAAAAAGAACCTGTAGCGGACTTTTTACGATGGTACTTTTTTACTTTATATTCTTATGCCCTTGCAAGTGCACCAGCATCTATAATAAGGCTTATGCTTCCGTCACCAAGCTGTGTACATCCTGATAACCCGTTTACTTTCTTAATATATGAAGGAATAGGCTTAACAACTATTTCCTGTTCCCCTACAAGTTTATCTGCAAATACTGCAAAGTTCCTGTCTTCATGTGTAAGCACTACTACAATGCCATCTTCTATATTGTCAACAGCCCCGTTAAGGTGGTAGAACTTGTTCAGCCTGATAAGAGGATAATACTCTTCACGTATCATTACATACTCTTCACCATCTGGCTCAACTATAAGCTTGTCGCTTGAAAGCCTGATAAATTCGGATACACTGTTTGTAGGAGACACAAAGTTTGTGTCTGCTACTGAGAATATTATTCCGTCAATTATAGCAAGTGTAAGAGGGATTTTCATAGTCATTGTTGAGCCTTCACCCTGTACACTCTCTATATCCAGCATACCACCTACATCCTGTATATTCTTTACAACAACATCCATTCCTACGCCACGCCCTGAATACTCTGTAACCTGCTTTTTAGTAGAAAATCCTGGAAGTGTAATAAAATTAAATACTTCTTTATCTGTAAGCTCCTTCTCAGAACGGTTGCCAAGAAGCCCGTTCGTCCTTGCTTTGGCAAGTATGCTTTCTCTGTTTAAGCCATGTCCGTTATCAGAAACAGATATCCATACCTGTCCTCCTTCGTTCTTAGCTTCAAGCACAATCCTTCCCTTTTCAATCTTGCCTGCTTCGGCGCGCTCCTCATTGCTTTCAATACCGTGGTCAACTGAATTACGTATAAGGTGCATAAGAGGGTCAGATATATGCTCAATAATATTTTTATCAACTTCGGTGTCCTCACCGATTACTTCAAGCTCGATATCTTTACCAAGTTTCTTAGATGTATCATATACAATACGGTTCATCTTCTGGAATGTATTCTTAAGCGGCATCATCCGCATTGCCATAATTGCATCCTGGAGTTCAGATGTAATCTTTGATAACTGTGCCGCTGATTTCTGGAAATTAGAGAGGTCAAGCCCTGGTACTTTTAAATCTGGGTTCTGTAATACAGTTGCTTCTGCAATTACAAGCTCACCTATTAAGTCCATAAGCAAATCCATCTTTTTAATATTTACACTTATAAAACTCTGTGCCTCACCTTTCTTTGGAGCAGGACGTTTTACAGGTGCTTTCTGGGCAGGTTTTTCTTCTTTTTTGCCATTATCTTCTAATGATATCTCTGCCTTTTTTGCCATCTCTTCTTTTACTGCCTGTGGCTTCTGGCTGTCTATAAGTATTGTAGGCTGTTCAATAGGCTCAGTAAGTACTTCCCCAGCACTTGACATAGGAGCTTCTGCCTCTGCACAGAATTCAAGGAATTCTTCTGCTGTACACTCATTGATTTCTATATTTTCTATGCCTGCACTGGAATTAACAAGTTCCATAATCCTGTCAGGCCCTTCTGTTGTCTGCAAAGCAATCCTGAACCCAAATTCAAGTACAACATTGGAACTTTCAGGATTTGAAATTATATCTGCAGGTGTAAAAAGTATATCCTCAGCAATGCCTTTAAGTGAATTTACAGCCATATATGCCCTTATATTTGCCATATCAAGGTCTTTCATATAAGTAATAAATATGCTGTAAAACCTGCTGTCTTCAGATGCAACAGGTGCAATATAAAAATGTGGTGTTTCCTGTAAAGGTCTTTCCTGTACAGGCACAACTATATCACTTGGGACATTTCCCTGTATCTTGTCAAGGAATACTGTCAGCCTTTCAATTAATTCTTTTGAATCACCATCAGATTCCAGCCCGTCTTTAATCTTCTCAAGCTCATTTGTTATAAAATCAGATACTTCCAGCACATCATCAACAAGCTCCGCATGAGGCACGTTTTCAGGATTATTCTCTCTTATAAAGTAAAATACATCCTCCAGCTTATGTGCCAGTGTAGCTATATTCTGGTACATCATAACAGCAGAAGCACCTTTTATAGTATGCATTATACGAAATATTTCATTTACATTGTCTTCATCAAACGCGCCTGCATCCTTGCTGTCCAGGCATATATTTTCAAGATTTTCAAGGCCCTGCTCTGTTTCAAATATGAACATATCCAGCATACCTTCTGTAATCAAATCGTCAGACATTATTTACTCCTTTCTTAAGCCCCTTATAATGAAGAATGCTTTAACATTTTCTTATGTAGAAAAGGGCAGCAAAGTAAAACATGGAGCACCTGGGTTCTGTCCTGTGCAGCCCAGGTGTCCTAATTACAAATTTTATGGTATCAGTTCCAGTTTCTTTAAAACGCTTTCAAACTTTGCCTGGTCTATAGGTTTACCAGCATATCCGACACAGCCAAGGTCAAATGCCTTATTTACATTAGCACTTTCATTTAATGCTGTTGTCATAATAATCTTAGCTCTTTCCTCTTCAGGAATTTTCCTCTCCTGTTCAATATCCCTTATAGCCTTTAAAGCCTGGTAACCATCAAATGCCGGCATCATTATGTCAAGACATACCAGGTCATAAGGTGTCTCTGCATCAAGTGCCATAAGATATGCGTCTACTGCTTCCATGCCATCAACTGTTACATCACACTCACCGAATTTTGATAAAAATTTCAGCATAAACTTCCTGCTTGCAAAATCATCCTCTGCGATAAGTATTCTCATAATTACCTCCATTCTACCATGCTTTATTAAGCAGATGGTACTATAAATATAATTTCCTTATATATTAAGGTATTGAATTAAGTATATTATACACCTTTGCTGCAACATTTTCCAGTGGTACCTGGTATTCAACTGCCCCCAAATCAAAAGCAACTTTTGGCATGCCATATACAACACAGCTTTTTTCATCCTGCCCTATTGTATGTGCACCTGCCTTACGCATTGCAGCAAGCCCAAGCGCACCATCACCGCCCATTCCTGTAAGTATTACACCTACAGCATTGCTTGCTGCAGCAGATGCAACTGAGTGGAACAATACATCAACTGAAGGACAGTGTCCATTCACCCTTTCGCCCTCTTTACATTCTACACGGTATATATTACCCGACTTCACAAGGCGCATATGTTTGTCACCTGCTGCAAGAAGGATTTTACCCCTCTCAAGTATATCACCATTTTCAGCTTCCTTTACAGCAACCCTGCACTGGTTATTAAGCCTTTCAGCATACATTTTAGTAAATCCTGGCGGCATATGCTGTACTATAACTGTTCCAGGTATATCAACATTAAATTTGCTTACTACACTAAAAATTGCTTCTGTACCTCCAGTAGAAGCACCTATTGCAACTACTTTATCAGGATACTGCCTTCCAGTAGAATTTACCTTAAATTCTTCTGCTGCCTTGTACCTGCCTACCTTTACTGTAGATGCAATCTTAATCTTTGTTATAAGTTCCCCTCTTATCCAGGCACTCATTTTCTCTTTGCTCAGGTTCTGCGGTTTATCCACAAAATCAACCGCACCATTTGCCATTGCATCAAAAACCGCTGAATTAAGTGAACTAATCATAACTGTAGGTATAGGATGCTGTGGCATCAGCCTCTTAAGAAATGCTATACCATCCATCCTGGGCATTTCTACATCCAGTGTCATTACATCAGGCTCATAGCGTATAATCATGTCCCTTGCCTGGTATGGGTCTGCTGCTGTTGCCACTACATGTATCATAGGGTCGCTGTCCAGTATTTGTGACAGCATATTCCTGAACAATGCTGAATCATCAACAACTAAAACTCTTATAGGCCTCATATAATCTTACATCCCTTCTTTAAATTTAGTTTAGCACCACCATACAGGAGTCCAGTTCTTTGCCAGAATATCTGTAAAAACTGTACAAATCCATTTGCTGGTTGCAGACACCTGCCTGGTTATGTTTTATCTTTTCATGTAGATTGATGGCTGCACATATTTAAAAGGTGTAGCTACTTTATCTATGCTTTCTGTTGTTCCAATAAACAGGAAGCCTCCCTGTTCCATATGGTTATAAATCCTGTTCAGAAGCTTTGTCTTAGTATCTTCATCAAAGTATATCATAACATTCCTTAAAAAAACTATATGGAATAACCCCTTAAACTTTATTTCATCCATAAGGTTAAACTGCCTGAACACTAATTCTTTCCTTAATTCTGCTTTTACCTGGTATTCTTCATTGGAAATACGTGTAAAATACTTTCTCTTCCACTTATCAGGCAGTGGTGTTATATGTTCTGCAAGGTACTTCCCTTCCATTGCATGTTTAAGTACCCTTGTTGATAAATCTGTTGCAAGTACCTGCGTATTCCATCCAGGGTCCATACCAAAAAATTCTTTCAAAACCATTGCAACTACATAAGGCTCCTCACCTGTTGACGCTGCCGCAGACCATACCCTTGCATCTTTTTTTGCAGCAGCACTCTGTTTTATCCAGGGAAGCGCCACCTTCTGCATATATTCAAAATGCACTGGTTCCCTCATAAAAAATGTATGGTTCGTAGTCAGTACATTAATCATATTAGTTGCTTCTTCACCATTTGGGTCATGTTCTACCTTAGCTATATATTCACTGTAACTCTGATAGCCATTCCTTAAAAGGTAATTCTCAAGCCTTCCTGCGATTAAAATCCTTTTCTGCGACAGGTTTATCCCATATTTCCCATGGACATATGACACAATCCATGAAAACTCTTTATCTGTAAGCTGCATGTTCCACCTCATTCCTGTAAAGCCATAACTGGCTTTCCCATCCTTTTATTACTGCGGAGCCCGGAAATAATACAGGTATCCCTGCATACATCCAGATACCACCGCAAAGGCCAGATGCCCCACTCTCTGGGACGTGTAATCTAAAGGGCAGCCAGGTCACTCCTGTCTGCTTCTGGGTATTGGCTACATATACACTAATGAATAATCTGTACTGCCATTACCACTAACAGACATAACTATATATGTAGGTCTTCCGCCATCCTGCCTTGGCCTTGACAGGCTGCCAGGGTTTATAACTGTCATGCCAGGTGTTTTATCCACCATTGGTTCATGTGTATGTCCGAACATAACTATTTCTGCCCCGTTCTCCTTTGCAATATCTTTCATAGTACCTATGCCCCAGTTGCCTCCATATAAATGCCCATGTGTAATAAATGCTTTATGCCCTGCTATGTCTATAAGCCTGGCTGACTGGATATCTGGAAACGAATCACAGTTACCTTTCACAATTTCAACAGGACATCCTGCAATTTCCCTTATAACATCCAGGCTGCACATAATATCACCAAGATGAACCATCAAATCAAGGCTCCCTCCCATATTGGCTACAGCCTTCCTAAGATTTGTATTGTTGCCATGTGTATCACTTACTACTAATATTTTCATAGGCATTTATATTACCCCTTCTTCGGAAAGCTTTTCATGCATTGCCCGTAAAGCCCTGCCTCTGTGGCTTAATTTATTCTTATCTTCCGGGCTTAGCTGTGCTGTTGTACATCCCATTTCTGGAAGATAAAATACAGGGTCATATCCAAAACCATTCCCTCCCTGCTCTTTATATGCGATACGTCCTTCTACCTTTCCTTCTGTTGTAATTACCCTTCCACCAGGAAATGCACACGCCATTGCACATACAAACCTTGCACTTCTCTCCTCATCTTTAGCATCTTTAAGCTGGTCTATTATATAGTTATTTTTCACTGTGTAAGGTGTATCTTCACCCATATACCTGGCAGAATAAATTCCAGGAGCACCTCCCAGGTAATCAACTTCAAGCCCTGAATCATCAGCAAGTACCATTAAACCCGTAGCTTCTGATACTGTTTTTGCCTTTATTACTGCATTTTCTTCAAATGTAGAACCATCCTCTGTAATGCTTATGCCTGACAGCCCTTCATCATTCAATGATACATATTCTATGCCATCCCCTGCAAGAATTTCACGTATTTCTTTTATTTTATGCTCATTGCAGGTAGCAACAATAATTTTCCTCATCCCAGTGCCTCCATAATACCTTTATAAATACCTTTTGCAACCTTTTTCCTGCCATTCTTGCTTAATATATACTTTAAGTCTGATTTATTAGACATATACCCTATTTCTATAATTGATGCAGGAACATCAGAATGGTGCATAATATAAAGCCCTTCCCTTCTGATAACACCACGCTTTTTGTTATCCACCTCTTCTGCAACACTGTCAAGCATTACCTGTGAAAGTTTCCTGTTGCCAAGCCTTGAATTAACAGGTTTCCTTTTTGAATATAATGTTTCCACACCATATGCCCTGCCATCACCTTTTTCTGATGAGTTGCAGTGTATGCTTATAAAAAGGTCTGCTTCCAGTTTATTAGCAAGGTCTGTCCTGGCGGCTTTTGTCACCTTCTGGTCGCTAAGACGTGTATAATAAACCTTAATGTCTGTCTTGTCCATAAGCTTTTTAAGTTCCTTCAATACAAGAAGTGTATATTCCTTCTCATGGTGTCCTTTAGCGGAAGAAGTTCCTTCATCAATGCCGCCATGCCCTGCATCTAAAACCACTATTTTATCATATACATCCCTTGGCTTTGCAAGTGAAATAAAATATCCTGTATCTGTTTCATAAAGTACAGGCGCATACAGGTGTTTTGTTTTAAATTCCAGCACTGTCCTGTATTTCTTTTTCTTAGTAATATAATACCTTGTACTTATATTCTCTATAATATCTTTTTTATTATTTTTACTGGTACTGCCAGTAAATTTGCTTCCATTATTATACCTGGCAATATCTTCTTTTTTAATCTTCTTTCCTGATGTACCACCAATAACCAGGCTTATACGCTGCTTCATATAATTATCTGTCAAATATATTGATGCCCCTGTTGGTACTGCTGTTTTTGGTATTTTAATATATGTACTGCTGCGCTCCTTAGCATGTGCTTCATCTGTCCTGATGGGCCCTTCATACTCTTGCAGGGCTTCTTTCTTTTTATGTTTCTTATTATTCTCTGCCGCTGCTGTCCCATCAGCCATAACCTTTGTACCATTTTCGCTTATTATATCACCTGGATGGAAAACAGATAATATAAGTACAACAACAAGAAGCACAACGCTTTGGACTGCAAACCCGCGCCATTCTTTCTCTTTCATCGTTACCCCGTCTTATGTGTTTATATTAACTCTTCATTAACTATTGTCCTTTAAAACTGTATATATTACATGCACAAAAAATGCACCCTTCTATCTAGTATACAATATATCTGGCTTATATGCAACTTTTCATAAAGCATTAACTAAAAATTCCTTCTATAGCTGCCATTATCCAGGAAGTATATATGAAAAATTTACTTTATTTATAAAAACTATCCACTATAAACAGCATTAAAAACTTACAGATATAAAAAATACTTCTCCCTGCAAGTTCCTTTATTTATTAAATTTTTATTTCATATCCAGCCTGTTTCTGACCGCCTTGTTTTTAACAGGATACACCCTTTCCGATGGCAAATCTTTTGTACTTATCTTTCCATTTTTCCTTTTATTATTCCATTTCTTCACCACAGGAGTTAAATCCTCAATATGGCATATGCCATTATCAAGAAACTCCCTTAATGTTTCCCCTTTTAATCCTATCTGGATTGCAGCACGGTTAATAGCATTTCCATTTATATTTCTGTCTGGGTCCCACTGGCAATATACTGTAGTTTCATCAAAAGCTTTTTCCCATTGTACACCTGTATAGCTTACAGAGTCTGGAGAAGTCAGTACTGCTTTTTCTAATAATTTATTAAACATTGCCTGGTATATATCTAAAGCAAGAATACATTCCTGGTTCTTTTTAGTTCCCCAGTTAGAACGGTACATAAGCCATAAAAAAGATGGTTTTATCCATGTCATATGGTTTACATTAAAATTCTCCCCAAATGCCTGTAACTGCACAGCC
Organism: uncultured Lachnospiraceae bacterium; assembly: GCA_910579085.1. Lineage (GTDB taxonomy): Bacteria > Bacillota > Clostridia > Lachnospirales > Lachnospiraceae > Butyribacter. The sequence continues at coordinate 12,998 of CAJTRU010000040.1, read as the reverse complement.
TCTTTAGCAATAACAGGGTTATATGCCTGGTAAACCCTTATGCACTGCCTGTCATATTGTGCAAAAACTTCTTTTACATATTCCATACAAATACCCCCTCTGGTGTGTTTTATGGCTTCCTGGTTCAATTATAAAAAAGTATTTTGTTAAACGCCAAGAACAATACTGCTTCTGCCTGGATAAAGATAAGATTCTTTATAAAGCACGCCAGTGTTTCTATTATACAACAATATACACAATGCCACAAATATTTTTAGATGCAGAATAATTTACAGTTATTTTGTTTTTGAAGAACGGACGCAGGGTTTCTGGTGTTCCACTAAATCATTACATGACAGGGCACCCTTGTGCTACGCCAATATAAAACAATGTCATTTAGTTGAAGGGATATGCTGGAATTTAATAATGGTGGGCTGGCAAATCCAAAGTGTCTTACATGAACAAAGCACGCTTCCGCTTGAACTCGCACGCAGTGGTGCATAAATCCCTAAAATACAGGGCTTAAGCACCAGCGGCTTCGTACAGCTTGTTCATGTAAGCACATTTGGAATTTGCCAGCTAATCTAATCTTTGCCAGTTTCCAAAAACATTTCTGCCAAAACCCTTAACTAAATGACATTGCACTTAAGATGGGATACAAACACTGGCGGTGCTGAAGTGCCCCTGTCATGGAATAATATTAGCTGGAACACTTGAAACCTGCTGTGCCCATCAGAATTACAAACAAATATACAAAATAACAAAATAAATAATATAAATGGAAATTATGGTGTGTGACAGATGATTTAGACGGACGGAAGTACAGTGGTATTATTTTATTATTCATATACTATATATGAAAGCAGTTGATTTTCTCTGTCTGATAAGTGACTAGCAGAATAATTCCTCCCACCCCATTTACAGTTATCTTTTTATTTTATGTTTTATTAAAGGTTGCTGGTGACAGGTTTTGCGTGCCAGATGCCAGAATTATTCCGTTAAAGGGGTACTTTAACACACATAGCGCAATGTCACTTAGTTAAAGGTTTATGTAAAAAATATTTTTATAAATTGCCAAAGATTAGACTGGCTGGCAAATTCCAAATGTGCTTACATGAACAAGCTGTACGAAGCCGCTGGTGCTTAAGCCCTGTCTTAAAATGTTCCGTAGGAACATTAAGGGCTTTATGCATCCATTGCGTGCGAGTCCAAGCGGAAGCGTGCTTTGTTCATGGAAGACACTTTGGATTTGCCAGCCTATACAATACATGATATTTTTAAACAATCCCCCTTAACTAAATGACATTGTAACGTAGCAAAAGCGTACCCCTGTACGGAATATTCTGGCTCTGGCACAGAAACCGTCCGCCAGTCAGCACCAACAAAAAATAACTGCAAATTATCCCATAATTGTATTGACAAACCCTCTATTATGTATTATTGTATTAATTAGATAGTACAAATATTTTAAGATAAGGAGTGGTGTTTATGGTATTGGTTAATACTGATTATATTTCTGGCAAGGAGCTTGAGATGCTGGGCCTTGTTAAAGGCAGCACTATACAAAGCAAACATATTGGAAAGGATATTACACAGGGTTTTAAAACACTTGTTGGTGGTGAGTTAAAAGCATACAATGATATGATGAATGATTCAAGGGAACTTGCAACTAGACGTATGGTAGAGGAAGCTGAACACCTTGGTGCTGACGCTATAGTTAATATCAGGTATGCCAGTTCTGCAATAATGCAGGGAGCAGCAGAAGTTATTGCATATGGCACAGCGGTACGCTTCAAATAACATACATATTTAAAAAATATCATAAAATAAGCTTAAAAGTTTGCTATAAACGGATTGTATAGCAAACTTTTTTGTGTTAAACTAAGTCTGGTATTTTATAATTGTACTCACAAGGAGGAAACAGATATGTATCATTGCCATATTCGTTTTTATCTGGCAGGCGGGCAGAATGGTATGTTTGAAATTATAAAAAAGATGTCCCCGCTTGAACATTTTACACATGAATTTTATGAGAGTGGCAACCCCGCAACTTCACCAGCCTCTGAGGCAGACGCAATATTTGCATACCTTACAGGCATAGACGCCAGAAAAACATTGCAGTCCCTGGTCTCTGCCAAAAGAAAGGATGCCAGCCTTGTTCTCCTTGCAGATAAAGACCAGATTGCGGACCTGTCAGACAGTTTTGATAAAGTTGATGATATCTGGGTACTGCCTATGGAAGAAGAGGAATTAAGCTTCCGTTTCCTAAGATGGCAGCAGGCATATAAAAAAGAAAAAGACCACTGGCAGGACAGCCAGTATTTAGAGGCAGCCATTAACAGTGTACCAAACCTTGTATGGTACAAAGACAAGAATGGCATACATGAAAAAGTAAATGACAGCTTCTGCCACACAGTGAATAAAACAAAACAGCAGGTAGAGGGGCAGAGACATGCATATATATGGGATGTTGAACAAGATGACCCTGCCTGTATAGAATCTGAACAAGAGGTTATGAGCAAAAGAAAAACCTGTATAGCTGAAGAAACAGTTAAAACTGGTAATGGTACAAGACTTCTTACCACTTATAAGTCCCCATTATATGATATTGATGGCAGCGTAATGGGAACTGTTGGCGTGGCTATTGATATAACACAGGAACGTGCATATGAACAGGAATTAATAAAAAAGAATCTTACACTGGAAACAATTTTTACCTCACTTGACTGTGGAATTATGACACACTCACTTGATGGTACACATATAATCAGCATAAACAGGGCTGCTCTTAATATACTTGGTTACAGTTCCAAAAAAGAATTAATGGAAAGCGGGTTTGATTTAGTTGCGCCTTCTGTTATGGAAGAAGACAGGCAGAAGCTAAGGGATTCTATTATGAAACTGGATAAGCCAGATGACACTGTTAATGTTGAATACCGCATACAACATGATAACGGGCAAATATTACATATAATGGGAAATATTAAACTGCTGGAGGAAGACGGGACATTGTTCTACCAGCGCTTCCTGCTGGATTGTACTGACCAGAAATTAAAAGAAAAAAGGGAACGCATGGAAAGCGAAAGACGCCAGATGGAACTTGTACATGCATTAAGTGTAGATTTCCAGATTGTATGCTTCTTTGACCTTGATACTGGCATGGGAAACCTTTTACAGCTCACTGATAATAGCCGTTATAAATTTGACTTTGTTTTTAATAATGAGATTTCACTTGATACATTTATAGAGCTCTTTATTGATAAAAGCGTCTATGAAGCTGATAAGGAAATATTACGCAATGCCTCTTCTATTGAATATATTAAAAAAGAACTTTCAGAAAAGAAACTTTATTATGTTAATTTCAGGATTACCAGGGATAAAAACATTGAGTATTTCCAGATGAAAGTAGTAAGGTCAGGCAACTGGACTGATAGCAGGGGAATTGTACTGGGATTAAGAAGTGTAGATGAAGAAACACGTAAGGAAATGGAACATAAAAACATTCTTGAAGATGCATTACAACAGGCAAACAGGGCAAGCAGGGCAAAAAGCGTATTCCTTTCCAATATGTCACATGATATACGTACACCTATGAATGCAATAGTAGGCTTTACAAACCTGGCTGTTACACATATTGACAATAAAGAACAAGTTGAGGAATACCTGGGCAAAATTATGACATCAGGCAACCATCTTTTAAGCCTTATTAATGATGTTCTTGATATGAGCCGTATTGAAAGTGGCAAGATACACCTTGAAGAAAAGCCATGCAGCCTTCCAGATATTTTACATGGCCTGCATAATATTATACAGGCAGATGTACATGCAAAGCAGCTTGAGCTTTATATAGATACCATAGATGTATTTGATGAGGATATTTATTGTGACAAACTAAGGCTTAACCAGGTACTTTTAAACCTTTTAAGCAATTCTATTAAATATACAGGTGCTGGCGGCTCTGTAAGTATGAGGATTACTGAAAAACCTGATGCACCATCTGGCTACGCTAACTTTGAATTTAGCATTAAAGACAGCGGAATTGGAATGAGTGAAGAATTTGTATCACATATTTTTGAGCCATTTGAGAGGGAACAGAATACGACTACAAGCGGTATACAGGGAACAGGGCTAGGAATGGCTATTACCAAAAATATCGTTGATATGATGAATGGTACTATCGTTGTTAAAAGTGAACAAGGAATAGGTACAGAGTTTATTGTTTCCTTTACATTCCGCCTATATGCAGAAGAAAAGAAACCAAAAAATATTAAAGAACTAAAAGGTTGCCGGGCACTTGTAGTTGATGATGATTTTAACACATGTGACAGTGTTTCATATATGCTTGGACAGATTGGAATGAGTGCAGAATGGACGTTGTCGGGCAAAGAAGCTGTACTGCGTACCCACCAGGCAATTATGCGTGGCAATGATTACCGTGTATATATAGTTGACTGGCTTCTGCCAGACATGAATGGCGTTGAAGTTGCAAGAAGGATTAAAAAAGAAACTGGCGGCAATGTGCCAATTATTGTATTAACCGCTTATGACTGGTCTGATATAGAAGCAGAGGCGAAAGAAGCTGGTGTAACTGCATTTTGCAGCAAACCATTGTTTTTATCAGAACTTAGCAGTTGTTTAAATTCTGTTATAAATAATGACGAAAAAGAAACAGAAGAAAGCAACGCCAGCAGCAAACGCCATACAGGACGTATATTGCTTGCAGAAGATATTGACTTAAACCAGGAAATTGCCTGTACTCTTTTAAATGAATCCGGCTTTACTACAGAAGTTGCCAATAACGGCAAAATTGCACTTGAGATGGTCAGCAAGTCTGAACCTGGATACTACCAGGTAGTGCTTATGGATATACAAATGCCTGTAATGAATGGATATGAAGCTACAAAAGCAATAAGGAAACTTGAGAACAAAGAACTTGCTTCTATACCAATTATAGCAATGACTGCTAATGCATTTGAAGAAGATAAGCAAGAAGCTTTAAAAAGCGGAATGAACGGACATATACCAAAGCCTATTGATATTGACAACTTATTTACCACACTTGATAAAATATTAAAATAAATTTATAAATATCAAATGCCTCTTATAATTTATATAAGGGGCATTTTATTTTTTATATAGATTTACAAGCTATATAGAAAGTGATATAGATGTAATTGTATCTGGTTCTGCCTGCCTTTCACCTGTTTTGGTATATATTGCCTGCTCTGTCCTGGCAATGCTGTTTTGGGTATTATCTTCTGGCAATGTTTTTCCATCTTCAGGTATCCCATCCATATCTTTATTCTGGTTTTCTTCAATCCTTCTTTCAAGTTCTTCACGTTCCTCTTTACGTCTTCTGGCTTCTTCCAGACGTTCCGCCTCTGCTTTTTTCCGTGCTTCTTTTGCCTCTTCTTTCATTCCTTTATAAGCTTCTGTCTTATATTCTTCTGCCTTTCCTGCAAAACTGCCAACATATCCTGCTGCTCTTTCCATAGTGGCTGTATCACCTTTAAGTCTTGCCTCTTTATAAACCCGCATAGGAGTATTTAAAAGGTTCATGCTTGTACTTGCTCCTGTAAGCCCTTCCATTATTTTTGTATTCATAATGCCTCCATTCCTGTACTGCTCTTATACCTGGCATAATAGTACCAGACAGCACTTAATATATTCTATTATATAAAGATGTATGTAAAACCTTTGTAACTATTAAATCGGTATTAAAAGCAGTTTTTTTTACCATTTTGTTATAAAATGCTTTATATATGCTGTGGAATGACTAAAAGGATGCTAAGTGTAAATGTACTATTCTCTGTTTTTATTCCAACTGCACCATTATATTTCCTGGCAGCAGTTCTTATATTTGCAAGGCCTGTACCCTCATCTGGCATGTTTTTTCCATGGAAACTGTTCTCAATCTCTATTAAAATAAAATCCCCCTGTTTATAACCAGCTACTCTTATATACCTTTCTGCACTATTATCCAGGTTTTTGCACGCATTAATTGCATTATCAAGTGCATTTGATAATATAATACAAAAATCAATATCCCTGATATTGCATGGATAAGGCAGTACCAGGGAACAGCTTGTATCTATGCCCATGCTTTTTGCAATGCCAAGCTTATTCCCTGCCAGTATATCTGCTATTGGATTATTTGTATTACATGGGAATGACATTTCCTCTGCCATATCCTTTATATCCATTATATAATTTAATGCCTGTACTGTTTTTTCTTTCTGTAAAAGTTCTTTCACAATAGTTATATGGTTCTTTATATCATGGCGGAATGATTTTGTTTTTTCATAGCGCGCTTTTATTTCCTCCACATACTGTACAAGGAAATGTTCTTCTTGTTCTAACAATGACAGCTCTGTATTTAAACGGAAATTTTCCAGCAGTTTCTTATAAGAAAACATAATGCAGAACAAACTTGCCATTCCCAAAAGCTGTACTACAAATATCTGGCAGGAATGTGCATTTATAACAACTTCATTGCCATAAGTAATAACAGTTCTCCCATAAATAACAGAACTAATATACTCACCCATTAAAAATATCATTAAAATTGGTGTCAATACCATAAGTATATACTGCTTTTTTATTATTCCACGGTATAAAAAATACTTATACACTATATAATAACAAAAAACAGCCAGCAGCAAAGCCATATTTCCCAATAACATAAATGAAATACCCACAATTTTCTGGTTAAACTGTGAAAACAGAGGATGCAAAATAACCAGTAAAGAATTAACAATTCCATAGCTAAGCTGCATAATACCAATAATAATTGCTGTATATAAAATAACAAACTCAATTGCAGCATGGCATATAAAAACACCTTCTATTAAAAGCAGCAAAGCATATGCCAGAAAACCTGCTATATTGCTGTCCTGTACTATATCCAGTATTATAGTTCCTGCTGCCACAATAATAAAAAGATAAATTATATCTGCCTTTTTATTTAAGAATTTTGCGAGGATATAAAAACCTGTAAGCATCTGGATAATTCCCATAATATATATATTAAATAAATCCATAAAGATAGCCAAATTATATCCTCCATTCTTTCATGTAATTTAAAATCACATTGGAAAATTCCCTGCCACGCAAACGTGATACGGGTATACTGCTGCCATCTGCCATAAATGCTGTTTCTTTTCTATAACTTTTCAGATACTGCATATTCACAAGATAACTCCTGTGGCACCTGAAAAACCTGCTGTCCAGTTCCGCTTCAAGATTTCCAATCCGTTCATAATAACTAATAACCTCTGAAGATGACATATGCAGGTATACTTTTCTGTCAATAACTTCACAATAAATAATATCTTTAAATGGAATAATAATGGTTTCATGTCCATTCTGTACAAGCAGGTTTGCTTTGCCTGTATCCTGTATGGCAAACATTATACGTTCCATTGTTTTTTCAAAACGTTTCTCTTCTACTGGCTTTACCAGATAATCATATGCCTGTACTTCAAATGACTGGAATACCATTTCAGCAAGGACTGTTATAAAAACCAGAATTCCATTAAAATTACGTCTGCGCAGCTTCCTTGCAGTCTCCATTCCGTCTATTCCATCCATCTGTATATCTAAAAAAAGGATATCTATTGCGTTGCCATATTCTAACAGTTCTTTCCCGTTTGAAAACTGTGCAACTGCTACTCTTTTATTTTTCTTGTGGAAGAAACCATAAACCATCGCCCTTATCTTATCTGACATATATTTTTCATCATCACATATTGCAATGTTTATCAAAGAACCACCCATCAGCAGTCACCATAAGTTATAATTGTTTCCAGTTCTAATTTCCTTAAGTCAAGAATTGTAATATAATGCAATATATCAAATTTTTCTGGTACTGTCTGCATATATTCCATATGTTCCTTCTCCCATGCCGCTATTTCTTCAATGCTTAATGAAGATGCGCCAATGCCACGGCACGCTTTCATACGCCCATGCCAGCCCTCACGCGTAAATGTGACAGGCAAATCATACGTTATCATATTTGCTGGTTCAAATAAATTTCCACACCATGACGGCTTGCTTAACTGGTATCTTTCCATATGTCCGCCTGTCCATGATGGATTATATTTTAAAATCATTTCTTCACTTGTCCTTGCAATTTCACTTTCACCTGGAAGCCACGCCATAAAAAGTATGCAAAAATGCCCGCCTGGTTTTAACATGTAATGTATCTTAGGAATAATAATGCTCTTGTCAAAATACATAAAACACTGGCAGGCTGTCACTACATCAAAAGACCCCGCAGGATAGTCAATATCCTCAGCAGATGAAACAAAATAACTGATATCCATTCCCTGTTCCTTGCTTAATTCCTTAGCATAGGCAATCTGGTTTTCTGAAATATCAGTTCCTATCCATTTGGCACCATATTTATACATATTTCTTGGCAGCACGCCTGTACCTGTCCCCAGGTCAAGTACATCCTGCCCTTTTACACCAATAGAAAGTTCTGCAAGCCTCTTGCAAAACTCTTCTGGATAAATATCCCTGTATTTCGCATAATCAGAAGAAGCTTTTCCCCAGTCAAATGCCTTGCCATTATCAATATCTTTTTTTATAATTTCCATAAAAATACCTCTTCTTTCTTCTTTAACATATATTCATATTAAAACCACCTTGAACTTCTAATTATATTTATTTGTATTAATACTTTCTATGTCTTATTAAATAACTTTTAGAAGCAATAATTTCCTTTATCCCGTTTTCTGTAAACCCTGCTCTTTTTCCAATAGCTATATAATCCTTTTTTGTAAAAAATTTAAAAATATTGCGTGTAAATGGAGATTTTTTTAGAAAACTTTTTGAATATACAGAATTATAAAACACACCGCCAGGCTTTAATACCCTGTATATTTCTGACATTCCTTTTTCTGTATTTTGCCAGAAATAAATAGTATTTACTGATGTTATTATATTGAATGTATTATCATTAAACGGAAGGCGGCAGCAGTCTCCAGTTTTTAAGAAAATCCTGCCTTCCATAATTCCTTTATAATTTCTTTTTGCTGCTGCCTTTTCCATATCTTTTGAAATATCAATTCCCGCTATATCTGCTTTAGATTTTTTATATAATTGCTGGATTAAGTAGCCATTTCCATATCCAATATCCAGAATTTTTACCCCTCTTCCCAAAGAAGAGGGCATTTCTGATATAACATATTTAATGGTATCCTTGTACATTGCCCTGTTTATTACATTCATAATGAAACAGCTTGCTTTTCCTGCAATGCCTCTTGGCTTGCTAAATTGTGAACCTATATATCTGTTAATACTTAATAAAAATTTTTTAACCATATTCTCTCTCTTCTCTGTTTAGGTACTCTGAACCTCCTTTTACATAATCTCTGTACTATCCTCTTTTTTATTTCCTTTATTATCCTGGTTTATAAACACTAGTATAACAAGGTCCATTACTGCACCTATAATCATTGATACTGCAACAAACCTCCATAAAACTACCATTGTGCTAAAAGGGTTTAAAAGTATCACTGTTGCAAGCACTATTGAAACACCTGCACCTGCTGCCGCCATATGCCACTGTTCTTTTTTTATGCGCATCATGTCTACAGCCCACTGTATTCTCATAATTCCAGTAAACAGTATAACCAGCCCGTATAAAACCGTCAGAAGCGGAAATGTGGTAATAATCCATTCCTTTTTAAATACACATAAAAGCCCGCCTAATATGACGCATATGCCTTTTACAAGCCCCTGCTCTAACTGTGCTTCCATTGGGTCCATACGGAAATACCGCAGAATTGTAAATGCACCTGTTATCAAAAGCAGTATGCCTGCTGCTGTAATAATCCCTGCTGTAAAAACTATTGGGTCAGACATAAGCAGTACACCCACTATTATTTCACAGACACATACAACAACTTTTCCAAGAACTGTATTCCATTTTTTCATATAATAACCATGCCTTTCAATTATTTTATTTCCTGTACAATGCCATAAAAGGCTGGAAGCCATGACTCACAGTCCGCAATTATATAAACAAAAGGCCTGTCAAGATAAACTGTTTTTTCTTCATATGGCATCATTGCTGAAGTAGCAACTGCTACAACAACTGTTGCTGCACCTGCCTTTGTACCTTTTTCATCCACTTCAATATATGTTTTATGTATTACATCTTCTATACATAAATTGCCATCTGTACTTTTACCTATTCCTGAAAAGTCTGCTTTTCCACTGTCAAATGCATCTGCCATTCCCATGCCCTGCAATACTTCTTTAAGGTTTGTCATATATTCAGACTTAAATTTAGGGATTGCTGCATTTACATGTACTTTCTTCATACTGCTTATAAGCCTGTTAAGCTTTTCTGCATCCAGGCTCTTCACATAGTCTTCCATAGCCATTCCTTCTTGTGGCAGAAGTGCAATAAATGCATATTTGGAATTTGCATAATATTTAACAAATCCTGTTGTATTTTCATCTTCAATATATTTACCCTCTGTAGAATACATAAGAGGGACTTCTTGTTCTGTTCCATCCTCTTTAGTAAACTGTCCATCCACTATTGATTCTTCATTATAGATATCCCTCCATTCTGCGTCAAATGCAAGTGCATTAATTAAGTACATCATTGCATTTTGAGAAATATTGTCTACAACTTCTTTAATCATGCCATCTGTATTTTTATTTACCCAGTTATTTATTTCACCAGCCGTTTTGCTGCCAAACTGTGACGGAAATACTTCTGCCCCGAATATATCCTGGTTTTTCTTTATAAAATCTGGCTCAGTTTTAAATGAATTTATTTCATTAACCCAGATTGAATTGGCAATATTAAATTTATACTTATCACCAGAAGGCAGCAGGTTATTATATTGTCCAAGATAACTATTACACTTATCTGTAGAAATCCCAAAAACATCTTCCATCTGTGAAAGTGTACTGCCCTTTGCACCATTAGCTGTCATCGCCAGTGCATTAAATATTGAAACTGGTGAAACCATTATATTTTCATCTTTATGCCATAAATTCTGTAAAATTTCTGAACCAAAACCAGCTACAGAATTCCATTCCACGCTTCTTTCCTTAATATCCAGTCCTCCTTTTCCTTCATCTGGCAGAGGGGTATTTTCTGGAGCTTCCTGCCATGCTTTTGCTATTACTTTTACATTACATGTATAAGCCTTGCCTTTAAATTCTGCCTGTACAGTTGCATTTCCTTCTTTGCTGCCATATATTTTGACACTTCCTGCTTTTTTATCCTTAAGTGCTATAATACCCTTTCCCTTTTTAATGCTCCACTTAGCTTTCTTTCCAGCACCATCCAGTTTTAACGTTTTATAGCTTCCTTTTGTAATTTCAAGATTTCTACTGCTTAGTGACAGTTTTTTACCCGCAAATACTGTACCCCTGGACAGAATCGCAAATGCAGCAGCAGAAACAATTACTGATGCAGCAATTAAACTATACTTAACCCTCTTATTTGTAAAGTACTTTGCCATAATAATCCCCCCATTCTTTTAAATATACAAAAAACCATGCTGTTTATGGGTATAATTAATTATCAAATAACTTTACCCCGTCTTCTTGCCCATAGACAGCAAAACCATTAAATCCCTGCTGTTCAAGTTTATTAAGGAATTTCCCTAATTTTTTAGGCCTTGCAATTATAGAAACCCTGTAATCCTTACGGAGTTCTTCTGCATAAGAAAGCGCCGCCGCATAATTTTCACTGTCATAAAATACAGCAACCAGTTTTTTCTGGCCAGGTATTTTATACTGCTTTTCCATAAGTATTTCAAATATTCTTTCAAAGCCTATTGAGAAACCAACAGCAGGTATATCTTCATTTAAAAACTTGCCAATAAGGTTGTCATAACGCCCGCCTCCAGCAACTGAGCCACTATAACCTTCTGCTTCTACTTCAAATACAGCACCTGTATAATATCCCTGCCCGCGTACTAATGAAGGAGTAAATTCAACTGGTACTGTGCCATTTGTTACTTCTTTTACTGTATTAATTATTTTCTGGATATCCTGTATATAACCAGCATCACAGATACCTGCAACAGACTCCAGAGTCAGCCTGCCTTCTTCAAAAAGTTTAATAAATTTATCTGTTGCCTCTTTATCAAAACCGCCAGAAGAAAGTTCCTCTTTAATTCCATCTATACCTATTTTATCCAGCTTGTCAAATATTATTGAAAGCCTTTCATAATCCTCTTCACTAAATCCTGCATATCCAAATATGCTTTTAAGTATACGCCTGTCATTTATCTTAACTTTATATTTTCTAATCCCTGCCCTGTCCAGTGCTTTTGTTGTAACCAGGATAAGTTCCACTTCTGCATCACAGGACTGGTTGCCTATTATATCAATATCACATTGTATAAACTCACGCAGGCGTCCTTTCTGCGGGCGTTCTGCCCTGTATGCCCTGTCCACCTGTATTACTTTAAATGGTGACATAAGGCTGTTCCTGTTATTAGCATAATAACGTGAAAGAGGCAGTGTAAGGTCATACCGCAGCCCAAGGTCTGAAAGTTCCTTTTCAGTTATATTTCCACCTGAAATTGTATCAGACAGTTTCTTTCCTCTCTTTAAAATCTTGAAAATAAGGTTAAGATTCTCACCACCCTCGCTTTTATCAAGGTTTACAGCATCTTCAATAACTGGTGTTGTAATCCGTTCAAACCCAGCTTCCTGGTATGTTTCCAATATAACAGACTGGAGATAATCACGTATCTGCACTTCATTTGGAAGATAATCCCTTGTTCCTTTAACTGGTGTTAATTTCATAATAGCCTCCTTGTAAGATAATAATGTAAATATTATATACCCTGTTGGCAATTCTTACAAGGAGTGATATCCTGATTTCCACATCCGTTTCATAAACTTTTATATAAGATAATTTCCAGTTATCTTGTGTTAGTGTAAAAACGGACGGTTTCTGTGCCAGAGCCAGAATATTCCGTACAGGGGCACGCTTGCGCTACGATAACCCACGCAACGGCACATAAAGCCCATAT